>CAYMTN010000252.1:0-7293 GCA_964393335.1 uncultured Anaerolineaceae bacterium
CAACTTGCGGGTGAACCGTTATCGGGCGGCTCTTGACAGGGTGCGAACAAACCCTTCAGGCAAATCTAGGCGACGAGTGCGTACATAAACTCAGTCCGGGATAGACGATAAGGATGCCGTCCAAAGAAAGCGGTATGCTTTCAGGATGCTGAAACCCAGACAAGAGGCATTCCACTCATGAGTTTACTGGAACTGTTTTGCCAAGTTGATGATTTCTGCCAGCGGTTTGAACCGCAGGGTGTCAGACCTTGGTGCAACGGGGCACACTGAAGCGCAACCAGCAGTTACAGTTGACGACCAGTGAGATCATGACTATTGTGATCCATTTTTATCAGTCCCGCCTTCGTGATTTCAAGGCATACTTCGCCAAACCCGACCGAAGTCCCACCAGCTGCTGAACCGCTCCCAACTGGGCCATCGGTGGTTACGCCGGTTGGGCCAAGCAGGCCAGGCATCGGGTCGTAGCGGGTGACCGCTAACAGAACCGCTCCGGACAAACCATCATCCGGGGGCGGTTTCTGTAATATCAAATAGGCGAAATGGAGTATTCAGACTGCCCAAGCCTCATGATGTCGGATATGCTCAAAGGCAACCGGGTCAGGGATGGTCTAACAATGCCGGATTTCGATGCGCCCGTGCCCCTTATTGACCATCTGGTGATGATCGTGCTGCATGTCCTGAAATTGAACTTGGTCTGCATAGGCAAACCACTCGTCCAGGTTCTTGATAGAGATGCCCCTGATTGTCTTTCACGCGTAACACATAGTCTGCTTTGGTGTCGCGGATCGCATGAGCAATGTCTTTCTGACAGCCCATCGCATCAATCGTCACGATGCACCCTGACACATCGAGTAAACGCAGTAGCTCCGGGATCGCAGTGATCCCATTGGACTTGTTGTCCACTTGGCGCTGTCCCTGGGCAATCCCGTTTTGGCTGGCCAATGCGCTGACCATGTAAATCCCGTCTTGGCCGATGGTCTGGTCGTGACTGCGCCGTACCGTCCTGCCATCAATCGCGACTACTTTGCCTTTCGTCACCCGAAACGCGGCTTCCATCCACCGGCCAAAACCTGCCTGAAAAGCTTCCGCATTCAGACTGGCGCATACCCGCCCAAACGTAGCGTATGATGGTATCCCATTCGGCAGGTCCAGGTAGCGCTTCATCCAGTACAGCTTGGCTTTCCCAAACGTTTCGACACCTGTCCGACTATCCGCCCCACAAATCACGGCGCAAACGGTGATGATAATCAAGTCGATCAATTTGTGGTCGCAGCGCCCTGGCGCGCGCGGATCTAGTAATTCGCTGAAACACTCTTCTATGCTGGTAAAGACCGGCTCTGTCATGATGGCTCCCCTTATTCACGAGTCCGCCATTATTCCGCGGTTCCTTGTTTCTATGCGTTTGCTATGCCAAGCCTCCTACGAGCTTGACAGCGGTTGAGTTTTTTAATATTCTATAGTTAAGGGCTTAACTACTCCATTTCTGCACGGCGCCGGGATTTTTTTATCCGGATAGTTAACCGCTTAACTAGAAAACTTCACCCGTAATTAGAGTCAAGAGGTTTTTTTGAAGTGCCTACTTTAGAAGACGTAGCCAAACGGGCAGGTGTTTCAACAGCAACAGCATCGAAAGTGCTATCGAACACGCCCTATTTCACCGAAGCAACACGAGTAAAAGTGATGCGGGCGGTGGATGAACTGGGTTATGTGCCGAATCTGGCAGCACGCGCGTTGTCTTCTGGCAAGACGCACATTATTGCGGTGGTATTCCCCTACGTCTACGAAGCTATCTTCACCGATCCGAACATCATGAATACGCTTGCAGGGATCGAAGCCGAATGCACCCCGCGCGGCTACAACATCTTATTGAGTACACCCCAACTGGCGTCTGACGGACCAGATACTCACTATCAACAACTGATCCGCAGCGGGTACCTGGATGGTGTGATTGCCATCGACAGTTATCCCACTGCGTCGGCGCTGAAACCCGTTCAGGAAAAACGAATCCCCGCCGTGGTAATCGGCTACGAAGCCTGTGACTATTACGTGCGGCATGATGACCAAGCGGGCGGTCATCAGATGATGGAGCACCTGATCGCACTGGGGCACACACGTTGTGGCGTGATCGATGTCCCGGAAGATACCAATTATGGTGTCAAATACCGCCAAATAGGCGTGCAGACTGCTGCCGAAAAAGCAGGATTGGATTACGAGGCGTTCCCGCGTATGCACGGCGATTGGTCCACTTCAAGCGGCAGTATGTGCGCGGGTGAACTGCTCAAAAATCACCCCAATATCACTGCACTTATCTGTTACAACGACCGTATGGCTATGGGCGCTATCCAACAGGCGCGCAGCATGGGCCGTGCTGTACCGGGCGACCTGACCGTCACCGGCTACGACGACATCCCCACCGCTGCCGTATTTGCCCCGCCCTTGACGACCATCAGCCAGCGCTCCCCCGAACAGGGGCACATCGGGGCACAGCTTCTGTTTGAGGTGCTCGACGGCAACCATCCGGAACCTGTGGAGCTGGCTCCGCTGCTTGTCGTTCGCCAGTCATCGGCCTCGCCGCGCTAAGTGGCCCGGCCACTACTTAAAGTTAGCCAGAACACACCTACTTTGGGGCATGTAATTGAGCGGGAAAGGAGGCTAGCCCCGATCATCTGAGACTATAAACCAATGTCCTGAGCATCGACTAATCGAACTTAAGCGCTTTCGAACGTTTAGTGTTTGTGAGGAGAAAAACCGTGTCTAAAATCACCAAGTCAGGATTGTTTATCACGCTGTTGTTGATCGTCGCCATCGCGGTGCCGGTCGGATTCAGCGCCATGGCGCAAGCCCCCGAATACATCACCTATAATTCGTATAATGGTGATCCTATTCCACGCGCTTTCGACGAGAAAGTTGTCAAGATGTGGAACGATGCTAACCCGACAATGCCGGTCGAGCACTCGATCATTGCGCACGAAGACTTCAAGCAGGCGATCCGTGCGTACCTGATCGCGCAGCCGGCCCCGGATGTGCTGACCTGGTTCGCTGGCAACCGCGCTCGCTTCTTCATCGACAACGGCCTCATTCTCGACATCTCGGATGTGTGGGCCGACTACGGGTTCAACGACACCTACGCGCCCGGCTTCAAGGCGCTGGCGACAGTCGATGACAAGCAGTACTTTCTGCCGACCTCCTACTACTGGTGGGCCGTGTACTATCGCCCCTCGCTCTTTGAGCAGGTGGGCATCACCGAGCCGCCCCAAACCTGGGACGACCTGCTGGCGGCGTGCGACACGTTCAACGCAGCGGGCATTCACCCCTTCACGATCGGCACAAAATATCGCTGGACGACTGCGGCCTGGTTTGACTATATCAACATGCGTGTCAACGGCCCCCAGTTCCACCTGGACCTGATGCTGCTCAAGGAATCCTACACCGACGAGCGCGTGAAGGTCGTGTTTGATTACTGGAAGCAACTGCTCGATCATAACTGCTTCATCCCGGACCCGGCTGCCTATAGCTGGTCGGAAGCGCTGGACTTCATGGTGCAGGGCGAAGCCGGGATGTACCTGATGGGCCAGTTCATCACCGACTCGTACCCGGATGAGATGGAAGACGATCTCGACTTCTTCCGCTTCCCGGTCATCGACCCGACCATGCCGATTGGCGAGGACGCGCCGACTGACGGTCTGTTCATGGCCGCCAACGCGCGCAACCCCGAAGGTGGTAAGGAATTCCTGGCCTTCATGGGTTCGAAGGAAGTGGAGCAGATGGCGTTTGACGAACTGGGCCGCCTGCCCACCCGCACCGATGTTGACATCTCTAACGCATCGCCTGCCACCCAGAAGGGCATCAATCTGATCAACTCGGCTGACAACGTGCTCCAGTTTTACGACCGCGACACCACCCCGCCCATGGCCGACGCTGGTATGGACGGCTTCATGTCGTTCTGGGATAACCCCGATTCAATCGATTCGATTCTGGCTGACCTCGAAGCTGAGCGTGTGCGCCTGGTCGAGGAAGGGCAGACCGAATAAACCCCCAACCGGCGGTATCCTTTGTGTGATGCCGGGTTGACATGGCACGGTCAATGGCGGTCTGGTGTTGGCCGTGCCATCCGCCTCCCACATGCCCGTTCAACACGAGGACACGAAAAATGGCTACAATGGTTTCGACAGCTCAACAGAAGCAGCAGAAGCAAGATGTACGGGCCCCCATTGATCCCTCCTGGGCAAACTTTGTGGGACTGATTTGTGCCGCCGTGGTCCTGATCGCATTTTTGTTTGCGCCCTGGTATTGGGGTGAGGTCAAATACAACGGGGCGCGGCTGATGTCTGAAGTTCTGGTGAGTCGCCCCTACGGCCAATATGCGTCTGCCTGGATTTTGCTGATTCCCTTCTCCGCTCTGGGGACATTCGTGATCACGCTCTGGGGATTGAACAGCCCCGAACGCGGCAAACTCGCCTCGGCAGCGACGGCGCTGCTTGGCCTGGTCGCTTTGTTCTATTACCTTGATTTTTATGTCATCCAGGACAATCCACTGATCGACCAATACGTTCAAACGAGCAACGGCTTTAAGATCGCACTGGTTGCTGTGTTCGGCTTGATCGCGCAGGCGGTGATCCTGCATCCGTGGGTCAATGATGGGCTGTTCCGCCTGGCCAAATCTGGTGAGGGACGGCTGCCCTCTATTCCGTCTTCCCTGGTGCCTTACCTGTTCCTCGCCGTACCGCTGGTGTTATACCTGATCTGGATCATCGGCCCGACGGTCTATACGTTTTATCTCAGCCTGACCGATTGGGACGGCGTCTCGTCTCCGAATTACATTGGGCTGCGAAACTTCGAGGACCTGTTTGACGACCATTCCTTCACCGAGGCGCTGGGTAACAATGTGCGCTGGCTGGTGGTGTTTATCACCGTACCGACAACACTCGGCCTGGCGATGGCGATGATTTTTAATACCGAGATGCGCGCCGGCAGGTGGTACAAAGTGAGCTTCTATTCGCCGCTGGTGCTTTCTGGCCCGGTGATTGCGCTTGTCTGGTCGTGGGTTTATCACCCCAGCAAAGGGTTGATCAACACGCTGCTGGTGGACACTGGCATTACCACCGATCCGCCCGGCTGGTTGGCCGACCGCCAGATCGCCATCTACTGCATCATCGCGGCGGCGGTGTGGCGGCAGGTCGGCTACGTGATGGTGCTGTATCTCGCCGGGCTGAAGAACATCGATCCGACGCTGATTGACGCCGGGCTGGTGGATGGCACCAACCGCTGGCAGTTGTTCCGCCACATCATTTTCCCGCTGCTGGCCCCGGTCACAACGATCATTGTCATTATCTCGATCATCGACTCGCTGCGCGCCTTCGACCTGGTCCAAATAATGACCAGGGGCAACCAGAATACGGAGGTGCTGGCGAACCTGATGTACATGGAAGCCTTCAATAACTATCGCATGGGTTACGGCGGTGCGATTGCGGTCGTGCTGTTCTCGATCAGCGTGGTGTTTGTGGGCCTGTACCTGTGGCGTACGCTGAAAGAAGAGCTGGAGTATTAGGAGCGCATCATGGCGACAATAGCGAGTCTCACCAAACCGGGCGAACGCGCTGAACGCAATCGCAGAGCGATCATGAGATTCATCAAGTACGGTGCGCTGACCGCCTTCACGCTGCTGTGGCTGCTGCCGGTCTTTGCGTCGCTGGTCACGTCCTTCCGCACGATGGACGACATCTCGATTCACGGTTTTTGGAGCATACCGACCGTCATGTCACTCGACAAGTTTCAAGAAGCGTGGAAGCAGGCGCACATCCGCCAATACCTGCTAAACAGCTTCATCATCACAGTTCCGTCATTGGTCGGGATGTTGTTTCTGTCGTCGCTGACGTCGTATGCGCTGGCGCGTTTCCGGTTTCGGGGCAACCTGTTTTTTTATTTTATGTACGTGGCCGGTATGATGCTGCCCTTCCAAATTTTGCTGCTGCCGGTCTTCCGGTTGGTGAACAAAATCGGCCTGTATGACACCTACGGCGCGTTGATCTTGATTCACACCGCCTTCCAGCTTGGTTTTTGTACGTTCGTGATGCGTAACTTTATGCGCACCGTGCCAGAAGAAATCCTGGACGCGGCGCGCGTGGACGGCTGCGGCGAGTTCCGCATCTACTGGCAGATCATGTTGCCGCTCAGCCTGCCCTCACTGGCGGCGCTCGCTACGCTTGAATTCACCTGGGTGTTCAACGATTTCCTGTGGGCGTTGATCCTGCTGCAATCGGATGCGCTACGCCCCGTAACGGCAGGGTTGGCGACGCTTCAGGGCCAATATGTCACCGATTGGCCACTGATCACGGCGGGGGCGCTGCTGGCGACGCTGCCTACGATCTTTGTATTTGTTTTTTTGCAGCGGTATTTCATCCAGGGCCTGACACTCGGATCGGGGAAATAGGGAGCATTCGACAGGCCGGCCATGTTGAGCAACAGTTGTCCGGCACCTTTGTTGATTCTTCGCTCAAACAGCTCATTGATGGTCATGCCGCCAGCGCCCGCCGTTGGTGATGGCGCGGTTCCCGGACCGGACTCCATGCCGGTTTCTAGCGGTGATTCGGTGTGCTTCGTCAGCCGCAGATCGTCGATCCAGATCGTCCCGCCGCCCCTTCAAATTCAGTTCTCCATGACCACACAAACTGCCCTGGAGAGTGGCTGGTCCAGGGCAGTCCTATTATCAACTTAACTTGTCATTGAGGCTTCACGACCCGATACTCGGCCTGCTTGGTCCAACCGGAACGACAGCCGGTGCTTCGGTCGCTTCGGGTGCGGCGGTGGGTGGTACCTCAGTCGGAACTGGCATGGCCGTTGGTTCAGGTGTCGGCGTGGGTTCGACGGTCGGCGCTTCAGTCGGCACAACCTCGGTTGGCTCTTGGGTTGGCACAACCTCGGTCGGAACTGCCGTTGGTTCTGGCGTCGGCACGACGACCGGCACCTCACCCTGCGGCGCGACCACGAACGCGTCGATGGCGACCATACCGCTGACCGGCACGATGCGCAGCGTATGCAGACCGTCGCCGAGTCCGTTGAGCGCCACCATCGCCCCGAAAGCTGCCTCACCGGCGCTGTCGACGGTATACAGAACGGCACCGTCGATCTCAATGCTGAACAGGCCCAGCGCCGGGTGTTTGACGTAGACCACGTCCACGCGCGAACCCGTAAATATCAGGCTGAGCGTATCCGCCGGGTCGCCACTGCTGAACAGGTACGCACCGCCGCTGGCGAGGTCGCCTGCCGTGAGCGTCCATGCGCCGTTTTGTGTCA
>CAYMTN010000253.1:0-7284 GCA_964393335.1 uncultured Anaerolineaceae bacterium
GACGCGCCTTGAAAACGGCGTGATTGTCACCGGCGACACGGTGATCTGGCGGCTGGCCGGCGGCACCTGGAAGCGCGCGAATTGACTGCATCAGGAGAGAGCTTAATCATGCCAAGTCATCCACTGGCCGAAGTTTTTGGCTTCCCTGTAGACAACAAATCAGGCCGTGCTGTGCGGTATCGTCAGAATCGTCTGTGCCCGTTCAATAACAGGGTCGCCAACTGTACAAAAGATAAAGCTAATGATCCATTGGGCGTTTGCAGCATTTTTGAAGCCGACGGTGAGCCGGCAATTACCTGCCCGATACGGTTCCGGCAAGATTGGATTATCACGGACGATGCGGCAGCGTTTTTCTCCCCGGCACAAACCACGTGGACCTCACTTACCGAAGTGCGCCTTAATGACAGACAAGGCAAATCGGCGGGCAACATTGACCTGATACTGGTTTCATATGACGCAGCGGGACAAATCACGGACTTTGGCGCATTGGAGATTCAGGGCGTTTATATTTCCGGCAATATCCGCCGGCCATTCTCGTATTTTATGCAAGACCCGGCCACTCATTACGAAATGGATTGGACCACTGAGCGTAACTATCCACGTCCTGACTATCTGTCTTCATCCCGCAAACGGCTGGTGCCCCAATTAATGTATAAAGGTGGTATTCTTAAAACATGGGATAAAAAACAAGCCGTAGCACTTCACCGTGGCTTTTTTCGCACGCTTCCCGAACTACCTGAGGTGCAACCTGATGAAGCGGATATTGCGTGGCTGATTTATGATTTGGTACGCGACCCGGAACAAAATGTGTTTAGCCTGGCACTCCAGACAACCATTTACACGCGTTTTGAGTCAGCCTTGAATCAAATCGCGGTACCAGAACCAGGTCCCATGAATACATTTGTCGAGATGCTTCAAGAGAAACTGGACGAAAAATTAGAAAATGGCACCATCGCCCCAGACGCGCCCACGCTAGCCGATCTGCTTGGGGGTGATATAGCATGAAACAGCTTCATTTACCCGGTCTGACACCGCCTCAACAACAAGTCGTCAATGTGGCATCAGTCAAGCACCGCAGCCCCTTCCGTTATCCTGGCGGGAAGACCTGGCTGGTACCCCGCGCTCGACAATGGCTAACAAGCCTGCCTGAAGACCGACGCAGGGTTCTGCTCGAGCCGTTTGCCGGGGGCGCGATTGTAGGATTGAGTGCTGCGTTTGAGCAATTGGCCGCTCAAGTGATACTGGTTGAGTTGGATGATCAAGTGGCGGATGTCTGGAATGCCATCATCACCGCTAATGATGGGGAATGGCTTGCCAAACGAATCATCGAATTCGAGATCAACCGGACAACCGTGAACTCTATTTTGGAAGCACAGAATCTACCACCGCGTGAGCGGGCTTTTCGGACCATTCTCAAAAACCGCGTCAATCGAGGCGGTATCTTGGCTAAAGGCGCAGGCAAACTCAAACATGGCGAAAACGGCAAAGGCATCGCTTCGCGCTGGTACGCCGCAACGTTGGCAGCGCGCATATACGATCTTGTGTCTATCAGAGAACGCCTGAGTTTCGTGCATGGAGACGGCTTGCAGGTTCTCCAACACTACTCAGACCGATCCGATGTCGTTTTTTTCATTGATCCACCCTACACCGCCGGAGGCAAAAAACCCGGTCGGCGGTTGTATGATCATTCTGAACTTGATCATGAAAAACTATTTCAGATCGTTAATAATCTGTGCGGCGATTTTCTGATGACCTATGATGCCGTCGATGCCATAACGGAAATAGCATCACGATACGAATTTGACACGCGGATAATTCCCATGAAAAACACACATCACTCGAAAAAAAACGAGCTGCTCATTGGGCGCGATCTCGCGTGGTTTGACGGCCCCGCACCGTAATCAGGCATCTGGCTCCGCACCCGGCCTCACGGCTGCACGGCAGGCAGAATGTAGCGCCCCAACAGCCAGTTCAGCGGCAGATCGGCATCCGGCAAGATGGCGCTGGTGAATACGACCACCAGGTCGAGCGCGGGCACGACGACGATTTGCTGCCCGGCGTACCCCAGCGCCGCGAACATGCCCGACTGCGGGCGTGCCCACCACTGGTAGCCATACCCGATCTCGCGCGTCGGCGAATGGTTTGACGTGGCCGTCTCGACCCACTTGGCCGAGACGATGCGCTGCCCGTCCCATTCACCGTTGTGCAAAAACAGGAACCCGAGTTTCGCCATTTCATGCGGATTCAGTTGTAACCGCGAATACCCAAAGTTGACACCCTGCGCGTCCTGCGGCCACACGACGCCCGTGATCCCCAGCGGGCCAAACAGGTTCGCGTTGGCAAAATCGAGCACGTTCATACCGCTGGCATCGGCCACAATCGCCGCGAGCAGGTGTGACACGCCGTTGCAGTAGTTAAACCGCGTGCCCGGTTCGTCGCTCATCGGCAGGTCGAGCATAAACTGCACCGGATCGCGGCTCGTTTCCATCCGGCCCAACGTGAAAAACTGATCGTCGAAGCACTCGAACCCGGCGGTCATCGTCAGCAGGTGCTCCAGCGTCATCGCCTCTTTGGCCGCGTCCAGGTTGGCGACCGTCCGGTCAGCGAACAGGTCCAGCACCGGCACGCTGACGCCCGCGATCAGGCCCTGGTCGATGGCGATCCCGACCAGCGTCGAGGTGAAACTTTTGGTCACAGAGTACAATTGGTGCCGCTGCTGTGGAATGGTGGGCGGGAAGTAGTGATCGAATATCAGGTAACCATGCCGGATCACGGAGATGCTGTTCACCCCCAGGCCGTTGTCTTCCACGAGCGGGATCATGGCGTCCAGCAGCGCCCCATCGACTCCCTGCTGCTCCGGCGTGGACGATCGCCAGCCGTCAGTCGGCCAGTAATCCGGCTCCGGCACCGGCTCCACCGCGTCCGTATACGGGAACGGCGTGAACGCGTCGAGCACCGGCAGCAGCACGGAGTCGCGTAGAGCCGCGTGGGCGTCCGGCTGCTCGCGGGTCGCCAGGATGACGACGTAGCCCCAGTTGGGAGCACCGGCAATCGCGCCGCGCTCCGTGACGGCAAAATCCGCCCGCAGATCGTCGCGCTCGATGGAGTACACCTCCCAGGACAGCACGCCCTCATACGCCACCGGCTCCGGCAGGCGGTCCAGGTCCAGCCCCTGGATAATCGCCGCCCGCATAGCCGGACGCCGGACGCCGCGCTGCGCCTGCTGCACGAGCAGCCACGTAGCCGACGCCGCATCGACCGCGCCGAATCGCTCTTGCGGGCTGAACGCACCGGGACCCACCGGCAGCCAGCCTTCCGGCACGAGACTGCTGAAGCCCTGCGCCACGTCCACATACGGGACAAGCGTCACCGTATCCACCGGGGCACCGTCCTGCGCGTGCACAACAGGACTCGCCGCCGCTGCCAGACTGCATACCGTCACGCCGATCACGATCCAGCGCACGCCCCAAGCGTGTTTCATGGCATCGCCCTCCTCACAGGGTCCGGCCTGTGGGCAAACGTAACTCGTTCTGTGTCCGCGTAAAAATCGGCTCACGCCACGCGCCACGCGGGCCGGTCCGCCGTCATGCCGCCCGTGCCACCGTTAACCGTTATTTGTACGTGTAAAAGCCGCGCCCCGACTTGCGCCCCAGGTAACCCGCCGCGACCATCTTTTTCAGCAGCGGGCACGCGCGGTACTTCGGATCGCCTAAGCCATCGTGCAGCACGTCGAGGATGTTCAGCACGATGTCCAGCCCGATGAAATCGGCCAGCGTGAGCGGTCCCATCGGGTGATTCATGCCGAGTTTCATCACCGTGTCGATGGCGTCCACCGTGCCGACGCCTTCCATCAGCGCGTAGATCGCCTCGTTGATCATCGGGATCAAGATGCGGTTGGCGATAAACCCGGGGTAATCCGCCGCTTCGACCGGCGTTTTGCCGAGCGCTTCGCTCAGGGCCATGATCGTATCGAGCGTGTCCTGGCTGGTCGCCAGCCCGCGTATCACCTCGACCAACTGCATGAGCGGCACCGGATTCATGAAATGCATGCCGATCACTTTGTCCGGGCGGCTGGTCGCGGCGGCGATCTCGGTGATCGAAATCGACGACGTATTGCTCGCCAGGATCGTGTCCGGCCCGGTCAGGCTGTCAAGCTGCGTGAAAATGCCGGCCTTGACGGTGACGGCTTCGCTGGCCGCTTCGATCACCAGATCGGCGTCGGCCAGGTCTTTCAGGGTCAGGCTGGTGCGGATGTGGTCCAGCCCGGCCTGCTGCTGCTCGGTGATGCGGCCCTTGGCGTACAGTTTTTCGATGCTGCGCGTGATCTTGCTGAACGCCTGGTCCAGGCGCAGTTGATCGACGTCCACCAGCGTCACGCGGAAGCCATTGATCGCGCACACCTGCGCGATGCCGTGCCCCATCGTGCCCGCACCGACGACGCCGATATGGTGGATAACGTGTAGGTTCATACGGATTGCTGCTCCTTGGTGGAAAAGAAGTTGACCGTTGACCGTGCTCCGTTGACCGGAAAACCCCCGCGCGCGTGACGGATAAGGGATCACGGCAAACCACTGTTCCTTGCGTATGGTGCTAAACTTACCACAGCGTTCGGCAGGCGCTCGCGCGTTAGCCTCACCCCTGGCCGAATGGCGGCTCCATTGGGATTTCAGGGACGGACAGGCATTAAGAACGCCTGGAATTCCGGGCGCTTCTTAACTTTACCTCACCCCCTGGGCGCACGCGCCGAGGCGGGGGTGAGGCTCCATCGCACGAATTCCGGTCCGTCAGGCAGTCTTGGCATACCCTCCGTGCTCCGCACTTCACGGTCTACGGTTTACTGTCTACTGCTTACTGTTTACGCTTTTTTTGCCCTACCCCAGCGCCGCCAGCGCCTGTTTCAGCCGCGCCTGCGCTTCGCTGGCGACCCCGGCCAGCGCCGGATTGTCGGACATCTGCATCATCGCCAGCGGGTCGGCAATCGACACGACCGACTCGTCCGGTGACGCGCCCTCGTACACGATCACGTTGCACGGCAGCAGCAGGCCGATACCCGGTTCGGCGGTCATCGCGCGGTGGGCCAGCGGGGGATTGCACGCGCCGAGAATCACGTAAGGCCGCGTGTCGACGTCCAGCTTCTTTTTGAGCGTGTCTTGTACGTCGATGCGCGTCAAAATGCCGAATCCCTGCCCGGCCAGGGCCGCCGTGATACGCTCGATGGCGGCTTCGACCGGCAGGTTGAGCGTCGTTCCAAATCCATAAGACGGCTGGTCGGACATCTACCCCTCCTGAAACATGACCCGGCGATTCGACCATCTGACACACGCGCCAGCATACCGCAAGCCGCGACGGATTGCCAAGTAGGCATCCCGCCCCGATTTGCGATATGGTTGTAGCAGGACTCACCTGCATCGAGAAGGACATGTCATGACGGACCACACGCCACAGCGCCCCTACTGGCCGACAAATGGCTGGCGCGAAGTTTTCCCCGAAGACCAGGGACTCGATTCCAAACAACTCGCCGCGGCCAGCGATCACCTGGCCGTACAGGTGCCGCACATGGACAGCCTGCTGGTCGTGCGCGGCGGATACCTTGTGTTCGAGCGCTACGACCGGGGCGACCTGCGTACGCTGCACAATGTCAAATCCGTGACAAAGAGCGTCACGTCGGCCCTGATCGGCATCGCGCTGTCAACCGGCGACCTGGGCCGCATCGACGAGCCAATCGGCGAACTGCTGCCCGAAGTATTCGCCACCGTCGATGACCGCCGCAAACGCGCGATCACGGTGCGCGACCTGCTGACCATGCGCTCCGGGCTGGACTGGGCCGAATACGGCGCGGACACGGTGCAGATGACGGTCAGCCCGGACTGGGTGCAGTACGTCCTGGCGCACGCCTTGATCCGCCAGCCGGGGACGCAGTTCAACTACAGCACGGGCGATACGCAGCTTCTGTCGGCGATCATCAGCCAGCAGACCGGCATGTCCGCGCTGGAGTATGCCGATCTGTACCTGTTCGGCCCGCTGGGAATCACGCAGCGCAAATGGCCCGCCGACCCGCAGGGACGCAGCGTCGGCGGCGCGGAACTGGCCCTGACGGCGCGCGATATGGCGAAATTCGGCTACCTGTACCTGAATCGCGGCGCGTGGGATAGCGACCCGATCATCCCGGCCTCGTGGGTTGCGGACTCGCATACCTACTACACCCTGTTCGATCCCACGTCGGAAAGCGACTGCGCCGAATTGGGCTACGGCTTCCTGTGGTGGCTGCGCCCGCAGCGTGACACGGACAGCGCGATCGCGGTCGGGTTCGGCGGGCAGTTCGTGTACGTGATCCCGGCGCTGGATTTGGTCGTCGTCATGACCGGGCGGCTGGGTAACGTGCCGGAATCCTTCCGCGATAACCGGATGCTGTGCCAGTTCAACTTGGTGGAAGACTTCATCGTGCCCGCCGTCGTCGATTGATCGCCGGTTGCGAATTCTCCAAAAAGCACACCACAGAGCACACGGAGAGCGCAGAGGAAAAGCATTTCTCTGTGTCTCTCCGCGCCCTCTGTGGTGAAAGCTCTAGACGCCGCGCGATCCCGTTGACTTTACCGAACGGATGTGCTATGATCGCGCCGCATCACTTGATCCTCTGTTTCCCCCTAATTCAGGAGGCGATCATGTCTCAGGCGGTCCCCGATGTTCTGACGTATTACGCCCAGCCCGGTCCTTTGACGACGCTGCCCCCCACCCCTGCCATAAACGCGCTGCTGGCCGGTCTGCCTGCCGCGATCCCGGACGTGGTCCGGGCCGTGCAGGGCAACCTGCTGCATGTTTTTTGGGCGGAGCGCTACGGCGTCCAACTCAGCGACGAGCGCCGCGCCGAAGTCCAGATTCGCCCGGCGGCGGAGATGCTCGAACGCATCTACGCGGTCGATCCCGCGCCGCTGACCACGCCGCGCCCGGTGGAGAAGCGGCTGGTCGGCAACTGCCGCGACTTCTCCGTGCTGACCGTCGCGCTGCTGCGCCACCTGGGCATCCCGGCCCGCGCGCGCTGCGGCTTCGGCACGTATTTCCTGCCCGACCACTACGAAGATCACTGGGTCGTCGAATACTGGCCCGCCGATCAAGCGCGGTGGGTCATGCTCGACGCGCAGCTTGATCAGTTCCAACAAGACACGCTGCACACCGGCTTCGACACGCTCGACATGCCGCCCGGCCAGTTTGTCACCGGCGGGCGGGCGTGGCAGCTTTGCCGCCAGGAAGGGGTCGATCCTGAGAAGTTCGGCATCTTCGACATGC
>CAYMTN010000254.1:0-7243 GCA_964393335.1 uncultured Anaerolineaceae bacterium
CAGAAGGAAGAATATCTCGTCACCGTAAGCGCCAAGACAGGCCAGATCACGGACCGTGGTGTGAGCGATCGATACCCGGACCTCAGCAAGCTCGGACAGCCCGTGGTGACCGATCGTCGCAGCGACCCGACCCCGGCGGTGCCGAAGGTGACCGGCCTGAGCCTGCCCGTCGCCTACGCCCGTCTGCACAGCGCTGGCCTGCGCATCACCTATGACGGGGCGCTGCACCTGGGCAGCGAGCTGGAAAACGCCTTCAGTTACCAGGAAAACCTGGACCTGGTCCAGCGGCTTGCTAACCTGTCGGCGGTGGCGCTGGACAACGCGCGCCTGTTCAAGCAGGCCCAGGATCGCGCGGCGGAACTCAACGAGCAGGCGCAGCGCCTGGAAGCTCTCAATCACATGTCGGCGCGGCTGGCCCAGACCCTCGACTCGGCGGAGATTTACCGCATCGTGTTGCAGGAAATGCAGGCGGCGCTGGGCCTGGATTACGGCGGCCTGATGATGTTGGACCCGGCGAGCAACAGCTCGCGGTTGGTGCTCAGCACGCACCCGATGGACGACCCGCTGCCTGATCTGCAAATCCCCCTGACGGGCAACCCGGTCGCTGAATTCGTGCTCGAAACGCGGCGGCCCTATATTGCCGAGGACCTGCTGCACGACGAGCGCTTCAAAGATATGTGGGACATCCAGCGCGCGCGCAATACGGCAGCCATGCTGATCGTGCCTGTCGTCATGGGCGATCAGGTGATCGGCACGATCGGGTTGGATTCGGCCACGCCGCGTCACTTCACCGAAGCCGAGATCGAACTGGCGACGACGGCGGCTAACCAGGCGGCGGTCGCCATCGAAAACGCGCGCCTGTTTTACGAAGCGCAGCAGCGCGCGGTCGAGCTTAACGAGCAGGCGCAGCGTATGCTGCTGGTCAACCAAGTATCGGCGCGCCTGGCGCAGACGCTCGATCCCCAAGCGATCTATGCGATTGTGCTCGAAGACCTGCAAGAAGCGCTGCAAGTCTCGTTTGCCGGGCTGGTGCTGTTCGAGGGCGAGGACGTAGGCCGCCTGGTGCTGGATACGCACCCCTCCTTTGATCCGAAAACCCCGCCGGTTGTGCCGCTCACCAACAACCCGTCGATTGACTACGTGCGCGAGACAAAACGACCGTTCGTCTCCGCCGACGTGGCGAACGAACCGATGCTGGAGCCGGTGCATGCCCTGCTGAAAGAGCGCGGCACCGAGGCGCTGATGATCGTGCCGCTGTTTGTGGGGGACCAGCTCGTCGGCACGTTGGGGCTGGATTCGACGACGACGCGCACGTTCACCGAGGCTGAGATCGAGCTGGTGCGCACTATCGCCAGCCAGACCTCGCTGGCGCTCGAAAAAGCGCGGCTGTACAACGAGACGCTCGGCCTGACGATTTTTAACCAGGCGGTCGTCGAGTCGATCCAGCAGGGTATCGTCGTGCTCGACCTCGACCTGAACATCCGCCGTATCAACCGCTTCATGGTTGAGCGTTACGGGTGGTCCACCGACGCGGTTGACCAGTTGTTGTTTGAGTACCGGCCCGATTACGAAGAATTCTTGCGTGAAGCGTTGGCCGTCGTGCTGGCGATGGGCGAGCCACAGGTGCGCTATGAAGTCGAGCGCCACGACGAAGCGGGCAACCCCTCGATCCGCAACTACTACATTTACCCGATGCGCGAAGGCCGCCGCGTGTCCGGCCTGGTGCTGCTGCTCGAAGATGTCACCGAGCGCGCCCGGCTGGAAGCCGACCTCGAAGTGCGCGCCGTGCAGATGGCGGCGCTTTCCGAGGTGTCCAGCCAGATCACGGCGACGCTGGAACCGGACCAGGTGATCGACCTGATCCTGGACGCGCTGGGGCGCGTGGTCCCCTACGATGGCGTAGCGCTGTGGCTGCGCTCGATGACGCGCGACGAGTTGTACATCGCGGCGGCGCGCGGCTATCGAGACGCCGACGCGACCGGCGTCGACGAACTGCTCGGCCTGACGGTCGAAATTCCCTACAGCCCGCTGTTCCGCGAAATGTCGGATAATGCGCGCGTGATCAACGCCGGTGACGTGGGCGCGGGTGATCCCCGCTTCCCGTATGGCTCGGCGGCGATCTACAAAAACTGGCTTGGCGCGCCGCTGATCAGCAAAGGGAAAGTGGTCGGCGTGATCGCGCTCGAAAAACGGGAAACGCACTTTTACGACACGCTGCACGAACAGTTGACGCTCACGTTTGCCAACCAGGCTGCCATCGCGCTGGATAACGCCCGACTCTTTGAAGAGACACGCGCCCGCGCCCAGGCGCTCAACGACCAGGCGCAGCGGCTGGCGCTGCTGAACCGCGTGTCGCTGGCGCTGGCGCAGACGCTCGATCTCGAAAACATTTTTGAGATTGCGCTGCGCGAAGCGGCCATCGCGTTGAACGTCAACGAAGGCTCCGCGCTGCAAATCAACGCCGAGTCCGGCATCGCCCGCGTGATCGTCGAGTATCCGCGCGGGGATGCGCCGCCCGAAGAAACGTATGACGTGGCGCGGAACCAGGCCATTGAACGCGTCTGCACGAACCTGATCCCGCTGGTGATCGAAAACGTCCCTGAAGACTCGCTGCGCGACGATCTACGCCGGATGATGCGGCACAAGGACGTGCAGAGCACGCTGATTGTGCCGCTGGTGGTCGGCGGCGAGGTGATCGGCATCTTGCGCCTGGATGCGGTCGACGAACGCCGCCAGTTCACCGACGAACAGGTCGAGCTGGCGCAGACAATCGCCAGCCAGGCCGGTATCGCCGTGCAAAACGCGGCGCTGTTCGAGCAGGCCGCGATCCGTACCAGCGAGTTGGAGACGCTGTTCGAGAGCGCGCAGGCAACGGCGGTGACGCTCGACCTGGACGAAGTGGTCCGGCGTGTCACCGTGCAGATGCTGTCCGCGCTGGCAACCGACGCCTGTACGATCTTCTTGTGGGATGACGTGAGCAACCAGATCGTCGTCGGCGGCGACATCAGTTCGCGGCCCGAAGGCGTGCGGTCCGACCAGCCGGGGGATGCTTACGAATTGATGCATTATCCGCTGCGCGAAAAAGCGCTGCGCGAGCGCGAGTGGACGATCATCCGGGCGGGTGATCCGGACCTGCCGCCGGATGAGCAAGCGCTGATGGAACAGCACAATGCGGCCACCCGCGTGCTGATCCCGCTGGTCGTCAACGATATCTCGATTGGCCTGGTCGAAGTCGAGGCCATGGAAGCCGAGCGCGTGTTTAAACCTGAAATCATCCGTCTGGCGCTTACGCTGGCCAGCCAGGCCGCGATCTCGATTGAAAACGCGCGTCTGCAAACCGAAACGCGGCGCACGGTCGAAGAGCTGTACATCATCAACGATATGTCCGGCGCGCTGTCGTCGGCCAACAGCCTTGAGCAGTTGCTGGCGGTGATCGATGCCCAGCTTCCCAGCCTGACCGACGCGCAGATTCTGTACGTGGCGCTCTACGATCCAGACAGCGAGATGCTCAGCTTCCCGCTGGCGACGTCGGTGCAGGATGAGACGCCGCTCGAAATGGCGTCGCGCCCGCTGGGGCAGGACGAATTTTCGATGATCACCCGCCAAAAAGCGCCGCTGCTGCTGGCCGGTGAGAATCTGGACGACGTGCGGCGCAGCCTGCGTATCGAAACGGCAGTGCCGGGCGCGCGCTGTTTCCTGGGCGTGCCGCTCTTCGCCGGTGAGGAGTTGATCGGCGTGCTGGCCGTGCGTGACGACGACGATCCGCTGGCCTTCACCCACAACGATCAGCGCATCCTCAACACGGTCGGCGCGCAGCTTGGCGTCGCCATCCAGAGCACGCGTCTCTTCCAGCAAACGCTCGAACTGGCCGGCGTGCTCGACCGGCGCGTGCAGGAACGGACCGCCGAGCTGGAACAGGAACGCCAGCACATCAGCACGTTGTACGCCATCACGACCGAGCTGGCGACCAGCCTGGACATGGAACGCCTGTTGACCCGCGCCCTGCAAATGGTGGCGCAGGCGGTGGGCGCGAATCAGGGCGCGATCCTGGCCGTCGATCCGATCTCGGACCGGCTGGAATTCCGCGCGCGGATGGGCTGGCCGGAAGAAGCCCTCGCGGAGGGCGAACCGGAGTCGCTTGGCCTCAACGAAGGGCTGGCCGGGTGGGCGATCCAGAACCGGCAGTCGGTCATCATCGACGACGTGCAGCACGACCCGCGCTGGCTGCGGCTGAGCACGTTTGACGATACGCCGCACGCCGCGATGGTAGCCTTGATCGAATCGAGCGAAGACATCCTCGGCGTGGCGATGCTCTACAGCGATACGCCGGGCGCGTTTAACCCGGACCACCTGCGGCTGGTGACGACGGCGGCCAGCCAGGTCGCCAACGCGATGAACAACGCCGAGTTGTACAGCCTGATCCGCGATCAAGCCGAGCGCCTGGGCGCGATGCTGCGCCAGGAACAGGTCGAAGCCACCAAGAGCGGTGCGATCCTCGACTCGGTGGCGGACGGCGTGATGGTGGCCGACGCGGATGGTCAGGTGATCGTCTTTAACACGGCGGCCTCGCGCATCCTCGACGTACCCGTCCAGGGCGTGCTGAACCGCTCGTCGTCGGCCATCGCCGGGTTGTACGGCGCGGGTAAGACGCAGTGGGCCGAGACGGTTGATCGCTGGATGAACGACCCGACCGCGTATTCCCCCGGCGATTTCATCGAGGAGCGCATCACGCTGGAAGACGAGCGCGTGTTGAGCGTGCGCCTGTCGCCGGTACACATGGGCGATCAATTCCTGGGCACGGTGTCGATCTTCCGTGATATCACGCGCGAGGTCGAGGTGGACCGCCTGAAGAGCGAATTTGTGGCGACGGTGTCACACGAGCTGCGCACGCCCATGACCTCGATCAAAGGTTACGCGGACCTGCTGCTGTTGGGCGCGGCGGGTGAGGTGACCGAGCAGCAGCAACGCTTCCTGGAGACGATCAAACAGAACGCCGACCGGCTGAGCATCCTGGTGAATGACCTGCTGGATATCTCGCGCATCGACCAGGGGCGCATGGAACTCAAGTTCGCGGCGGTCGAGGTCCAGGACCTGTTCGACCTGGTCATGGTGCATTTGCGCGGGCGTTCCGAAGACGAAAAACGCGAGATGAATGTCGTCATCGACGTGCCCGAAGACCGTCACTTGACGGTCTGGGGCGATTACGATAAGGTTGCACAGATCATGACCAACCTGGCCGACAACGCGTTCAGTTACACGCCGGCAGGCGGCACGATCACGTTGGCTGCTTCCGAAGAGGCCGGTACCGGCCAGGTGGTGTTGAAGGTGGTTGATACCGGCATCGGCATCCCGCCGGAAACCGCCGACCGTATTTTCGAGCGGTTCTTCCGTGGGGACGAGTCACAAGAACTGGTGATGGATACGCCAGGCACCGGGCTGGGGTTGGCGATCGTGCGCGAGCTGGTACAGGTTCATGGCGGCACCATTTCCTTTGAAAGCGAAGTCGGGCAGGGCACAACCTTTTACGTCCGGCTGCCCGTCAAGGCCCGCGCGCCGGTTTCCGGCGACACTACCTGAGCCGCACCTTCACAGGGGAGCAACGATAGAATCGTATGGCAAAGATTTTGATCGCAGAAGACGAACGCGATATCCGTGACCTGATCGAGTTCACACTGAAATACGCCGGACACGAGGTCGTCAAGGTGGCGAACGGGGTGGAAGCGGTCGAACAGGCACCGCAGGTCAAACCCGATCTCATTTTGTTGGATGTGCGCATGCCGCGCATGACGGGTTATGAAGCGTGCCGGACGTTGAAGTCAATGGATGGTGTGAAGGACATCCCGGTGATCTTCCTGTCGGCCAAAGGCCAGCAAAACGAGATGGATACCGGCCTGGATGCTGGCGCGTACGATTATATTCTCAAGCCATTCGCGCCGGACCAACTGACGCGGCGCATCGCCGAAATTCTCGCCAAGTTTGACATCAAATAGGTTGCGGGACAGGGTATGAGTGCAATCACGATTGAAAACGATCTGGTCCATTATGAGGTGCTGGGACGCGGACGTCCCGTGATCTTGTTACACGGGTGGCTGGGATCGTGGCGCTATTGGGTTCCCGCCATGCAGCAGCTTAGCATGAAATACCGTACGTATGCCCTGGATTTGTGGGGATTCGGCGATTCGGGCCGCGATCCCAAACGTTATAATTTCGAGTCGCAGGTCGCGCTGCTGCATGAATTCATGGAAAAGCTTGGCATTACTAAGGCGGCGCTCGTCGGGCACAGCCTGGGCGCTTCGATCTCCGCACGGTATGCCGTGCAGCACCCGGATCGTGTGCCGCGCCTGATGGTCGTCTCGCCGCCCCTGTTCTGGATGGCCCCGCCCAGCCGCCCCCTGACCGCCAATCGCCCGCCCGCGCTCCCGGCGGACAACCATCCGGTGCAGGCTGGCGAACTATCCGCGATGGCGGGCACGTCACCGGAGCAGGTGCACCCCGAAGCCGAAACGATGCCGGTCCGTACCGACGATATGAAGACGCGGATTCAAGTCGCGATGGAGCAGCGCGCCCGTGAGATCGGCGAGCAGCACGTCGCCCCCAAACCGCCGCGTGAGGCGGCCACTCCGCCGACTGACAAACCCACCACCGAGATCGAAACGCCGTCCTCCGTGTCGCGTGCGCTGCCGGAACAGCTCGCCGGCGTGCCGGCCATGCCGCGTACCGATTACGTGCCCGGTGCCGCGTCGGGCGAGGTACAGCGCGCCAACCCGCTCAAGGATCACCTGGAAGTGCTCGACCGCATGGAACTGCTCAAGCGGCACGTAGACGCCGGGTCGGACCTGGAAAAACTGAAGGTCGAGGTCGATAAAGCCGACAGCGTAGCGCTGGCGATGAGCATCGAGTCGTTTTCCGAGGTCGATACGCTGCGCGACCTGCGCGCGCTGTCGATGCCGCTCGTCGCCGTGTATGGCGGCAGCGACACGTTCGTGCCGTCGCCCGATGCGCGTATGATCACCAGCCTGACCGAAGGCCGCAGCACCTGCGGCGTGATCAGCATGGATACGATCCGGCATTTCCCCATGCTGGAAAATACCGCCGGGTTTACGCGCCTGCTGCTCGATTTTCTTGAAATTCCTGACGTGACGAAACTGACGATCAAAGAGACATGGGAACGCCGCGTGCGTTAGGGTGCAGGGCGATTGCATCTAAATGCCGAGGACACGCAACAAGTAGGCATCGTTCCAGC
>CAYMTN010000255.1:0-7147 GCA_964393335.1 uncultured Anaerolineaceae bacterium
GACTTGGGGAAGGGGCTACTTGACCTTCCCTCTAATTGTGAAGGTTAACTACTGACTACCTGTCACGCAAAGCTGATAACACCATCCGTCGCCAGGCCGCTGACCTCGCCCGCTTCGTCGAGTTCCTGAACGAGGTGGGTGAGCCAGCGGGCCTGCAGCTTGGCGCAGCGCTGGGCGCGTTTGCGCAAGCGGTGGCGGCATTCCCTGAAGACCCGCTGCCCGATGGCGACGCCTGGAACGGTGTAACCTGGGGTCTGGTCGAAGGCTTCCGCAACTGGATGGTGAGCCAGGGTGATGCCGTAGGCAGTATCAACGTGCGGCTCTCGACGGTCAAGGCGTATGCCAAACTCGCTACGAAAGCTGCGGTGCTCTCGGCTGAAGAGCTGGCCATGATCCGCACAGTGGCCGGGTATGCCCACAAGGAAGCCCGGCGCATTGATGAGCGGCGTGATGTCACGCGTCGAGGGGACAAGAAGGCCGATGCTGTACACATCACCCAAAAGCAGGCCAGGAAGCTGAAGTCGCAGCCTGGTACTCCTCAAGGACGCCGTGATGCACTGCTGCTATGTCTTCTGCTGGACCACGGCTTGCGCTTGGGGGAGGTCGCGCGGCTCCAGGTGTCAGACATCGACCTCAAAGCGGGCGAGATGCGGTTCCTGCGCCCCAAGGTGGATAAGGTGCAGACGCACAGGCTCAGCGCCGACACCCTGCGCGTCCTGCAGGCCTGGTTCGAGACGGGTGATTGTCCTCAGAACGGTTCTGTATTGCGGGGCAGTCGCAAGGGCGGCCAACTCACTGATGCCGGGATGAGTGAGCGCTCCATCACCGAACGGGTGCGTGTGCTGGGTGAGCAGGTTGGACTTGAGGGGCTGAGTGCGCACGACTGCCGTCACTACCGGGCGACGTATTGGGCAGGTAAGGTCGATGTGCTGCGGTTGCAGGAAGCGGGCGGCTGGAACAGTCTGGCGATGCCGCGCCGATATGTCGAAGAGAGCGAGATCGCCAACGAGGGTATGGCGTACTGGCATAGGTCGGAGACTAGAAGAGACCGCCAGACAAGTGATGAACGACGAATCAGACAACAGGTATGTACCTTAAACCATACCCGAATGACCTTTCCGCTCCTGGGGAGCTGCTCTGTGTTTGGCGCTGAGGTGAAGGGTAATTGGTTGTTGGTGTTGGGTGCGCGGTTCTGGAACGGTAAGGAGATGTCTCGATGCGGATCGTGATCATCGCCATGGGGTCGCGCGGCGACACCCAGCCCTATGTCGCACTGGGAGTCGGGTTACAGCAGGCCGGGTACGATGTGCGCATTGTGGCGGGCGATAACTTCGCGGAGTTTGTCACGGCGCGTGGACTGGACTTTGTGCCGCTCGGTGTGGACCTGGAAGATTATGTGAATAACCGCATTCCGGGTGCGCTGGAAACCGGTTGGAACACGTTCCGGGCCTTGCGCGAGGTGCTGTACGAGGGCATTCCCTACATGGACACCATTTTCGCCAGCGTGTCGGCAGCGTGCCAGGATGCGGATGCGCTGGTCGGCGGGTTGGTGGGTGGCATCACCGGCTTTCACTTCGCGGAATATCACGGGATTCCAATGTTCTGGGGCCTGACGATGCCGCTGCCGGGGCGCACACGGGTGCGTCCCAGCCCGATTTTCCCGTTCCGCGTACCGCGCGCCCTCAACCCGCTGACGTATACCGTGATGGAAGGGTTCTTGTTCAGGATGCTGCGCCCACTCACGACTAAATGGCGCGCCCAACTCGGCCTGCCGCCATTGCCGCGTACCACCGGCTACGGCTACGGCATTCTGCATGGGCGTCCGGTGGTGGAACTGCACGCCGTCAGCCCGGCAGTGCTGCCGCATCCCGCTGACTGGGGCCCACACCGTCACACGACCGGCTACTGGTTCCTGGACCACTATCCGGGCTGGACGCCGCCCGCCGAACTGGTGGATTTTCTAGATGATGGACCGCCGCCGGTGTATGTCGGATTTGGCAGCATGAGCAGCCGTGACCCTGAACGCATCACCGGGATCGTGTTGGATGCGCTGCGGCTGGCCGGGCAGCGCGGTGTGATCGCGACCGGGTGGGGCGGGATCAACGCCGCCGACCTGCCGGACGATGTTTTCCTGCTGCAGAGCTGCCCGCACGACTGGCTGTTCCCGCGTATGGCGGCGGTGGTGCATCACGGCGGGGCGGGCACGACCGGGGCCGGGCTGCGCGCGGGAGTTCCGGCGGTGACCGTGCCGTTTTTCGGAGACCAGGCGTTCTGGGGGCGGCGGGTACGGGCGTTGGGAGCTGGACCACAACCGGTCCCGCGCCGGGCACTCCGTGTGGACCGGCTGGCGGACGCGATTCGGGTGGCGGTCACGCACACGCCCATCCGGGACCGGGCAGCAGCGCTTGGGGCGCACATCCGAACCGAAGACGGTGTTGGCCGTGCGGTAGCGGTGATCGGTCGTGTGCTGGAGGGCCATGATCTGGTCGAATCAGAAACCATTTGAGCCGTCAGGCAGCCGGTTGCATTTTGGCAAGACGACGCACCATGCTGGGCATGGACCGAACCGGCCCCAATCGAAGTGTGTCGGGCTGTTGTTCGACACCAATGATGATCTGCTCGCCAACATGCAGGAGAAGCTCAAGCGTCGCTTCTATCATGGCTATGTGTTGATCTGGTGGGGTGAGGGTTTTCCGCTTCTAGGCTGGATACGTGACCGTAACTACGTGGTTGAACCCAGAACGGTTCTGGTGCTGAGTGTCCAGCTCGAACTGCCATTTCCTGACCTTCCTGTGGACGACAAAGAATGATGGCATCATCTGAACTCTCTTGCGATGCATGTTGTCTTCTCAATGACCAAGCATGTGCCTCAAGTGTGGAAGCCCCTTGCGGTCAGTTGTCAATTTCTTGTGCGAGTGTCCCTTGATTTCAACGATCTCCCCGGTTTTGGAAAGAGATTTTCCAACTACCAATTATCCTAAAGATATAGGCACATGAGGCTGCATTGCTAGCCCAGTATAGTGCTCTGGTGTAAGATGATATCCAACTGCTGAGAAAGGGGGAGACATGCGAATCCTCGACTCCACACGCCAGCAGCGCCTGCAGCGCGTTGACGCGCTGCTGCAACGCCACCCGGACGGGCTACGGGAAACCGAAGTTGCGGAGATGTTAGGGTTCGAGCGTCGGAGCGCGAACAACTATCTTCGCCATCTGGACCAGATTGGTTACGCTTACCGTGATGGTGCGCTGTGGTTTCCGTTGCTGCATCACAGTCGAGTTCTCCGCCGCTTTGATCTGCTTCCGGAAGAAGCCATGACACTCTATCTGGCAGTCCGGCTTGTGGTGAAACATAGCGACCAGCGCAACGAAGCCGCCGAATCCGCCCTGGTTCGATTGGCTGCGATCCTCAGTGATGACATGGGTCTAGAAGCCGACATCGCGGAAGCTGCGCAGGAACTTGCGCAGCGCCCGTTCAGGCCCGGCTATGAAGACGTGTTTCGCGCAGTAATGCGCGGTTACATCTACCGCCGCAAGGTGGCAATCATCTACCATCCTGTCCGGGGTGAACCGTTCAATACGATCCTGTCTCCATACTTGCTTGAACCTTCCGCGATAGGCTATGCAACCTACGTGATAGGTCACAGTAGCGTTGTGAATGCCCAGCGCACGTTCAAGCTCGAACGGATTGAGCATGCGCGCCTGCTCCACGATGAGTATCAGGTCCCGCCGGATTTTCCCGGCTTGGCGCTGCTGCGTCATGCATGGTCTATTTTCCATGGCGATGATCTTAACCAGATCGTGCTGCGCTTTCACCCCGACGTTGTGCGACGCGTGCAAGAAACGATCTGGCACCAGTCGCAGGAGTTGTGGGAGGACCCAGATCATCCGGGTTATCTGTTGATGGCCGTTCAGGTGGCCAGTCTCACGGACATTGTTCCCTGGATTCGTGGATGGGGCGCAGCGTGCGAGGTGCTTGCGCCACCGTCACTTCGGCGTCAGCTTACACGAGAAGTCCAGCGAATGGCAACGCTTTACCAGGTATCACAAGCAATGCGCAAACGACCAGCCGAGGTGCTGTGGGCCAAAACGAACCGCGAAACCGGGGACATCCATCTTCTGCTCTATCACCTCATCGACGTCGCACAGGTGACACTTGCCCTTTGGTACCATGTGCTGAGTGCAAGCTTTCGTCAGCAGATGTCGGGTTGGCTCAAGATGGATGAGGACACTGCAGGCCACTTGGTCGCGTTTTGGGCTGGTCTCCATGATATTGGCAAAGCCTGTCCAGCGTTTCAGCGCAAGTTTTCTCCAGCGATGCCTATGCTTGAACAGGTCGGGCTGATGTTTCCAGCCAGGCCTGGTCCCAACACTCCCCACGGGCATGTGTCGGCTTACGTGCTACAGGACCTCCTCAGCTCCCAAGTCGGGAGTACTCTAGCCAAGAAGATCGCGCGAGCGGTGGGGGGACATCATGGTGCCTGGCCGCTGCCACGAGAGTTGCAGTCGAGTCTAGATTTCAGCCAAGAAGTACTAGGTGATCACCAGTGGGGTGAAGCTCGCGAACAGGTCGTTGCAGCCCTGAGGCACGTGCTGTCGCCGCCCCACTCAGTGGATATCCAACTGGCGCTGGAGGATCAGAACTCGCTTCTGGTGCTGCTATCGGGTCTGACGTCGGTGGCAGACTGGATTGGCTCGATGGAGGACGCATTTCCCTACGAAGATCGCGCCATTGCACCCAAAGTCTATGCAGAGCAAGCAGCTGCCCAGGCCGTTTCCACATTGCGTCGCCTGGGTTGGTTGGGCTGGCGAGCGGATGGCAGCACATGGTCGTTTCAGGACCTGTTTCCTCAATTCTCAGAACCCAATCCGATTCAGTCGGTCGTCGTGGATTGGGCCGAAACAGTCAAGACACCCTGCCTTGCTATCCTCGAAGCTCCGACTGGCATTGGCAAAACTGAAGCTGCCTATTACCTGGCGGAGCACTGGCTGCAGCGTGGTTCAGGGCGTGGGATATATATCGCCATGCCGACCCAGGCGACCAGCAACCAGATGTTCCAGCGGACATTGGAATTCTTGAATCACCGCTTTCCGGAGAATTTGGTCAACATCCAACTGCTTCATGGCCAGGCGCAGTGGATGTCTGACGCCCAAGAAATCCGGGTGAGTGAAATTGCCGACGATGAGCAGCACACTGTCGCGGCTATGGAGTGGTTTTTTCCACGAAAGCGGGGACTGCTTGCACCCTTTGCGGTGGGTACGGTCGATCAGGCACTTCTCAGCATCCTGTTGACACGGCATTTCTTCGTACGGCTGTTTGGCCTGAGCCATAAGATCGTTATCTTTGACGAGGTACATGCCTACGATACCTACATGTCGACGTTGTTCCATCGACTATTGACATGGCTCCGACGTCTTAATGTCTCCGTGATCATTCTTTCCGCAACGCTGCCGAAGCAGACGCGACAGGAACTGCTGGCCAGTTACACTGGCGATCTCCCAGACTCACCCTCCACCGCTGAGCCTCTTGATTATCCCTGCCTGACGCTTTGGGATCCAAAGGGACTTCAGACGATAGTGCTTCCGAAACCCGCATCGCGCATAGTGCAGCTTGAGTGGATATGTAGTGAGCCGGATGACATCGTCGGTCTGCTGGAAGAAGAGTTGGCCCAAGGCGGCTGTGCGGTCGTGATTTGCAACACCGTTCATCGCGCGCAGAGTGTGTTTGAGGCTATCGCTTCGGCGGGAATTGTGTCTGATGAAGCCCTGTTCCTTTTCCACGCGCGTTTCCCGTTCGTGTGGCGACAGGAGATCGAGCGCGGGATGCTTGGTCGATTTGGCAAGGCGGCGCATCGCCCCGAAAAAGCGGTGTTGGTGGCTACTCAGGTTGTTGAACAAAGTCTGGACCTGGATTTTGACCTGATGATTACCGATCTAGCCCCCGTTGACCTGATTCTACAACGAGCGGGGCGGCTGCACCGCCATGAGCGGTCACAGCGCCCGCCGCGTCTGAAAGCGCCACGCCTGATGATAACGACCCCGGCTATTGAAGGCAGCTTACCGGTTTTTGGGGCGGACGAGTACGTGTACGACCGTTTCGTCCTGACGGCTTCATGGCTGGTGTTGAGCGGGCGACGGGCTTTCGAGGTGCCAGCGGATACGCGAGGTTTGATCGAAGCCGTTTATGGACCAACCGACTGGTTCGCTAATGTGCCAGAGCCGCTTGCTTCTGACCTGCGCGAAGCCGCTCAGGATATGCTGGCAGCACGGCGGGGTGAGGTCGATCAAGCCAACCGACGGGTGGTGCGTGCGCCAGATGACGAGCGTTTGCTTAGCCAACCGAATGCAGCCTTGGCGGAGGATGATCCGGAAATCCACGCGACGTTACAGGCTATGACCCGGCTGGTAGAGCCGGGTGTCACCGTCGTGTGCCTGTACCAAACCCTTGCCGGTCTGGCACTGGAGCCGGATGGTAACGGGCCGATAAATCTTGATGCTCCATTGAACCACTACTTGGAGCAGCAGTTCCTCCAACGGACCGTCACTATCCGACATCGTGGGGTGATGTCCAAAATCGCCGACACTGAGCCGCCTTCCAGGTGGTTACGGTCTGCTGCCCTTCGGCAGTGCCGATTGGCCATTTTCGCGAACGAATTGTGCCCGATCCCAGACACACCGTTCGTGCTGCGTCTCACACGACAGCTTGGACTGGAGGTCTACAAGGAATGACGATTTCTTACAACCTGATACACAAACCTTGGATACCCTGTCTGACACTGGAAGACGAAGTGATCGAACTGGGCCTGCTGGGCATGTTGGTCCAGGCACATAGACTGCGGGAGATTGCTGACCCGTCACCCCTGGTCGTTATTGCACTCCACCGCCTGGCCCTGGCAGTCTTACACCGGCTGTTTGGCCCGAAAACGTACAGCGCCTGGGGCGAACTGTGGGAGGAAGGTGAGTGGCCGGGTGAACCCCTCGCAGCCTATTTCGAGGAGTGGCGCGATCGGTTCGACTTGTTCCATCCGGAAAAACCGTTCTTTCAGGCGGACGATGATCGAGTGAAACCCTTTGTGCCAGAATGGCTGCAACAACTCTACTCTAAACTTTGACCTTGTTGGCGAAGTCAAAGATTCAAAGCGGCAAAGGC
>CAYMTN010000256.1:0-7093 GCA_964393335.1 uncultured Anaerolineaceae bacterium
CACCTGCGGCAGTCGCGTTTCAAACATCTCCGCCAGGTAGGGATAATCACTGACCGCGACGCGCACGTTAGCCGTCTGTTCTGCTGACTGCGGATCGGTGAAGCCCACCGACGCGCCGATCCGCAGTTCCCCTGGCTCAGCTTGCAGCAGGACGGTACCCCGGTCGTAGTCCAGCAGTTCGCTCAGGCACGCCAGCATCGCTTGCAGCGCATCCTCAAGCGTGCGGCTGGCGAGCAAATTGGCGACCTCGCGCAGCACTTCCGCCACGCGCCGCTGCTGGCGCTCCTGCTGGTGCAGGCGCGCATTATCAATCGCCACCGCCAACTGCTGCCCGACACTTTCCAGCAGCGCCACTTCGATCCCGTCAAAGGTGCGCGGGTGCTGCATGCCGATTTGCAGCACGCCGATCACTTCGTCGCGGGTGGTAAGCGGCACCGTGATCCCGGCCCGCAGGCCATCCGCCTCAAAACGTGCGCCAAAACGCGGGTTTTGGCGCGTATCGTGAATCACCTCGGATTTGCGAGTCTGCAACACGTGGCCCTTGATGCTGCCGGCGATTGGCACCAGGGGCTGCGCCGGTCGGACGGTTGGCGATAACTCCAGCCGCCCGGCCAGGTGCAGCATCTCCGGGTCGCTGCTATCGATCAAATAAACAGCAGCGGCATCGCCGCGCGTGACGGTCAGCACCTGGTGCAGCGCGCGCGCGATCACCTGTTCCCGGTCCAGCGACGACGAAATATCCGCGCTGATCGCGCTCAGCGCCAGCAGCTCCTGCCGCCGCTCGTTGAGGTTGCGGCGCACGCGTGACGCCGTTATGTCGCGGAAGATGAACAGGCGCGCGCCCGGCACATTCCGCACGTTGAGTTCCTCAACGGTGATTTGCAGGACGTATTCTTCGCCATCCAGTATCACCTCGCACTCGCTTGTGACCTGCCCGGCGTCCAGCATGTGCCGCACTGCCGGCAGCAAGGCCGTTCCGCGCAGCAGCTCAAAAAGGTGGGGGGAAGTGATGCTCCCACCCTGCCGCAGCCGCACGTCGAGCCAGCGCGCGATCTGGAGATTGCGCCAGACCACGCGGAAATCCTGGTTGATCAACAACATGCCGTCGCTGTAGGTTTTCAGCGTCGTGCGGATCAGGGTATCCAGCGACACGGTGCGCGACGAGCGGACAAACAGCGCGGTGAGCAGCACCACCGGCGGGGCATAACCCAGCGCCGCCACCGTGATCATCCACCGTGCCCCGGTCAGCGGGGCCAAAATCGGCAGCAAAACGCTGAACGTGGCGACCAGGGTCAGCGGCACCGCACCACGCCACAGGCTCACACGGCCCGACCGCAAGGCAAACGAAATCGTGATGACGTACAGAACCTGGCTGGAAAAAAACGCCAGCAGAGACACGGGCCAGTGCGCCGCCATCGACGCGCCTAACCAGTTCGTCCAACTGGTTTCGCTGAGGGGGTATACCCCCAGCAGGCCGAGCGGGTGATACAGCCAGGGCACAATCACACTGATCGGCATCACGACGATCAGGATCACCGCCAACACCCGGCGGCGGTGAATATGCAGCCACCCTTCAAAATACAGGCCCGCCAGCGCGAGTGGCAGCAGCGCCACGTAGGCCCACACCGAGTCGGCCAGGAACGTTGCCGCCGCCGCTTTGGCCAGCGAGCGATCCGGCGTCGTGCCCAGAATCAAAAACATCGCCGTCGCCAGCGCGGCGCTGCCTGCGTATGCGGTTAGGGCCAGCGCGGATACGCTGCGCGATTGGCGGTGGAACGCCACCGCAGCCAGGGTCGTATATAAACTCAGAGGCAGGATCAGGAAATAGGCCATACACAGACGCCTGGGGCTGACTGGTGACGCGGATCGCGTCGATAATTTGGACGATTACGGGCTATCACTCAGTTCACCATCCGTCGGTATGCTGCCGGGCCGGTTGAGCTTGTACCCGCGCCCGCGCACCGTGCTCACGAACTGCGGGCGGGACGGATTCGGCTCCAGTTTGGCACGCAGGCGGCTGATCAACTTCTCGATGCGGGCGTCGTCAACTTCGCCCAGGTATTCCTGGCCCCATACCGACTCGACGATCTGGTATTTGTCACAGATTTTATCCATGCGCCCGTACAGCAAGAGCAGCAGCCGGTATTCAAGTTCGGTGAGTGGTTCGATCAACGTGGCGTTGACCCACACCGTACCCGCGTCGATATCGACCCACACGCCATCCGGCACGCCCTGCGCGGCCATCCCCTGGCGGCGGGCAAAATACGTGAACAACTCGGCAAACAGGCGCGGCTCGCCCGATTCGTCGATGACGAGCAGGCCGCGTGTCAGCAAGTCCGCCTGCTGCGCCGCGCTGAGCGCGTCGGTGCCTTGCGTGGCGACCAGCGAGCAGGCTTCCCGCTCGGCAGGTAACAATTGTTTCCACAGCTTCGCCAGCTCGCCGCGCACCAACAGGTGATTTTGCAGCATATCATCCGCCACGCTGAGCGCCTGCTGGGTGTAGGTGGCCGGTGCGCCGGACTCGACTTGCAGCACGACATGCGCGACAGCCTGCACCAGGCCCGGATGTCCCCCGGCCTCCCGCCAGATGTAGTCGCGCTCGTGCGGGTCCAACGAGTCATTGGCCTGCCGGAAAATACTGGCGGCCAGCTCGGTCGCATCGGTCGCGCTGAGCGGCTTGAGGTGGTACTTGTGCGCGGCGAACAACTCCAGGAACTCGGCCAGATCGTCGCCGCCGCCCGCCCGCGAGAGCGGTTGCAGCGTGGACGTGACGTAGTTCAACTGCTCGCTGTATTTGTCCTTGAGCGCGCGCAAATTCAAAAAAACGCGCTCGTCCAGCCCGGTCAGCACGTCGTCGAACTCGTCAAACAGCAGCACGACATCCCGCCGCCCGTCGCCATCGTCCAACAGTGCGATGATCGCGTCGTTAAACGCCAGCGGGATCGTAAACGCGCTCTTGGCTTCGACCACCTTGTCGTAGAACCCCTCGATGACATCACACAACGCGCGGCAGTCGTCGCCGTCCTGATCGTCGAGCGTTTCCAGCACGGCCCGCAGGATCGCTTCGTAGAAGCCCTGGGCGCTCATTTGCAGCATCCGGTTGCAGTCCACGAAGACAAACAGCACCTGCCTGCCCGTGATCCGCTGGTAGGCCGCCGCAACGGCGGGGGCAGCCATCTGCCGCAGCAAGGTTGATTTTCCAAAATTACTGAGGCCGAACACCGCGACACACTGGCCGACGGTCAGGCTGTCAAGCAGCGCAGTGACGTCATGCGAGCGGTACGTAGTCAGGCGAGATTGGTCAGTCATGATCCGGGCGGGACAACTTTCATCTAACGAGCGCTCGCGGGTTCTCATCAGCAGATGACCACAAACCGGCGACACCCTGCACGAAAAGTGACCGCACGCTAACCGGGGCACGGCTAACGTCAGTCACTTTAGTATAACGTATCTTACCGCCAATCCAAGCCAGACGCGCCTGGGGTAATCGCACCCCAAATCCAACAGGGGCTTTGCCCCATGCCCCACAAGCCTTTTGGAAATGGCCGGGCCAAAAACACCGCCGGGCGCGGGGGCGGAGCCACCGCACGCAACACGCGCGCTCAACCGGTTGGGAACCAACAGGCGCTGGCGCGCCGGGATGGTGCGCCAGCACCATGATTACGCAGAAGTACGCAGCTTGCGGGCGATGAAGACCACCGCCACCAGTCCGGCTGCCGCAATCACCAGCACCGTCAGCCCGCTGGTGCCGCTGATGCTGCCGGCCCCTTCGCCGATGTCCCCGAAGAAACCGGTCGTCGGCAGCGCAACAGGCGTGCCCGAACCCTCACCCGCGCCCGGTTCGGGAGTCGCCGTCTCGGTGACCACGCCCGGCGGGGTGCGCGTCTGCAAGGCAAACGCCGTCGCCGTCATGTCGATCGGATTCGGGCCAGCCGTGCTGGTCGGAACGGTCGGGCTGGGCGTGATCATCTCCGGGCTGATTTCAAACGTGATCTCACCCTGAGTGGGCACGTTGACCTTGATCACCAGCGGCTTGCCCTGCGGCACCAACGCTTGCAGGTCCGGGGGCAGCGAGTTGTAGTCCAGCTCCACCCAGTACACGCCCGGTTCCAGCGAGCCGAAATCAAACGTGCCGTCCGTCGCGGTGGTGATGACCTGGATCAACTCGTCGGCGCTGGGCTGCGGCGTGCCGCCGGTCTGCGGCAGGACGTTGTCACCCAACGGGCTGACGATCCGCGCCAGGCCCTTGCCGCCGCCCGTATTGGGCCGGTAGCCCGTGCTGCCGGATGTCGGCAGGCCCCGGCTGAGCGACAGTTGATAACTGCCCGGCCAAGCCACGCTCGTCACGCGGATGGTATAGGTACCGTCCTGCGGCAGCGTGAAGTTGAGGATGGCGGCATTCGAGCCTTCGCCGCTGTCGTCATCGCCGATCAAGACATTGCCGGCGGGGCCGAGCAGCTCCAGGAACATATCCATCTGCACTGGGTTATCGGCCATCGCGTTGATGTTCACGACGTCATTCGCCGTCGCGTTGAAGGTCCAGACGTGCGTTTCACCCGCTGCCAGCGTGCCGGTGACAGTCTCGCCGTAGGCGATCACGCGGTTGCCGGGTTCGCCGCTCACGGGCGGCGCGGTGGTAGCGCTTTCAGCCGGGGTACCTTCGCCGGTGCCACCTGCCGGAGCTTCGGGGGCCGGGGTACGGTCCGCCGGGGAAAAGACACCGTCGCCGTCATCCCGGTAGAGGCGCAGGGTCAGGTTGCCATACGCGCGCCCTTCCTGGTCCACCACGCGCCCGACCAGCTTATTCGCCTCCGCCGTCGCCGTGCCCGCCGCGTTGAGCGCTTCCTGGGTCTGGGTCTGGAAGAAGGCCTGAGTCTGCTGTATGAAAAACTCCGCCGTCGCCGTGCCCGCCGCGTTGGTTGCGTCAATCGCCGCCTGAGTCTGGCGCAGGATGTCTTCCTGGGTGGCCGTCAGCTCGGCGTTACGAACCGCCGTCTGGCTGGCCTGTTCGATCATCGCCAGCGCCGTCAGCGTGGCATTGTACTGCACCTCCACCGCGACGTTGGTCTGGACGACCGCCGTGCTGGTTTTTTCGTTGGCGGTCAGGCCGCTGCTGCCGCTGAAAGCAAACAGCACCAGCAGCACGACTATCACCACCACGGCCAGCATCATCAGCGCGCCGACGATCTTGAAGGTACGGCTGACGCCTTCCCCCCCTTCCGGTTCGCCAAAGTCCGGGACGGATATGTCTTCGTCAAAATCAAACGATGGCGTTTCGTCGAGATCACTAAAATCTTCGAGATCTTCAAAAAGTTCGTCATCAGCCATAAGTTTCCTCCGAGATGTTTGCCTGTGCCCGGCATCTCACACGGCTACCCGAGCAGCTCCAGGTTGGCCAATGGGACCAGCACAAGACGGTCACTGGGTAACCGCACCCTGGCACTTGGCACCCGCAGCCCACTATCTACCACCTGTGGAGATTTTGGCAGCTCCACCACATCACCGATCACACCATCCCACGGCGCGCGCGTAATACGCACCAGGGCACCGGTTTCCAATGCGCGATCCAGGGCCGGACTGGGGGGTAACACTCCACCGGACGGCAGCGGGATCATGATTTCGGGGCGTTCCCAGGACCAACGGTCCGGTGTCACTGCGTCGAACGCAGCTTGTCGCCCCATGTTACTGCGCAACAGGTTATAAATCAATGTTGTGGGACGGCGCTGGCCGAATCCCTCCGTTAACAATACAGGGAATGTAAGCTGCATCGCAAATTCGCGCAAGTACGCCGGCATACTCGGCGCGACGACGCCGGTCGCTTCCTGCTGCTGAGCGACCAGCAGGTCCCCTTTATTGATTGGCTGCGGGCTGATCAAGACCAGCCCCCGGTACTCCGAAATACGCGGGTCAAGCTGGGCCAGCCCGACAAACCCCTCGTCCGGCACAAAACGGTAGGCTTCGTAACAAAACTGCCCGTTGCCCCAGGCACACTGCATCACGGCCCCGGTGCCCAGAATCGTCACTTTGTGCGATTCGACCTCTTCGATCTCGCCGGGCATTTTCGCCTGCACTTCGATGCTGCGCTCGCTCACCTGAAGGATGATGCGCCCGCCTTCGATGCGGACGACTAACCCTTCCGCCTCAGAGAGCAGCACGCGCGCGCGCCGCCCCCTGCCGCGCCGCGCCAGTTCCTGCCCCAACTGGGCGCGCTGGCCCTCCTCGATCTCGATCAGCGCGTTGACCGCTTCAGGATCGGCGTTGCGCATCTTCAGCGCCGGGGCTACCTCGAGAATCCGGTACTCGCGCAGAATATCACCTTCCAGCACGACATTCACCGCCTCGGCGTGCGTGCCGGCGACCAGGTGCGACAGGCGCGGGATAGCCTGCGGCGGCAGTGTCCGCTGGCGCTTGAAACGCGCCAGCCCCATGATCACGCTCGTGTCAGGATAGTACGGCATCGGCGGAATCCTCCTGCGAGTCGTCGGGCATCTGCGGCAGCAGATCGTCCATGCTGGGCAGCGGCGCGTCGTCAACCGCCGATTTCGGGCGGCGTTCGCGCCCTGACATCGCCATCTGCCACTCGATGAAACGCGCCGCGCGCTCCCTCGGACGCGGCAGGACCAGCGGGCGGCCCCGCGCGTCAAACACGATCCCGGCAGCCCCGGCTACCACGCGCCGCTTGATGCGCCGCTTGCCTTCCAATGACAGGCCGCGCCGCAGCTTGACGGTGACTTCGGCGGCCACACCCGGCAGCACGGGGGCCATCCAGATTTCGCCGCCCCGCACCGTATGGGTGATCACGTGTTTGTCGGCCTGCCGAATCTGGACCTGCATCGCGTCGCGCCCATAACGCACGCGCCCCAACGGGCAAAACGCCATGCCCAGGCTGATCAATCCGCCCGCCTCCAGCGCCTGCACGGTCATGATCGGCTTGAGGTACGCCAGCACGCCCAACGCCGAGATGAGGTTGTGTGGATCGAGGCGCAGGTCCACCACACCGACCGGCTGTAATGCGTCGAGCAGCAGCATAGCCGAGATGCCGGGATGCTGCGCTTCGGTCAGGATCGCGCCTGCCGCAATGATCGGCTGGAAG
>CAYMTN010000257.1:0-7021 GCA_964393335.1 uncultured Anaerolineaceae bacterium
GGATCGGGCGGGCGGATGGGGCTGTTGTAGCCTTCGACAACGCCCAGGAAGTTGAACATTTCCTGTTGCGCCGGGCCAAGACTCGGCAGCAGCGCTTCGCGGACGGCAGACGAGATCGGCACGCCACGCTCGGCGAGCAGGATTTCGTTGGCTTCAACCGAGTTGGTGAAGAAGTCGATGAACTTGGCGGCTTCTTCGGGGTGCTTCGAGCTTTTGGCGATCGAGAAGAACATGGACGGTTTGATGAAGTTGCGGGGGTAACCGCCGGCCACGCCCGGCACGGTCCACTCGATGAAATTACGGTCTTCACCGGCTGCCGTCCAGATCGCAACCAGCATATTGCTCCAGCCATACTCCATCACCGCTTGCTGCGTGACGATATAGCTGTCCTCGGTGCTGGTGCCGGTCCGGGCGAGCGTCTCGTCAATGGGCGGGATCGCGCCAGCGTCCGTCAAGTCCAGCAGCATCTGGAGGTATTCGACAAAGTAGTGGTCCTGGTCCTCAGTATATCCGAGGCCATCACCTGCGGCGTTATAGGCGTAGGCGTCGCAGCAACTGATGTAGAGGCCCTTCCAGTGCTCTGACAGGTGCAGGTTGCCGCCGATTGCGTAAATGCCCAGTTGATCGTGCAGTTTGAGCGCGATTTCCTGGAAGTCGTCCCAGGTCCAGTCGACGGCGGGCAGGTCGATGCCGGCCTGCGCGAATGCGTCCGCGTCGATCACGAATGTCTCTGAGTTGTTGCCCAGGTTGAAACCGTACAGCTTGCCATTAACCCGGCCACCAGCCAGCGACGCGTCGGCAATGTTGGTGGTATCAATCACGCCACTCTCGATGTATTCGTCGAGTGGCAAAAGCTGATCGTTCACCACCCATTCATTGATGCGAGCGTAGTCCTGCTGGATGATATCCGGCAGTTCACCACCCGCCGCCTGAGTCGCCAGTTTCGTCCAGTGATCGTCCCAGCCAGAAAACTCGTAGACGATATCGACGTTGGGGTTCATCTGCTCGTACAGCTCGATGGCGGCAATGGTGCGATCATGACGGTTTTGTGATCCCCACCATGCCATACGCAGCTCGATCTTTTCATCCTGACTAAAGGCTGAAGCGCTGGGCAGGATCAACGCAATGATCACCAGCAAAACAACCAGCATTCCCTTTTTTGGGGTTTTCATCGTCGTGCAAGTCCTTTCTAGAAAAAACAAATCAATTTGAGGCTGAGTCGGCGTTCAGAATGATGAATAGCTGAGATTTCGTGGTCACCTCCCCTGAAGACAAGCCTCCAAACCATGACCGGGCGACAAATTTCCGTGTGATCGTTCACACCAATCATATAGTAGAATATTCTGCGGAGTCAACATTTTCCTCAAAACTCGGTGGGAATCAGGCGATTTTCCCCGCGCCTGCCGGGAAGACCAGGGGCCGGAGGGTGCGTGAACGAACACGCAGCGAGTTGACGTCATTCAGAACAGGCGGGAAAAGATCACCATCCAGGCGTGAAAACCAAACAAAAGCAGGCTGCGACCTGCCAACCGGCACACTTGCAGACTATGACGCGGTCATTTCAGCGGGCGCGTGCTTTCGCGCGTGACCAGATGCGGCAGCAAAATATGCTGGTGCGGCACGATATCGGGATCATTGATCCGCTCAAAGAGAAATTGGAACGCCAACCGGCTCTGCAAGGCGAAATCAAACGCTACCGTCGTTAGCGGCGGGTCCAGGAACGCGGCGTGCGGCGAATTGTCGTAACTGACCACCGACACGTCGTCAGGCACGCGCAGCCCCTGTTCGCGCAGCGCGTACAGCGCCCCAATCGCCATGTGATCGTTAGCAATCAGCACGGCTGTGAACTTTTCACCGCTGTTGAGCAGCTTACACATCCCCTCGTAGCCGGTTTCAATCGCGTTTTTGGTGGTCGTGTAATCACCATGCGCGCGGGGGCCCGGTCTGAGGCCATTTTTAGCCAGTGTCTTCTTCCAGATTTCGTAACGCCACGAGGCGTTGATCGCCTGGAGCGTGCCGGTTACCACGCCGATCTCACGATGGCCCAGGTCGATCAGGTGCTGGACGGCGAGCTCCGTAGCACGAATCTGATCGTAGCCCACCCAGGTGATCCACTTGGAGTTCAGGACGAAATCACGCCGCACAATCGGAATATCACGGCACATCGCCAGCAAATCAGCATCGTCGATGTTCAATTTGGGCGCATAGAGGAAGATGCCCTCGGCCATCTGCATGGCAGCTTTATCCAGCGCCTGGGGAAGGTCTTTGAGTGTGCAATCCGTGTAAATCGCGGAATAATCGCCCCACTGGACCGTCTTCAACAGCGGCACTTCAAACGGAAACTCGGCATCAACGGAGATGAGCTGGATCGTCGCCGAACGCTGGGTTTTCAGCATCTGCGCACCTTTGTTGCGCTGATAGTCCAGCTTTTTGATGGCTAACAACACCCGTTCGCGCGTGTCAGGCGCAACGCGCGGGTGCGCGTTCAGCACACGCGAGACTGTTTGATACGATACGCCTGCCTCGTCCGCCACATCAACGATGGTCGGGCGTTTGTTTTTGGTGGTCATGGCAGCACCACTCCCCAATCTGTGTGTTCGATCACACTAGTTATACCATGTTTTACGCCAAAGGGCGTATCTTTCTGGTTTTTCTTCGCAATATTACGATCATTTCGGGTGTTGACACCGCCTGATGTTCTCTTATATGATACGCGTGAACGATCACACATTTTTCTGATCGAGAAAGGTTTTTTAGGACAACCCAATGAACGACAAACTGTCCGACACGATTGGGCGCGTCGCTGATGCCACCATCACCCTCATGCGTAATGAGTACGAAATTCAGGAACCGGCCATCTATCGCGGGGATTGGCAACCCGGCGTTGGATTATATGGTTTGTTGCGAGCTTATGAATCGACCGGCGAACAGCGATACCTGGACTACACCCAATATTACATCAACCGGCTGGTGGACGTCGATCTGGTCAGTTATTCGATCAACGGCTCGATGTTATTCGAAATCATCCTCAAGTTGTATGAATATACCGGCGAAAAGCGTTATTATACCGAACTGCGCTATTTTCTCCGCTGGCTGCTTCGCAGCGCGACCAAGTGCCAGAACGGCTGCTTTGAGCACTCGTGGATCGAAACAGATGTAAGCCTGACCGGGCAGGTCTGGATCGACACGTTGTTCATGGCCGGGATCGTGCTGGCGGATTCGTATCGCGTGTTGAGGCGTGACGATTGCCGGGCAGAGGTCATCCAGCAGTACTACGCGCACCAGGCATGTTTACAGGACCCCCATACCGGCCTTTACCGTCATTTGTACGACGGCAATACCGACAGCCACATGGCGGGTGTATTCTGGGGGCGCGGCAACGGCTGGATGGCGGCCAGCACGGTCGATATCCTGGCCGCGTTCGGACACGAAGACCCGGCCTATCACGCCATCGCCAGCTCGTTCCGGGAACAAATGAACACCGTCAAGCAGCTTCAGGAGTCGAATGGTATGTTTCACACTATTTTGAACGATCCTGACAGCTATCAGGAGATGTCGGCCACCGCAGCGTTGGGTTACGCCTCCCTGAAAGGCGTCCGGCTGGGGCTGCTCGATGCCAGCTTCAAAACAGCCGGGGAAAAGGCCGCCCAGGCCGTGATGCAGCATGTCAAACCGGACGGAATCGTCGATCATGTGTCGAGCGGCACGTCCGGTTTCATCACCTACGAAGATTACAACGCGATCCCGATCGCACCGCGCCTGTACGGGCAGGCACTGGCGATTATGGTATTGGCCGAACAAAGTGTTGTGGAAGAAAAAAAGGTGACGGTTTGAGCATGAGCCATGATTGGCAGAATCCCCAGGTTGTTGGCCGGAACAAAGAACCGGGGCACGTGCCCTTGCGACCATTCGCTGACGCGCAGTCAGCGCGAGATGGGGACGTAGCCGCCCCGTTTTTGAGACTACTCAACGGCACCTGGAAATTTCTGTGTGTGCCCAACCCGCGCGCCATCCCGGCTGATTTCCACACGCCAGATTTTGACGACGCGGCGTGGGGCACCATCGCCGTGCCGGGCAACTGGCAGTTACAGCCCGGCGCGAGTCACGACCAGCCGATCTACACCAATGTCCAGTACCCATTTCCGGTTGACGAACACCTGAGCGTGCCCCAGGACGACAACCCAACCGGGCTGTATCGTTTGGCGTTTACCGTCCCGCCGGAATGGGATGGGCGGCGGGTATTCCTGGCCTTCGAGGGAGTCGATTCGGCGTTTCACCTCTGGCTGAACGGTGAGCCGGTCGGTTACAGCCAGGACAGCCGTCTCCCGGCTGAATTTGACGTGACGCCTTATCTGCGCCCCGGCGAGAACGTGTTGGCGGCGCAGGTTTACCGCTGGTCGGATGGCAGTTACCTCGAAGACCAGGATTACTGGCGCTTGAGCGGCATTTTCCGTGACGTGGTCCTCTGGTCCGCGCCGCCGGTTCATGTGAGCGATTACCACATCAGCACCGGGTTCGACTCCACGTATGACAATGCCGCGCTCACGCTGGCCGTCAGTGTGCGTAATCACACCGGGCAGGACGCCGCCGGGTACCGCGTCGAAGCGATGCTCTACGCAGCCGATCAGACTCCGGTGTGGGATGCGCCGCTCGCCGCCGGGGTGCAGGTTGGCGCAGGCGATACGACCACGCTCAGGCTGGCGCGGGACGTGCGCGCGCCCCGACCATGGTCGGCGGAAGTGCCCACTCTCTACACGCTCCTGATCACGCTGAGCGACGCGGCAAACACAGCCGTGCACAGCGAGCGCTGCCGTGTTGGATTCCGCGAAGTGGCGATCGTCGATGGCGTGTTGTGTCTGAACGGCGCGCCGCTGACGCTGAAGGGCGTGAACCTGCACGAGCACCATCCCGACACCGGGCACACCGTCACGCGTGAGACGATGATCGCGGATATTCTGTTGATGAAGCGCTTTAATGTTAACGCCGTGCGCACGTCGCACTACCCGCAGCAATCGCTGTGGTACGACCTGTGCGACGAGTATGGCCTGTATGTGATCGACGAAGCGAATCTCGAAACGCACGGCATCTGGGACCGCCTGACCAAAGACCCCACCTGGGAATTAGCGTTTATGGAACGCGGAATCCGGATGGTCGAGCGCGATAAGAATCACGCGTGTGTCATCATCTGGTCGCTGGGGAACGAATCCGGCAGCGGGCCAAACCACGCCCGGATGGCGGACTGGATTCACGCCCACGATCCGGCGCGCCCGGTTCACTACCAATCCGCGCGGGATGCGTCGTTCGTGGACATGATCAGCGTGATGTACCCTACCCTGGACACCCTGACGCAGCTCGCCAACGATCCTGGCGATCCGCGCCCGGTGGTGATGTGCGAGTACGCGCATTCGATGGGTAACAGCACCGGCAACCTGCGCGAATACTGGGACATCGTCGAAGATTCGCCGCGCGTGATGGGCGGTTTCATTTGGGATTGGGTCGATCAGGGCCTGCGCCGTATCACCGAAGACGGCGAGATGTGGTTCGCTCACGGTGGTGATTTCGGGGATGGCCCCAACGACGGCGCGTTCTGCCTGAACGGGCTGGTCACGCCCGACCGCGAACCGCATCCGGCCATGTGGGAAGTCAAAAAAGTTCACCAGCCGGTGCGGATCGAACCGGTGGATGTCATGCGCGGTCGGGTGCGCATCGCCAACCACCACCACGCCGCCGATCTCAGTTATCTCGATCTGGTCTGGTCGCTGGCTGCCAATGGTGAGGTGATCCAATCCGGCAGGCTGCCACCGCTCGACCTGCCCGCCGGAGCCGCGCAGGAGGTCGTGATCCCGGTGACGGTGCCGGACGCTCAGCCAGGGGTCGAATACTGGCTGGACGTGGGTTTTGTGCTGGCCCGCGACACGATCTGGGCCAGACGTGGCCACGAAGTCGCCTGGGAGCAGTTCAAGCTGCCGGTGCATGTGCCCCGGTCCACGCTGCCGGTCGCGTCAATGCCCGCGCTCGACCTGGCCGACGAGGAGACGGCGCTCACGATCTCCGGCGTGGATTTTTCGCTCGTAGTTGACAAAACATCCGGGCGGCTGGTGTCGTTCCGGCACCATGACCACGACCTGCTGGTTCACGGCCCGGCGGTCAACCTGTGGCGGGCACCCACCCACAACGACGAAACCGGCGAATACTTCCGGGGCATAGCGCTGGCCGCGCTGTGGCGCTCCGCCGGGCTGGACCGGTTGGTTGAAAATTGTAACTCCGTCGAATGGGAGCGCATCAGCCCGCAAAAAATCCGCGTCTCGGTGACGACGACCGCCAGCGCCGGGGATTCTCGCAGCGCGGAGGCTGTCACGGGCACGACCCAGATCGACTGCAAATACGTGTATACGATCTACGGCAGCGGCGACTGGGTGCTGGCCTATGACGTGCTGCCGCGCGGCAGCCTGCCATTCCTGCCGCGTATTGGCCTGACCCTGACGCTGCCCGGCGACTATGAACGCTTCACATGGTACGGGCGCGGTCCGCACGAAACCTACCCGGACCGCAAACTCGGCGCGAAGATCGGCCTTTATTCGGGCACAGTGGGCGAGCAGTATTTTCCGTACATCGTGCCGCAGGAAAACGGGAACAAGTCCGATGTGCGCTGGGCGACGTTCACCACTGCACGCGGGGCCGGTTTGATGGTGATGGGCCTGCCCCTGATCAACGTCAGCGCCCACCACTATACCGCGCACGATCTGGCCAGTGCGCGCCACACCTGCGACCTGCACCCCCGCGACACGATCACGCTGAACCTCGATCATGACCTGTGCGGGGTGGGCAATTCAAGCTGCGGCCCTGGCGTGCTGGCACCCTATCTCGTGCGCCCGCGTGAATGTCATTACAGCGTGCACGTCAAGCCGCTGGGATAGTTGGCGAGCGAGTCCTTGATCTGCCGCTCGCCCGCATTTACTGATACTTTTGCATAACGTTCTAAACCAGAACCCTGTGCTGAACACTAACGCCTGCCAGTTAG
>CAYMTN010000258.1:0-7020 GCA_964393335.1 uncultured Anaerolineaceae bacterium
GAATTCCCCTGGGCGGCGAATTCGATGCTGGTCGTGATGGGCGACGGCTCGCTGGTGCTGGTCGATACGCCGTACACGCCGGAGGCGACCGCCGCGCTGGTGGACTGGATGCGCAACCGGTTCGGCCCACGCGTGGTCGCGCGCGATTTCGTGGCGATCAACACGGGCTTTCACGTCGATAACCTGGGCGGAAACGCGTATTTGATCGACCAGGGCATCCCGGTCTATGGGCCGGATGCCACTGTCGATCTGCTGGCGGAAAACGGCGAGCAGACGCGGGCGTACCTGCTGGACTGGCTGCGTGGCCCGGCCAACCGCCGCTTTTACGAGGCGCACGCCGCGATCCCGTACGTGCCGCCCGACCACGTATTCCCGCTGGAAGAAGGGCTTGAACTGGTGTTTGAGGACGAGCGCGTCCAGGTGTTTTTTCCGGGACCGTCACATACGCGCGATAACGTCGTGGTCTATTTTGCGGCGCAGCGCGTGTTGTTCGGTGGCTGCATGATCCTGGCGGGCGACAGCATCGGCAATACCAACGACGCCGATCTGGCCGCGTGGCCAGAGTCCGTGCGCCGGTTGGAGTCGTTCGCGTTCGACATCCTGGTGCCGGGGCACGGCGACCGGTTCGATCCGGCGCTGCTCGATCATACGCTCGCGCTGCTGGCAGGGGAACCACGTTGATCGACCTGGCCGCCTATTTTGACCGCATCCACTACACCGGCGCGACAGCGCCCACGCTGGATACGCTGCGCGGGCTGCACCGTGCGCACCTGTTGGCCGTGCCGTTTGAAAACCTCGATATTCACCTGGGGTGGCGCATCGTGTTGGACGAGCGCGCGCTGTTCGAAAAGATCGTGACCCGGCGGCGCGGCGGTTTTTGTTACGAGCAGAACGGGCTGTTCGCGGCGGTGCTGCGCGCCCTCGGCTTCGACGTGACCCTGTTCGAAGCACGCGTAAGCCACGACGACGGCACGTTTGGCATCCCGTTCGATCACCTGACGTTGCGCGTCTCGCTGGCGGAACGTTGGCTGGTCGATGTCGGGTTTGGCGATTCGTTCCTTGAGCCGCTGCGCCTGGATGATCCTGGCGATCAGGCGCAGGATGGCGACTTATTTCGCGTGACGCATGACGGCCAGCAGGGCATCTACGCCCGGCAAATGGATGGCGTGTGGAAAAATCAGTACCAGTTTTTTCTGACGCCGCGCCAGCTTGTCGATTTTGCGGGCGGCTGCGATTATCACCAGTCGTCGCCGCTGAGCGGTTTCACGAAAAAACGCGTGTGTTCGCGCGCCACGCGGGAGGGCCGGATCACGCTCAGCGAACGGACGCTGATCGTGACGCGTAACGGCCAGCGCGACGAGCAGACTCTGCCCGATGAGGCGGCGGTCCGCGCCGCCCTGTGTGATCAGTTCGGGATCGTGTTGTAGTGCCGGGCGCGTGGGGCGGGGCGTTCGCTGCGCTGGCGAAAAACTCTCCCCCTCGAATCGCCGCGTGATTGTGGTATAATCTCGCCAGATGATCAGGCAGTGATAAGCCCCGCATGGGGCTTTTGTATAAGGGTGACGTATGGCTGATAAGCTGTTATTGGATAAGCTGGCGGGTATCGAAACACGCTACGACGAGTTGGAGCAGATGATTGCCGATCCCGGCAACGTGGATGATTACGAAAAAGTGGCGGAATATGCCCAGGAACGCGCTGAAATTATCGACCTCGTGACGCTGTCGCGCCGCTACCAGCAGGCGTCCGACGAGCTGGAACAGGCCGAGGCGCTGCTCGACGACCCGGATATGGCCGACCTGGCACGCGAAGAAGCCGACCGGCTGCGCGCCATTTTACCGGCGATGGAAGACCAGTTGCGCCGTATGCTGCTGCCCAAAGACGCGCGCGACAGCAAAAACGTGATCGTCGAGATCCGCGCCGGGGCGGGCGGCGACGAAGCCGGGATTTTTGCGGCGGACCTCTTCCGCATGTATGCGCGTTATGCCGAGGAACACGGCTGGAAAGTGTCGGTGCTCAGTGAGCACGAAACCGGCGTCGGCGGGTTCAAGGAAGTCGTGTTTGAGGTCAAGGGGCGCGGCGCGTTTTCGCGGCTGAAGTACGAGAGCGGCGTACACCGCGTGCAGCGCGTCCCCGTGACGGAGAGCCAGGGGCGCATCCACACCTCAACCGCGACGGTGGCCGTGCTGGCCGAAATGGACGACGTCGAAGTGGAGATCGACACCAACGACTTGCAGATCGACACCTACCGGTCGGCGGGCGCGGGCGGCCAGAATGTGCAAAAGAACGAAACCGCGATCCGCATCACCCACCTGCCCACCGGGATCGTGGTCGCCTGCCAGGACGAGCGCAGCCAGCTTCAAAACAAGCTGCGTGCCATGAGCGTCTTACGCGCCAAGCTGTACGACCTGGAGCAGGAACGCCTGCGCAGCGAGCAGGATGCTGCGCGGCGCAGCCAGGTTGGGTCGGGCGACCGCAGCGAAAAAATCCGTACCTACAACTACCCGCAGAACCGCATCACCGATCACCGCATCGGCATGACGAGCCACAACCTGTCCGCCGTGCTCGACGGCAAGCTGGACGACTTCATCGACGAACTGGCGACCCGCGAAGAAGCGGACCGGCTGCAAGCCGTCGGGATGTAGCGCTGATCACGATGGAGACGGTTGAGCAGGCCCTCGCCTGGGCGCGTGCGGCGCTGGCGGGGGTTTCTGATTCTGAGCCACTCGATGCGCCCGTGCTGCTGGCGTATGTGCTGGACACGGACCGCGCGGCGCTGATCGCACACCCGGATCGCGCCCTGACGCCGGATCACGCGGCCCGCTTCCGCGATCTGGTAACGCGCCGCGCCGCCGGGACACCGGTCCCCTACCTGACCGGGACACGCGCTTTTTACGGCCTGGAGTTGTTCGTCACGCCGGATGTGTTGATCCCGCGCCCCGAAACCGAGCACCTGATCGACGCGGCGCTGGCCTGGGCGGGCGGGCGGTCCGGCCTGCGCGTGGCCGACGTGGGAACGGGCAGCGGCGCGATTGCCGTCGCGCTGGCGACTCACTTACCGGACGCGCAGGTGTGGGCGCTCGATATGTCGCCCGCCGCGTTAGCGGTGGCCTCTCGCAACGTGGATCGTTATGATCTAGGGAAGCGCGTGCGCTGCACCGGCGGCGACCTGCTGGAACCGTGCGTTGGCAGCTTGCAGATGGACCTGATCGCGGCTAATCTGCCGTATATTGCCCAGGCCGATCTGGAGGGGCTGCCGGTCGTGCAGTACGAGCCGCGATTGGCATTGGCGGGCGGGGCCGACGGCCTCGACCTGATCCGGCGGCTGTTGGTCCAGGCCCCGGCTGTGCTGGCGGCGGGTGGCCTGCTGCTGATGGAGATCGGCGCGGGGCAGGGCGCGCGCGTGCGTGCGCTGGCGGAAGCGGCGTTTCCCGGCGCGCGGGCGTGGCTGATCGCGGACTATGGCGGGCATGATCGCGTGGTGTGCGTGGAACGGGAAAACTAAGGGGAGCAAAACCAGCTTTTCGCTGGTAATGGGCAATCAAACGGACGAATTATATCTCTGGAATGGCCTAAATCACGATGTCTCGTATTATTTCGATCACGTATCCTGAAGCGGCCCGCATGGCGGCGGATTCGCTGGCGGGTGGTAAGCTCGTGGTGCTGCCGACCGATACGGTGTACGGCGTGGCCTCGGCGCTCGATGAAGGGGCGATTTTGCGCATTTTCGCGGCCAAAAAACGCTCGCCAGAACGCGCCGTGCCGGTGCTGCTGGCCGATCAAGATGCCGTGCTGCAGGTTGTCAGCCATTTCTCCGACGTGGCTCAGCAGTTGGCGGCGGCTTTCTGGCCCGGCCCGCTGACGCTCATTCTGCCCAAGCGTGCCGATCTGCCGGCCAGCCTGTCCGCGCTGCCGACGGTCGGCGTGCGCGTGCCGGATTATGACGCCACGCGTGCGATCATTGCGGCGGCGGGCGGCGCGCTGGCCGTGACCAGCGCCAACCGCTCCGATCAACCGCCGGCCTGCACCGTTCACGCGGCGGTGCGTTACCTGGCCGAGACGGTGGCGCTGTACCTCGATGGCGGAACCTGCGCGGGCGGCGTGCCCTCGACCGTCGTCGCGATTGACGGCGACGCGCTGCACGTCCTGCGTCGAGGCCCGATCTCCGAGGCGGCACTGCGGGCGGCGTTGGCCTGAGCCGCGAGTGACCGCTCAATCAAGCCCCGTTCATTATCGATCCGATTCACGAGTGACCAAGGGACAACACGATGAGACTGAAAATTGCACGACGATTCGGCGGTCTGCGGCTGGGGACCAAGTTCTCGATAGTGCTGCTGGGCGTGCTGGTCCTTGCGGTGGCGCTGAGCACCGTTGTTCTGTGGCAGGTGCTCCAGGTCCAGGCGGAAAATGATGTCACGGCGCGCGCGGAAGTGCTGCTGGGTATGATCAACTCGGTGCGGAGTTACACCAGCAACCACATTCGCCCGCTGCTGGCCGATACGCTGGACACGGAAACCACTTTCACCCCGGAGCGTGTCCCCGCGTTCTCAGCCCGCGCGACGTTTGAAACGCTGCGCCAGGACCCGCGTTATGGCCACTTTTCGTTCAAAGAAGCGTCGCTCAACCCGCAGAATCCGCTCAACAAGGCCGATTCGTTTGAGGCCGACCTGTTGGCGCAGTTTGAGGGCAAGCCGGGCGTGAACGAACTGGCAGGCTTTCGCACGCGTGACGGCCAGCGCATGTTTTACATCGCGCGCCCGCTGAGCGTGAGCAGCGCGTCGTGCCTGGAATGTCACGGCGATCCGGCCAATGCACCCGCCAGTCTGATCGCGACGTACGGCGATCAAAACGGGTTCGGCTGGCAGGAAGGCCAGTTGATCGCCGCCCAGGTGATTTATGTCCCGGCGCAGACCGTGCTGAACGATGCGCGCCGCTCGTTGCTGCTGCTGCTGGCCGTGTTTGTCGGCATCAGCGTGGCGATTTTGCTGCTGATCAACTTCTGGCTGAAACCATCCGTGATCAGGCCGGTCGAGGAGATCGCCAAAGTCGCGGAGTTGATCAGCCAGGGATCGCTTGACGCGCCCGCCTGCGTCGATCAGGACCTGGGCCACGTCGCCGCGCGGGGTGACGAGATCGGCAAGCTGGCGCACGTGTTCCAGCGCATGTGTGAAGAAGTGTACGCGCGTGAAGAAAAACTGCGGCAGGAAGTTCGCCAGCTTCGCATTGAGATCGACCAGGCCCGCCAGGAAAAACAGGTCGAGGAGATCACGGGAACGGATTATTTCCAGGATTTGCAGGCCAAGGCCAGAGACCTGCGCGGCCAGCGCCGCCGCCGTCCGGATGCCGGGACGTAAGCGGCTTATCTGCCTGGTCGTTTCGCCGTGAATGCTGTGATTTGCCTGGTTGCATGTTACAATCAGGGTGAGATTTCATGAGAGGATAGCCAGGTGCGACGATCACCGTTGGTGGGCCGGGGCGTGGTTTCCGGCCTGGACGCAGGGGACGTTATGACTTCTGGAAATTGGGCGATGCGGTATGAGCGGCTGGCGGTATGGGCCGAGTCGGAATGGGAAAAACGCTGCGGCGATCGCCCATTTCAACTGCTGTGGGCCGCCGAAAGCTGCGGCAACCAACTGGCACAATCCCGCGTCAAGGCGCGCCGCCGCCTGCGTGGCAAAGCCTATTATACCGGCGTCGAGCCGATTGAATGCGACCAGGTCATCCCGATCAGCGAATACGTGGTGCCGGGGCGTACGGCGGTGCTCGGCGAGACGGTTGGCGCGTTCCGGTTCAGCTTTGAGCATCCCGACGCCGATTTTGAGGTGCTGTACGTCAGTTCCTATTACCGCGACGACGATCCGAACATCATCGCGATTGCCCTGGTTCCGCCGGAACACCTGGACCCCTGGGTCAGCCTGGAAGCCCTGTTCAACGAAGCGATCCGCCGCCCCAGCCGCCGCCAGGATGTGTACATCATCGGCGGCACGAACGCGTATTTTAAGCCGACCGTCGAATGGAACGAAGTCATCCTCCCGGCGCACCTCAAAGAAGACCTGCGCTCGGATATGGAAGCCTTCTTCAAGGACGGCGTGCCGATTTACCAGGAGCTTAACCTGGCTCCTTTCCGCAAGCTGCTGCTGGTCGGGCCGCCCGGCACCGGCAAAACGATGCTGTGCGCGGACGACGACGGCGCTTCCTTCCACAAGATTCACCACGCGCTCAACGTCGTGGCCAACGCGGGGTATCCCGTGCTGTTGATCGTGGAAGAGATCGACGTATACCTGCGCAAAGACGACAAGGCGCGCATTCTGAACGTGCTCGACGGGCTGGAATCGCCCAACAACCCGCGCGGCGCGCTGCTGCTGGCGACGACCAATTACCCGGAAGTGATCGACGAGCGGATCGCCAAACGTCCGGGGCGCATGGATCGAATCGTCGTGATCCCGCCCATCCCAGACGTGGACCTGGCACGTGAAATGCTCCAACATTACATGGGGCCGCAGTGGCAGGCCGATCATATCGAGATGGTGCCGTTTCTGGTCGGGCAGACCGGCGCATTTGTGCGCGAGGTGGCGCTGCACGCGCGTATGCTGGCGGCGCACAACCACCAGCGCCGCGTGGACCTCGTGACGCTGCGCCAGTCCGTCGCCAGCCTGACAAACCAGATCAACTCCGGCGACGACCTGATGCCGCGCCGCTCGATGGGCTTTGGCAGCGGGCGCGGCGGCAACGGTTTTGGCGATCTCGGCGACGTCGACGTCGAGGAGCCGCGTTACGCCGAATCGGAGTCGCTGGACGACTGAGCGGTCAGCGATAAGCAGTAAGCGATCAGCGATCAGAAAAAACGAACGGCAGCAGCGGTACGCAATCAGCCGGGGCAGGGAAACCCCCTGCCCGGTTTTTTGTGTCTTTTAGGGATATTCAGATCTGCTTTGGAACATAGAAAACTTTTCATCATTTGTGGAAAAATATTATATTTTGTTTATACATCTCTATTTGATTTCTTGTTTTATTTTCCAAAG
>CAYMTN010000259.1:0-6982 GCA_964393335.1 uncultured Anaerolineaceae bacterium
GCACGTCTGACTGTGGATCAGAAGGTCGAGGGTTCAAATCCCTCCAGCCACCCCAGGAACGGCGCTCGACGGAGCGCTGTTTTTTGTTGTGTGTTAATCCTGCCGGTGCTGCGTGAATAACGACTGGTGCAGGCGCACGCGCACCGCTTGCAGCGCCAGCCTCAGCCGCAGCCCCAGGACGGTCGGCAACCGCCGCACGTGAGCCGGGCGCTTCTGGCGCTGCTGGCCTGTTTCCAGCGCCGCCTCTTTTTCGTACACGGATTGGATCAGGTCTTGCAGCGCGGCTTCGTCCTGGTCGCTGGGACGCTGGAGGCCGAACACCTCCCAGATGCTGATCTCGCCCGAATCCGTTTTGGGCGTCTGCGGCGGCAGCCCGGCGGCGCGGCGTTCCTCGGCGGTCATGTGGTCGACGGCGGCACGTGGACCCTCGTCGCGGGGCGGACCATCGTCGCGCGTTGGCACGTCCTCGTCGCGCGGTTCCTGCGGGATCGCGGGCTGCACGGACGGAATCCCGCGCGGCGGCGTGGGCCGCCGGTAATCCGGTTCTTCGTCGGCAGCAAGGGCGGGCGCGGGCGGCTCGATAAACGTGGGCGGCGGGGGCAGCGGCGCGTCTTCTGCGACCGGACGCGCAAACGGCGACAGCGCGTCGGTCGCCGGAGTCTCACCTGCTGGCGGGCTTTCATCCCCCGGCGCGACCTCGCGTGCTGCCGGGCTTTCACTCCCCGGCGCGACCTCGTCTGCTGGCAGGACATCACCCTCCGGCGCGACCTCGCCCTCCGGCGCGGCGCGTTCCTCGCCTGCACCCTCGTCCGGTGCTGAAATGGCGGCGCGCAGACCTTCCGGCGCTTTGGGCTGCGTATCGACGTCGTGGCTCAAACCAGCGTCATCCGGTCCGGCGGACAGGTCCGCGACAAATGACGGTTCGGGAATCACGGGCGGGGCTGCGAGTGGCGGCCCCGGCTCGACGGATTCCGCGATGGGGGCCGGCTGGGATGGGGCAGGCGCTTGCTCGCCCGCCGGCGCGGCGCTGCCGGGCATGACCTCAGCCTCGCTCCCGTCCGCTGCGTCAGGAACGGGGTAGCGGCGCTGGTAGGATGCGCGTTCGTTCGCGTTCAGTCGGTCCTGGATCGATACTTTGGCGCGATAGTTCTCGTCCATGCGCTGGCCGAGGTCATCGATCTGGCGGCGAAGCTGGCGCAGGCTGGCGGCCATCATGGTTATTTCTTGCTGGCGGCCACCGAACCGGTCTTTGAGCGAGCCGATCAGCCCTTTGGGGTGGTAGGATACCGTCCACTGCACGCTCGTCCCGTCCGGCCCAGCCTGCAAGCGGATGCGTCCCTGCAACGCGCCGTCAACCAGGCGGTATTCATAACCCAGGCCCTCGACCCAGGCCGTGATCTCTTCGATGATGTCTTTGCCGCCGCCCACCCTGGCGCACCGCCGCCGTGTCCCGATCCCGGTGTGCTGCGTGGTCAAGACCGACACGCTGGCATAACCAGCATGCCACCGGGCTAATTTGTCGGGGTCCGACACGTACTCCCACACGAGATGCGGCGGGGCGTCAATCAAGATGCGCTGGTCAATCAGCGTCACGACAAACCATCCATTCTGTGTGAATCCATGCCACTGCCATCACATTTTATCGTACTATGCGTTTGACTCAAATTTGCGCATAGACGGCGCGCAGGCCCACACCCAGCGCGATGCTCAACACGGCTCCCAGGGCCAGCGCCAGCAGCCCGCGCCGCTGCCCCCAGGAGGGACTCCAGATGGGGGTGCCGCTCCGCGCGGCGAAAAGCAGCCGGGGCAGCACGCACAGCGGCGCGACCAGCCACAGCCCGGCAGCCGCCAGCGCCAGCATCGCCAGCCGTTCGGCGTAACTCCACGCGCGCCAGCGATTCATGTAGGGGATCATGTCCAACCAGTTGGCCCACCATGTCACGTCATAAAAGCGCGTGACCACGACCACAGCGGCCCCGGTCCACATGAACGCGATTTCGGCGTGCCCCGGCTCCGGCGCGAGCCTGCCGCCAACCCACATTTGCAGGCCGATGATCGTCAGGTAATGCAGCAGTTGGTCGCTCATGTACGGGATGAACGGGTGTACGTTCAGGCGCGGCCCCAGAAATACTTTGGTGAAGTCTTGCGCGGTGTGCAGCCCGGTCAGCACGATCAGCGCGAGCCATACCGTGTCCAGGTAGGGCGACAGGGTCAGCAGCGACATGAAGCCGACGATCCCGCCGTGCAGCACCAGGCCATCCCATGATTTCGTCTTACGTGCGACCAGCCAACTCGTCTGAAGCACGTAATCGCCCAGCATGTGCGCAAACATCAGGTGTGGGATCAGCAAACTGCGGCTCCTGGGGCGATTTTGGCTTAGTGAGTTGCCCCACTCTGTGATACACTAGACGCATTGTACCACTGGCTGACGGGGAAGCAAGACAGCGCTAACCCGCCCGACTTTGGGGCAATAGCAGCACCATGAACGCAGCACACTGAACGAGAGTTTATGCCCAGTCCATCGGTTGTATTCAGTTTCATCCTGGCGACGTTGTATGGCGCGGCGTTTCACCTGGTCAGTGGGGGCGATGCCCGCCGCATGGCGCTTTTTTTGCTGGCAGCCTGGCTCGGATTCGCGTTAGGGCACACGTTCGGCGAGATGGTCGGCGTGACGCTGATGGACATTGGCCCGCTGCACATGTTAACCGCGACGATGGGGGCATGGCTGGCGCTGGTGGTGGCACGCGTGCTCACCCGGCAGCCCGCGCGCCGGACTCCCCACGCGCGCTAGGCAGCGCCCAGGACCGGTCTTTTTCGCGTGAAAAGCGAGGGGAGAATAACGATATGGCGGAGCAACCGACGACTCCACAAGACACTTCACCCGAACCCGAATCCGAATCGGGCGGCGGGCGTGCCTGGTATTTTTGGCCTGTAGTGGGGCTGGTCGTCATAGTCGGGGTGTTCGTTATCGCGTTGGTGGCGGCGCTGCTGATCGCGCTGCTGGCCGATTCCAATGACGCGGCCAACTGGATCGGTATCATCCGGGACCTGTTCATCATCATCCTGGCGATGGAAGGCATGTTGATGGGTATTGCCTTGATCGTGCTGGTGCTGCAACTGGCCGCGCTGGTGAACCTGCTCCAGAACGAGATTCAGCCGATTGTGGACAATGCCAGCGAAACCGTCAGCACCGTGCGCGGGACGGCCCAGTTCATGAGCCAAAACGTCGTCGAACCAGTGGTGAAAGCCGGTGCGCTGGCGGCAGGTATTGGCGGCGTGCTGCGCGAGGCGCTGGGCATCCGGCGAGCGCTGCGCCAGGCGGGCAAACAGGATGATAAGGAAGCATAGGGAGGCAGCGTGATGCCGAACAAACGTGATGGAGGTGAAGCCGCCAGTTTCATGAGCGGTTTAATTTTGGGGTTTGTCGTCAGCGCGCCGATTGCTGCCTGGTTATCCCCGCGCAGTGGGGCCGATCTGCGCCAGGGCATCACCCAGCGCGGCCTGATCATCCGGCGCACATTACGCAAACCGGTTGAACAGGTCCAGGAGCAGTTGGGGCACTTACGGGGCGACTCGGTCGAGGACGCGCTCCATGAGGGCCGCGCGATTGCCGCCCAGCGACAGGCAGAAACACAATCATGACCGATGGACCCGGATTGAAAGGATTGGTGAGGTGTGAGTGACACGCTCTATGTGACAAATTTCACCCCCGAAACAAGCGAGGACGATCTGCGGGCGCTGTTCGGGGAATATGGCGACGTGCTGGCCGTGACTCTCGACATCAGCGAACGAACGGGTGAGCCGTATGCCGTGGTCCAGATGGGGGCGCAGAAACTGGCGACGAAGGCGTTGAATGCGCTGAACGGTCACGCGATGGGCGAGTTTCGTCTGGCGGTTAGTTATCCCGAAGTGGACCTCTCACGCGAGCTAACTTCCAAGCAGCGCCACGCGATGGATGACGTGTTAAAAACGCTGGAAGAAACGGAGAAAGTCCCGGTCCGGCAGGTGGAAGCGATGGTACGTCTGTGCGGCCTGAGTTTTGTCGAGGCGATCATGCGCGAGGCGCTGGCAGTCGACGCCGGGGAAGGTATGCTGACCAGCGATGGCACCCAGCGCCGGACGAAGGGCGGCGTTTTCTTCTACCTGGCGCGGCACCGGATGGCCCCGCCGATACGCCGTATCATCTACAACCGCAAAGGCAAGATGCCGACCGGGGAGAACGCGTAGATGGGCAGTTTCACGTTCTGGCAGCGCTGGCTGGTCGCGGTCGGGATTCTGCTGGTGATTGCCGGGCTGGGGATCGCGTTTCTGACCGGCACCTCGCTCTTTCAGAGAGTGTTCGACGACCAGATCAACCCGGTCTATTGGGAGAGCAAAACCGTCGATGGTGCCACGCAGGATTTTCAGCAGTGGGTGTACGGCGTCCTGGGCGCGACGGTGGTCGGGTGGGGCGTGTTTTTGGCGTTCATCGCCCACTACCCGTTCCGGCAGCGCGAGCGCTGGGCGTGGACGTGCATTGCCGCCGGGGTGGGCGTCTGGTTCGTGATCGATACGTATCTCTCGTTATCGACCGGCAACACGTTCAACGCATTTGCGGTGAATGTGCCGCTGTTTGTGCTGGTGCTGGTCCCGCTGTGGTTTACGCGCAAAACGTTTGACTGAGCGCTGTTCCGTTGATCCAAAAGGGGCGGCTATACCAGCCACCCCTCGATGTTCCGCCCGGCGCGTTGGCCCGATCCAGATGGGTCAGCGCGCTTGTTCTGCCAGGGCGTAGGCGTCCGGCAGCAGTTCGAGCACATCCCCGGCGGTTACGCTGGCGGTCGTGCTGAATATGTCGGCGGCGCGGACTCCGGCCATGCCGTGCAGCCACGCACCGGCGAGCGCCGCATCGAACGGCGCGAGTCCCTGGGCGCGCAGGCCAGTAATCGACCCGGCCAGCACGTCGCCGGTCCCGGCGCTGGAGAGGGCCGCCGTCGCAAAAGGCAGCAGCGCGGTCCGTCCATCCGGCGCAGCCACGACCGTAAACGCCCCCTTGAGCACGACCACGCACTGCCACGCGGCGGCTTTTTCCTGCGCCAGCGCGAGGCGGTTGGCCTGCACGTCGTCCGTTTCGAGCCGCGCCAGCCGCGCAAACTCGCCGGGGTGCGGCGTCAGGATCGTATCCGGTGGCACGAAGTCCGGCCAATCGTCCATCCCGGCCAGCAGATTCAGCCCGTCGGCATCGATGACCAGCGGCGGCAGCGCAACCGGCGCGTCGTCGTTTTCGGACTCGTCGTTATCCGCCGGTACAAACCCGATGGCGCGTGAGTGGCGGATTTCCTCTTTGGGTCGCAGCATCTCGCGCATGAACTCGCCAGTGACGCTTTCACGCCCCAGGCCGGGACCGATCAGCAGCGCGCTGTACCCTTCGATCTCTTTGCGCAGCACCTTCACGGCGGCTTCGTTGATCACGCCCATATTGTGCGGCAGCAGAATCCAGGTGGCTTCGGGCAGCATTCCGGCCAGAGTGGGCATAATGATCTGCGGCGCGCCGACGGTTACCAGCCCCGCGCCGACGCGGTATGCTGCCGCCGCCGACAGGTACGCCGCGCCGGTGTAGTTCAGGCTGCCCGCGACGATCATGGCCTTGCCGAACGTGCCCTTGTGGCTGTTACGCGAGCGTTCCGGCAGGCGCGCCCCGGCTTCGGCGGCATCGACCAGCATCAGCGGGATGCCGTCCAGCTCCGGCAGGTGGGCGGGCAGGCCGATGTCACCGACGTGCAGCGTCCCGACGGCGTCCGCGCCGGGGAAGACGAACAGGCCCGGTTTGGCCGCGCCAAAGGTCACGGTTTCACCGGCAGGGATCGTGTTTTTGTCAAGCTCGCCTGTGTCACAGTCGAGGCCGCTGGGACAATCCACCGCGATCACCAGCGGGCCATAGTCGCGCACCCGATCGGGCGGATCGGCAGGTGTCGTGAAATGCAGGGCAGGGCGCTCGTTGCGGCGCTGGTTCAGAGCGGTATGCACCGCCTGGAGCACTTTGGCCGCATCACCTTTGACCGGCAGGCGCAGGCTGGTGCCGAACAGCGCATCGATCACGATGTCCGCGCTGCCGACCAGATTCTTCAGCACGCGGTAGCCCTGGCCGCTGTCGTTCTTGGCGTCGGCGATGAACAGGCCCGCATCGCGCGCCGCGACGAACACGGCGTCGTCCTCGCCGCGCGGGACGAGCAAAAACGCGCCAACCGACGCGCCATCGATCTCCCCGGCCAGAATCCGGCCCGCAACCAGCCCGTCGCCGCCGTTGTTGCCCGGCCCGACGACGATGGCGATACGCGGTTCCGGCAGGCCGATCACCAGTTGTTTGACTCGTTCGGCGACGGCGCGCCCGGCCATCTCCATCATGTCCGCGAAGCTGTGACCGGCGGCATCCGCCGCTTGTTCGATGGCGCGCATTTGTTCAACGGTTACGATTTTGGGCATAGACTCGTTTTCTCCCTGCCGTGCCGGACGTACCCCGGCCTCGTGAAAGTCATGATGTGTGTGAAAACCGATCCGCTCAGTCCAGGTCCACGAAGTAGGCCGCTGCCGCGCGATCCAGCAGCGTTTTCGTGAGCGCGGGCGGCGTGTTTTCGTAGCGGGCGATGTCGATGATCTGGGCGATGATGTCACGCGGGTGCACGGCGCGCAGGTTGCGGTCGTTTTTGATGTACCACTCCTGCAACAGGTACGCCAGCCCTTTTTCGTCGTAGGGGACGCGCTGCGCGTCACACATGCGTCTGAAGATTTCGCGGAACTCCTCGTAGCTCGGATCACCGACCTCGATCTTGTGCGGGATACGGCGCAAAAATGCCTCGTCTACCAGGTCGGCGGGCGGCATGTTCGTGCTGAAGACGATCAACACGTTAAACGGAATCTCGATCTTGCGCCCGGTAGAGAGCGTCAGGAAGTCCACGCGGCTTTCGAGCGGCACGATCCAGCGGTTGAGCAGGTCACGCGGGCG
>CAYMTN010000260.1:0-6895 GCA_964393335.1 uncultured Anaerolineaceae bacterium
CCATTGATCAGGGCCAGGTAATTATCGCTGGTGGGCACGAACTCGATGCGCTGGACATACGGCTCACCCAGGAAAAAGTCCGGGTTGGCTTCGAACAAATAAGTTCCCTCGGCTTCGCTGTATTCCACCATGTGGTATGCGCCGGTGCCGATGAAGGCGTCCGGTTCGGCGTAAGTCTTGGGATCGTCCACACCTTCCCAGACGTGCTGCGGGAAGATCAGCAGCGATTCGGCGGTGGTCTGGATGAAGGGCGCAAAGGGCTGCTTGAGTGTTAGCGCCACCTGGGTATCGCTCACTTTTTCCGCCGACGCGATCTGGTCCACCTGCGACATAAACCAGGCCGTTCCGGGATGATCCAGGTAATACTGGATCGAGAACACCACGTCATCGGCAGTGAACGGCTCACCATCCTGCCACTGGACGCCCTCGCGCAGCATGAAGGTCCAGGTCACACCGTCGTCGGCCAGGCTCCAATCCGTCGCCAGCCAGGGGATCGTCTCGCCGCTGGCGTCACGCCAGACCAGCGTATCGAAGACCAGCGAGGCGCGCATATAACCCGGCCCGCGATTGAAGCCAAACGGCGATGGGTGGCCCCAGTAACCGCCGCCGGGCAGTCGCAGCACCTCGACGTGCTCCGGCAGCGGGGTAGCGGCGGCGTGATGGGCGGCGCTAAATGGCACAAATGCGGTCAGCAGCAGCGCAATGACCAAAACGGCACGGAAAAATGGTAATTTGAACATACATTCACTCCTCAAAGATACGCGAAAAACGATCAACCAGATGCAAGCGCTCAGGGTTGGCTCCCGTTTTCAGAAAGCCAATCGAAGGCCGGAGCCGCACCCAGCAGCGCGCGGGTATAGCCGTGCTGGGGATGGGTGACGATCTGGCTGGTGGAGCCTTCTTCGACGATCTGCCCCGCGCGCATGACCAGGATACGGTCGGCCACTTTGCGCACCAGCGCCAGATCGTGTGAGATGAGCAGCAGGCCCATGCCGCGCTCGTTCTGGATGGTCTTCAGCAGCGTGATTAACTTGGCCTGCTCGCTGGCATCCAGCATCGAGACCGGTTCGTCGGCGATGATCAGCTTGGGATACAGCACCAGCGCGCGGGCGATCACCACGCGCTGAAGCTGGCCGCCGCTCAGTTCATGCGGGTGGCGCGCCAGGAAATCGTCGCTGGTGGGCAGGCTCACGGCGGTCAGCGCGCGCTGGACTTCCGCATCACGTTCGGCTCGCGTGCCGATCCCCTGCACGTCGAGCGGCTCGCGCACGATGTGCCGCACCGGCAAATGCGGGCTGACGCTGTCGAATGGGTCCTGGGGAATGATTTGGATGCGGCGGCGCTGGTCTTTCGTCGTTTTGCCGTTGAGGGTGTGCCCTTCGAACTGGATGACTCCGGCGTCGGGGTCGAGCAAACCGGTCAGCAGCCGCCCTAACGTGGTTTTGCCGCTGCCGGTTTCGCCAACCACACCCACTACTTCGCCCTCCAGCACTTCCAATGAGACGCCGTGCACGGCCTGGATGAGTTCAGCCGGGCCGTGGTGGCCGTTGGTCGAGAAGGTTTTGCGCAGATCGTCCGCCTTGATCAGTGTTTGCACGCCGCCCAGGTGACAGGCGACCAGCCGCCCCTGGTGCATTTCCAGCGGCGGATCGATGGCGCGGCACTGATCGACCGCCTGCGTACAGCGCGGATGGAAGCGGCAGCCGGTCGGCGGGCGGGTTGGGTCCGGCATCTGGCCGCGAATGCCGCTCAGGTCGCGCGCGGTGGTCATATTCGGGTAGGCGTTGAGCAGTCCCCACGAGTACGGGTGGCGCGGCGTGGTGAGCATGTCCCGCGCGGTACCGAGTTCGGCCAGCTTACCGGCATAGAGCACGGCGACCTGTTCCGCGAGTTGGGCCACCGCCGCCAGATCATGCGAGATGATAAGCAAGCTGGTGCCCGTTTCCTGGCGGATGCGGCGCAGCAGGGCAATGATGTGCGCCCGCGAGAGCATATCCTGCCCGCTGGTTGGTTCATCAACGATCAACAGGTCAGGACCACAGCTTAACGCCATTGCCAGCATCAGGCGCTGTTTTTCCCCGCCGCTGAGCTGGTGCGGATAGGCGCGCAGGTGACGTTCGGCTAATCCGACTTGTTCCACCAGCGCGGTGGCGCGCGCCCAGGCGTCTGTTTTCGAGAGCCGCAGGTGTTCACGCATAGGCTCAGCGATCTGTTCACCCGCGCGATAGACGGGATCAAAAGCTGTGCCCGCGTTTTGTACGGACAATGCGATCCGCTGCCAGCGGAGGGTGCGCCACCCGTTTTCATCCAGGCCGGTCAGTTCCTCGCCCTGCCAGCGGATGCTGCCGTTGACGCTGCCCGCCGGGTGCAGGCCCAGCAGCGCCCGCGCCAGCGTGGTTTTGCCGGAGCCGGTTTCGCCCACAATGGCAAGCGATGCGCCTGCGTTGAGTGAAAACGACACGCCATCCACAGCGCGCACCGGAAGCGCATCCGGCCCGGTCGATGTGAAGGTGACCCGCAAGTCCTGTATGGCAAGTAAAGGAGTGGTCATCGCTGGCGCAGCCTCGTGTCCAGGTGGCTTTCTATCCCGATGCCGATGAATGTCAGCGCAAGGATCAGCAGCGTGATGCAGATGCCGGGCGGCAGCAGCCACCACAGCCAGCGGTCGGTCAGGAACAGGCCAGGCAGGTTCAGCGCGTAACGCATGATCAGCCCCCAGCTTTTGGCGGTCGGATCGCCCAATCCCAGAAAGGCCAATCCCGCTTCGAGCGCTACCGCTCGCCCCGCGGCGGTCACCAGTCCGAAGACGATCAGCGGCGCAATCTGCGGTAGGACGTGGCGGATAAAGATGTAGACCCGGCCGCCGCCGAAACTGTGCACCATCCTGATATAACCGCGCTGGCGCACACTCATCACCTGGGCGCGGATAATGCGTGCCGTACCGGGCCAAAACAACAGCGCGATGGTCAGGATCATCTGGCTCAAGCCCGCGCCGAGTAAGGCATTGACCAGGATCAGGAGCGGCAGCCGGGGTAAGGCCATCAGCAGGTCTGCCAGCCGCATCAGCAGCATATCGATCCAGCCGCCTGCATAACCCGCCGCGCCGCCGATGAGTACGGCCAGGATCACGGTGCCGGTGGCCGCCCCTGCCGCGACGGTGATCGACACGCGCGCGCCGTAGATGAGTTCGCTCAGAATGTCCTGCCCAACGTCGTTGGTACCCAGGCGATGTGCGGCGCTGGGCCGTTCGAGCGGCCTGCCGGTGAATTCATCCGGGTCGTAGGGAGCCAGGATCGGAGCCAATACAGCGGCAGCGATCAGCAGCGTGAGCAGCATTAACCCGATGATCCCTTCGGTGCCCAGAGTCGCACGCACGCGCGCTAACGTCGCAGGGCGGCGGGCCGGTTCGGTTTTCGTCATCTGAGGCGAAAGTACGCGCTGCATGGTGTTCATGTCTCCCGGAGGCGTGGATCGAGGCGATACGTCAGCCAGTCCGCCAGCAGGTTGGCGCTCAAGACCAATACCGACACGACCAGGAACACGCCCTGAATAACCGGGTAGTCCCGCGCCACCACCGATTCGTAAATCAGGCGGCCTACACCGGGATAGTTGAACAGGGTTTCGATGAACAGCGCGCCGGTCAGGGCGAAACTGGCGTGCGCCGCCAGATGGTGGATAAAAGGCAAAATCGCGTTGCGCAGCGCATGACGGTGTTTGATCCGCCCGGGAGGGAGGCCCTTGGCACGCGCGACGAACATGTAATCCTCACCCAGTACGCCGATCATGGTATTGCGCACCAGCAGAAACTTGCTGCCGACCAGGGCCAGGGTCAGCGTCAGGGCGGGCAAAACCAGGTGCTCACCGTAATCCTGGATCGCGTCCCAGGTGGTGTTATAACGCGCAAAGGGTGTGCGTCCACCCGCCAGCGGCAGCCAGTCCAGTTTCACGCCGAAGATGATGAGCAGGATCATGCCGGTGAAAAAAACCGGCGCGTTGCTGGCGATGATGCTGGTCGTTACCAGAGCTTTATCCGCAACAGAACCGCGCCGCCAGGCAGCTTCTGAACCAGTTACGATCCCCACCAGCGAAGCAGTCCCCAGCGCGGTTAGCGTCAGCAGCAGGGTCCAGGGTAGATGCTCCCGAAGGAGATCGCTGACGGGTTGGTTCAGCCGGATGGACTGGCCGAGATCGCCGGTGAATACGCCAGACAGATAGGTGATATACTGCTGAGTGAGGGGACGATCCAGGCCGTAGTAGGCTTCCAGCGCTTCACGCACCTGGCTGTTGAAGACGTAATCTGAACTTTCGGGATCCAACAAGGCGGCGAGTGGATCGCCGGGCAGCCATCGGGGAAGGAGGAAATTGAGAGTCAGGATGGCCCATAGGCTGATGAGGTACCCTAATGCACGGCGTTGCATTCTTTCCTGCTGATTATTGACTTACGAATGGATTCCAAAATATCCTGGAGTCTATTATGCCATGCCGTAAGTCTTATTGCAAGAATTTACATCTGTAAATTATTTCAAGATCGGCTGTTTCTAAATCTATGGCGCTTTGAAGGCGGGCACAATCGGAGTCACGGATGAAGCCATACGGGCAGAATGGGTCAGACAATCCACTTGCGATGGATGTTTTTCAGGCTCACGGCAAACAACGCCACACAGAACGCGGCAATGATCAGGAAATCCAGCGCGAGCGGCAGCGTGTTCTCGTGGAGGACGGCTCCCTGCAGAATGTCCACGCCATATGTCACTGGCAACAGGTAGGACAATGGACGCAGGAACACCGGCAGATCGCTGATCGGGAAGAACAACCCGCACAGGAAAATCATCGGGAAGCGGAAGAAGTTAGAGAACGTCTGAGCTTCAAACACCTCACTGGCCGAAACCGCAATAAACAGGCCCACGAAGGTCGAGGCGAACGCCAGCAGCACGACCGCTGGAAAAACGATTGCCCAGTCAACGCCGGAGAGATCGGTTAGGAATGCGGCCAGGACGATGGGGACGAGCGCGTTCGCCACGCCGAACAGAATCGCGCCGCCTGTCTTGGCAAACATGAGCAATTCCAGTGGGATAGGGGCGAGCAGCAGCCGTTCAAACGAGCGGCCTTTTTTCTCGAACGTGACGGTCACAGCCAACATCGACGTCGTGCCAAACAGGACGGAAATCGCCACCACACCAGGCAGTAGTTCGAGGATGCTATCCAAACCGCGCCCCGACCGGATGAAAAACATGCCGGTCCAGGCGATGGGGAAAATCAAACCCCAACTGATATTCGGGGGTTTCAGATAGTAGGCGCGCATATCCTTGAACAAGATATTCCAGAAGGCGATCCATCGTTTCATATGCCGCGTCCTTTTTCCTGGGCGTTCCGCATGGTTAGCGTTTCGATGCCAGTGACCTGGACAAACACCTCTTCCAACGACGGTTGCAGCCGCCGGGCTTCGATCACTTCGACACCCTGATCCTCCAGAAATCGCACCAGAGGACCGACGCGAATCGGGGCATCCGATGTGACGCGCACCTGCCCATCCGCGACAGGTTCAAACACAAACTGGGGAAAGGCGGGTACCAGACTCTCACAAAGGTTTGTCCCTGGATTGGCAGCGACAATCATCAACCGGTGCAGACCCTGGATCGGCTGTAACAGGTTGGCTACCGTATCGACGCGGACGATATGGCCGCGGACGATGAAGGCGATGCGATCACACAGCCGTTCCGCTTCTTCGATGTAGTGGGTAGTCAGGAAGATGGTGGTTCCGGCACGGTGAAGGTCGGCGATCAACTGCCGGATCTGGCGCGCGCTGGCGACGTCGATGCCCGTCGTTGGCTCGTCCAGGAACAGCACCTGAGGCCGGTGGATGATCCCGGCAGCAATTGTGAGCTTGCGCTTCATACCCTTCGAATACCCGGCGAATTTCCGGTCGGCGGCTTCGGTCAACCCGAATGTTTCCAATAACTGATGGGCGCGCGCCTGGCGCTCCTGTTTCCGAATACCATAGAGTGCCGCGCAAAAACAGAGATTGTCAAAGCCGGTCAATTCGGGATAGAGGTTGCTCTCATCCGAAACCACGCCGATCAGGTGTTGAGCCGCCTTGGGGTTACGCGAGCAGTCCAGCCCGCCGATCTGTATTGCGCCTGCGTCGGGTCTTGCCAGACCGATCAGCATGTTAATGGTCGTGGTCTTGCCCGCGCCGTTTGGTCCGAGAAATCCGAATAGTTCTTGCTGGCGCACCTCGAAGGAGATTTGGTTCACGGCTGTAATGTCGCCGAACTGCTTGGTCAGCCCGCTCACCTTGATGAACACGGGACGTTCTGGGATGGGTGTTTGTGTGGTTGCTTCAGCTTCCATTCATGCTCCCTTAGCGTAACATTTGTGATTTTGCCGGATCGCGGCGAAAAAAGCGAAATCCGGTTGTGGTGATCCTCGAATAAAGTGTGGAAAATCCGAAACAATCCGACAAGCTCCCAAACTCAGGCGAAAAACGCACGCATCCCCCATATAACTACTCTTGCCGTTTTGTCTCAAATAGTTCGATCAATCTTAATGAATTGGATCACGATCGGTAGTCCGAAAACACCTATACTTGCTACACTCTATCTGGAGGCTAATCCTGATGATTTACGCGGACTTGCGGTGCTCCTGGGTAACACCAACCTCAACATAGTGACGATTGACACTGAACCGCGATTGGACGCGCTGGCAGAGCGCATGGAACGGGTGGAGGTAGAGAATAGTTGACCTCAAAGGTGCTGCAAGGCGAGGAGCACTGCTCGTGATGTGAGAAAAAGTGCTGACAATGACAATCCATAATCTCCCATTACACACCACATCATTTATTGGTCGGCAGTCAGAATTGGATGATCTCAGTGATCTGTTTTCGACAATCGATCAG
>CAYMTN010000261.1:0-6880 GCA_964393335.1 uncultured Anaerolineaceae bacterium
CGCTCCAGCACGTGCGCGACGGCGGTCCCGCCCAGGCCGCCCAGGTTGAGCGCCAGCCCCAGCCGCGCGTTTTCGACCTGGTTATCGCCTGCATCGCGGCGCAGTTGCAGCGCGACCTCGACCGCCTGGTAGACGCCGGTCGCGCCCAGCGGATTCCCGCGCGCCTTCAGTCCACCGAACGTGCTGATCGGCAGCGACCCGCCGCGTAAAATGGCCCCATCGACCGCCGGTTTCCAGCCCGCGCCGCGCGCGGCGAATCCGGCAGCTTCGAGTTGCAGCGCCGTCAGGATCGTGAAGGTGTCGTGCAGCTCGGCCAGATGCAGGTCACCCGGCTGGATTCCGGCCTGCGCATAGGCGCGGCCCGCTGCCAGGTTCGCCGCCCGCAAAAATAGCATATCCACGCGGTTGTGCAGCGCCAACGTATCGGTTGCGGCGGCGCTGCCGCGCACCCGCACCGGGCGCGGCACGAGGTCCAGCGCGCGCTCGGTCGTCGTCAGGATCACGGCGGCTGCGCCGTCACCTTCCGGCGCGCTGTCGAACAGATTCACCGGGTCGGCCAGGACCGGCGCTTTGCCGAACGCGCCTTCACGCAGTTTGTTGCGGTACATGGCAAACGGGTTCGACGCGGCGTTCGCGTGCGCGTTGATGCTGAACGGCTCGAACTGTGCGAGTTCGACGCCGTATTCGTGCATGTAACGTCGCATCAGCAGCGCCGCCAGCGCCGCCGGAGTCGCGCCGGAGGCAGCCTCGTAATCGGCATCCAACACGGTCGCCAGCGCGGTATCACGCTCGCTGCCGGTGCGATCGGTGGCTTTTTCCACGCCAAGCACCAACACCACGTCCGCCGCGCCGCTGGCTACCGCCAGGTAACCCTGGCGCAGCGCCACCCCGCCGGACGCGTCCGCCGCTTCGACGCGGTACGCTTCGACGCCCGGCATCCCCGCGAAGTCCGCTACCAGCGCGCCCAGGTGATTTTGGGCGCTCAGGTTGCCGCCTAATGCGTTGGCGACGATCACCTGATCGACCGTCTCGACTCTGGCATCTTGCAGCGCCGCGTGGATCGCGCCCAACGCCAATTGGCGCAGGCCCATATCCCAGTGCTCGCTGACGGGCACCTGCCCTACTCCAATGATCGATACATCTCGCATCGTGATTTGTCCTTTGGTGATGAGTGATTAGTGGTTGGTAGTTGGTAGTTGGTTATTGGTTGTCAGCCAAACTCCGGCAAAATACACGACGAATCGGGAACGCCCCCAACCCGACCAACAACCAATAACTATGAACCAACAACTATTCCACCAACAGCTTGCCGCGATAGCGCGTATACAGCGCGTAATCAACCTCGGTGCGGCGTGCCACGTAATCGCGCGTGAACGGCGCTTTCGCGCGGCGCTCGCTGATGCGGTCGCCGACCAGGATATCGAACGCATCCGATCCCGCGCCGCTGCCGTAACTGACCATCAGAATCCGGTCGCCTGGTTCGGCCACGTCGAGTATAGCCGTCAGGCCGAGCAGCGACGACCCGGCGTAGACGTTGCCGACCAGCCCGGAAAGCAGCCCCGGCTCGATCTGCTCGTCCGTGAAACCGAGCATCTTGGCCGCGCGCTGCGGGAATTTGACGTTCGGCTGGTGGAACACCGCCCATTTGTAGTCCGCCGCCGCGCTGTCCATCATCTCCATCAGGCGCTGCCCGGCGCTGAGCGTGTGCTGGAAATAGGCCGGTTCGCCCGTGAAGCGGTCGCCATGACTGGGGTACGTCTCGTGGGCGCGCCGCCAGAAGTCGGGCGTATCTGTAACATAAGAATAACTGCCCTGCACCAACGCGAGGCTTTCTTCCGCCGCACCGAGCAAAAACGCCGCGCCGCCCGCCGCCGCCGTATATTCGAGCGCGTCGCCGGGGCGGCCCTGCGCCGTATCCATGCCAATTGCCAGCACGTAACGCCCCATGCCGCTGCCCACGAACCCGATCCCGGCCTGCATCGCCTCCGACCCGGCCTTACACGCAAATTCCCAGTCGGCAGCCTGCACGTTAGGCGCTGCGCCGATGCTCTCCGCGACGATGGTCGAGGTCGGTTTGACCGCGTAGGGATGGCTTTCGCTGCCGACCCACACTGCGCGGATATGGCGCGGATCGATGCCGGCACGCGCCAGCGCGTTCTGCGCCGCTTCAATCGACATGGTGACCACGTCTTCATCCAGCCCGGCGACGGCTTTTTCTTTGACCGGCGAGCCGCCGAGGCCGCCGGTCCACACGCGCGCCACTTCCTGCCCCGGCAGGCGGTAGCGCGGCACGTACGCGCCGTACCCGACGATGCCCACCGGGCGATCCGGTTTGAGCACGGTCTGGCCGATCTTCAAGGGATTACTTCCGCTCGTCATGCTCTCTCGTTTCTCCGTCTACAAAACGTCACGTCATGCCGCGCTGGCCGCGCCGCCTGACAGCATTGAATCCACGCACCGGCTGTATAGGCTTATACACGCTGCCGGGTGGATATGTCTTGCAGATGGTAGCAGGGAAAGTCTCTCAAAAGCTATCAGAAGCTATCGAGTTTGGCACGAAACAGGCGCAGGGATGAAAAGCCGGGCGCTCGGCCTCGCCTCGTACCCGGCTTTTCTCTGTGTCCTCGGCGGTGATGATTTTTCGACTTGTTACGGCGAATACGGCTCAAGCCAGTAGGTGCTGCTCTGACCTTCCATCGTCCAGCCAATGACGCCGTAATAATTGACCTGGTACCATGCCGTGCTTTCGGCGCAGACCGGGCCACCCAACACGGAAAACACGCCGCCCGGCGGAATCTGCCCGATCAGCGCGCTGGTGACGCTCGGTTGGGCGCGCAGGTTATTCGAGAGTCCCGGCGTCACGCGGCCATACCCACCCGGTGACAGCCGCGACGGCAAAAAGCCGGGGCACTGCCCGTAGAGGTACGACGGGTACGGTGTCTGCTGCGCAGCGTAGTTGGTGGTGGTGACGTTCACGTTCTGCCCGCCGTTGACGGTCACGTAGCGCCCGCTGACCCAGCCGAGCGTCCCGTTGACGTTGATCTGCCACCAGCTACTGTCGGAGTTGCGCCCGACCACCGGGTACTGCTCGTTGCGTTGAATCTTGGTGATCACATTGCCGGTCAGCGGCGCATCGCGCACGTTGAGCACGTAGGCGTTGACGGTCGCTGTCGCGCCCGTGTTATTGGGCGTGATGGCCCCCGACCGCGTCATGCCGAAGTCGATGAACGCGTTGCCAGTCGCCTCGTAATACTCGATCACGATGCTGTGCTGCCCGGCTGGCAGGACGAACGTGGCGGAATAGGTTTGATCGAGATAACCGTGCCACTGGTCGATCTCAAGCGCGCCATCGACAAGCACACGCACGCCGTCGTCGGCCCGCACGCTGATCGTGTACGTGTCGCCGTCGAACTGCTGGTAGACGGTCCACCGCGCGGAGAAATTATCCGCCGGTACGGCTGGCCCCGGCGATCCCGTGCCCCAATTGTGGGACGGGCCGGGTTCGGACTGGCTGAGCACCGGGTTACCGCCCAGGTAGTTATTGCTGTAGTACTGCGCGGTCCACAACACGTTGAACGTCACCGGCGCGGGGAAATCCGGCGTCGTCACGCCGTTCGCCAGGTTCTGCCACGTCACGTACAGGTAGGCATTTCCGGTGACGTCGTGGTAATCGACCTGGATGTGGTGCGACCCGGCGCTCAACGTCACGTCGGCGGTCAGCATCTGGCCGGGACGCGGTCGGTTGTACGTGTCAATCGTGGGCTGCTTGTCCGGCGGATAATCGATCCACAGCTTGACGCCGTCATCGGCCAGGATGAAAAAGCGGTACGACCCTGCCTGGAAATAGACGTCCGTCGCAAAACGCGCGCTCCAGTTATCGACCTGCACGCTGGGGTCCGGCGATCCGACGCCCCAGTCTTGTTCGAGCGAGCTTTCGGTGCGCGTGAGCACCGGCGATCCCGTCAGGTACGGGTTGTTGTAATACTCGGCAGTCCAGGAAGTGGGCGTTTGTGCGGGATTCGCCGCCGAGATGGGCGCGATCCCGGCCAGGCCACCTGACGCCGTCGCCAGCACGGTCAGCGCCAGCGCGACGAGTGACAGCGCCGCGTGTCTTGAGAAAATCGTGAGGTGTTGCATGTTCGATGGGCCTCCTTCAAACTCGACCCGGTCTTTCCTCGGTGTTTCAAGCTTTCACTACTTAAATTATACAAAACTTGAGGCGCAAACTGCCCGGCGATGGCGGATCGCGCCGCCTACGCGATTCCCACGATCCCTGCGCCGCGTGTCTGGCGGGATCAAAAAGCCCGGGTGGATAACCGGCCTCTGGGCCTGCGTGTGGCTGGTGCCCGTCTGGACCGGCGCTTTTACTCGCCGCGCAGCCCGCGCAGCAGTTCGGCGGCGTGTTCGGTCGTGATGCGCCCCGCCTCGACCATGCGCTGCGCGATCAGCGGCACTTCCTGCTCGGACGCGCCCGCCGCCAGCGCCATTTGTTTGGCGTGCAGGCTCATGTGGCCGCGCTGGATGCCTTCCGTCGCCAGGGCGCGGATCGCGGCGAAGTTCTGCGCCAGCCCGACGGCGACCATCACCTGCGCCAGTTCCGCCGCCGTGCCCACGCCCAGGATTTTCAGCGCGACCTGGGCAGTCGGATGCACGCGCGTCGCGCCGCCGACGATGCCCACCGCCACCGGCAGCTCGATCCGCCCGCGCAGATCGCCCAGATCATCCAACCACCAGGCCGTCAGCGACCCATAATGCCCGCCGCGTGCGGCCCAGGCATGTGCCCCTGCTTCGAGCGCGCGCCAGTCGTTGCCGGTGGCGATGGCGACCGCGTCCATGCCGTTCATCACGCCCTTGTTGTGCGTGGCCGCGCGGTACGGGTCGGCGGCGGCAAACACCGCCGCTTCGACAATCGCGCGGGCGACGTCCGCGCCGGACATGCCGCTCGATCCGAGCGCGTCCGCCGGAATCGTGCAGGAGGCCGTTGCTTTGCGCCGGTCCGCCAGGTTGCTGAGGATGCGCAGATTCACGCGCCCGCCGGTGATCGACTCGATCAGCGGCGCGAGGCGCTCGCAGGTGGTGTTGATCGCGTTCGCGCCCATTGCGTCACGCACGTCAAACAGCAGGTGCACGATCAGCATCGGCCCGGCGGGCGTATCGGGAAACGGGCGCAGCTCGAAACCGCGCGCGCCGCCGCCCAGCTCGACCAGCACGCGATCGCAGCAGTTGGCTTCTTCCAGCAGCGCTTCACGCGCTTCCCACACGCGCCCGGCAGCCGCGTAGACGTTATCCACGTCCAGCACCTGAATCTGCCCGATCATAACCGGGTCGTCGGCGGTCGTGATGAATCCGCCGCCGCCGCGCGCCAGTTTGGCCGCGAAACTGACCCCCGCGACGATGCTCGGCTCCTCGACGACCATCGGCACGAGGTAATCGACACCGTTGATCAGAAAATTGGTGGCGATGCCAAACGGCAGCGCGTAGACGCCCACCACGTTTTCGATCATGTGCTCCGCCTGCGACGCGTTCAGCCCGGCCAAACCGAGCAGCACCGCCTGGTCGTCGCGCGTGAGGCCCGCCCACTGCGCGACGACCGCCGCCCGTTCGGCCAGCGGGCGGTTATAAAAACCCGGCAGGCGCGACGACCGCCGTTGTTGTTCTGTATCTGGCATGATGTCGGGCGTTCCTTTCCATCATGGGGCCGCATTGAGGTGATATCTAGTCCGCGAAAAAATGAGGCCGCAAATCCGTTTCAGAAATGTATACACATGTCTGCCGGTAGATTGAGCGTAGAGTCCCGATCAAAAGCGGCTGGTTGCGGTGAACCGGTACGGTAATCGTCTGTCCCTGTCCGCCAGACACACGCCTCATTTGATAATGGCTGCCGCGTGTGCGGACGACCTCAAAACCAAACTGTTCCAGGATGGCAACCACCTCCAGCCCGCTCAATCTACGTAGTCTCGGCATAATCCGCTGGCAGTTCCATCACGAGCCGCACGCGCGCATCGGGCGCGACGTGAAACTCCGCGACACTGTCCGTATCTCGCAGGTTCAGGGTAAGACACTCGCGTACATTGTGCAACAATTCTTCGAACGTCCGGCCATCGGTGGTAAACATCAAATCATCACACGACGCAACATACATGGGGCCGTTTTCCGTGTCTTCCGTATCGTAGTTCACACGCACCGTCACAACATCACGTATACCAGCCATTTCTACCACTCCGCTCTAACGACGCTCTGCCGATACCGCGCCCTACTCCTCGCCGGGCACGCCGCGCACGAGATCGCGCACCAGGGCCAGCGCCTGCGCGACGGTCAGCGCCAGGATCGCCGCCCACACGGCCTGCTGACCGCGCACGGCCTGTTCGAGCGCGGGGGACGGCGGCGTGATGATCTCCACGATTTCGCCCTCGCCCACGTCAAACGGGTCGCGGCCTTCGGCTTGCAGCTGCGCCGCCTCGCCGGGCGTGACCGTCTCCGGGCGGTAGACGTCACTGGTGACCAGCGCGTAGGTCGTGCCGTCCGGGCGCGTGTGCGTTTCGATCTCGGCGGGGCGCGCGTTCAGCACGTCAAAAACGTACACTTCGCGCACCAGCACCATCACCACAATCGCCAGCGGCAGCGCCAGCAGCACGCCCATGAACCCGAACAGCGCCGCGCCGATGATCTGCGCGATCAGGATCGACGCCGCCGGGATCGCGATCTGGCGGCTCATGATGCGCGGCATCACGACGTTGCTTTGAACCTGCTGGGTCAGCAGGTACGCCAGGATCGTGAACGGCACCAGCACCGGGTCTTCGGCCAGCGCGATGATCACCGCCGGAATCACGGCGATGATCGATCCGAAATTGGGGATGAACTCCATCAGGCCGGAGATCAC
>CAYMTN010000262.1:0-6861 GCA_964393335.1 uncultured Anaerolineaceae bacterium
TCGCGGAGATTCGCCGCCAGTTGATGCCCACGCGCGAGATCACGATCACGCTGCTGGACCGGGTAGACGAGGCAAAAGAGGCGCTTCAACATGTCGAGGGTGTGACGAATATCCGTGATTTGACCGACGATCATGGGCGCAAGCGCATCCGGGTGGATTTTGGCGGCGACGATACCGGTGTCAGTACGTTGCTTCAGGCGCTTTCGAGCCGGGGGATTCCGGTCGTCAATTTTTCAGAAGAAACGCGCGATCTCGAAGCTGTTTTCATGCGAGCGACCAAGGGGATTGTGTCTTGATAGTGTGCAACCATGACAACTGATGTACCCTCAGCCTTACGATCCCGCTTCCGGCGTCGATCACTGCGGCTGTTTTCCGATAACCCGGTGGTCCTCAAGGAATTGCGGGGCCGGATGCGCGGCGCACGCGCGTTTACCGTGCTGACCGTGTATCTGGTGCTGCTTGGTGCGTTCTCGTCGCTGATCTACGTGGCCGTATCCGAATCGTCGATGAGTATGAGCGGGCAAGTCACGGTCGGTGATATCGGGCGGACACTGTTCGGCGGTGTCGTGGCGATTGAGATGCTGCTGGTGGCGTTTATTGCCCCGGCATTTACGGCAGGTGCGATTAGCGGCGAGCGCGAACACCAGACCTATGACCTGCTGCGCACCACTTTGCTGCCGGGATATTCATTTGTGCTGGGCAAGCTGCTGTCATCGATGTTATTCGTGCTGCTGCTGTTGTTGGCGGCGATTCCGCTGCAAAGCATCGCGTTCTTCTTTGGCGGGGTAGCCGAGACGGAAGTGATACTCTCGTTCATCATTCTGGCGGCTACGGCTCTGTTGTTTAGCACTATCGGCCTGTATTTTTCGTCACGTACCCGGCGCACCCTCTCGGCCAGCGTGCTGACTTATTCGGTAGCGGCCTTTATCATGTTCGGCCTGCCGATCATTCTAGGGGCCGCCATGTTGATCGTGAACTTCTCGCTGGATAACGTGCAGGATTCTTCGGCACAAATCGTCATGTTGTATGTCACGGGCACCATTCTTAGCACTAACCCGGCGGCGACAGCCCTGTTGACACAGTACATCTTGATCAACCAGCGCACAGTGACCACGTTTGATTACACGTTGAGCAGTGGCAGTACGGTGACGCTGATTTCACCCTGGATTCCGTTCATTATCGTGTATCTGGTGCTATCAATCGTGTTTTTTGTGCTGGCCGTGCGCCGCGTGCGCATGATCGATGAATAACCCGGCGCAGCACATCCGTTCAGTGTACAATGGTATCAGAGAGGCGTCTTCATCATGAACAGCGCCGTATTACTTGAACAAACTGCCATCCACCTGACTCGCCAGACTCAGCGCTGGGATCGCCGCCGCCGGTCGGTGTCCAGCCTGTTGTGGGTGCCGCGCGCCGTGATCGCCGGGCTGGTGTTCGGGATCGTGCTTGCGCTGATCGCGCGCATGCGGCCCTGGCTGCTGCCGGAGCAAATCGCGCTGATCACCGGGATCGGCATGCTTTTGATTGTGGCGGGTGCCCTGGGGGCGATCTGGTTGTGGCCACGGTCGACCGCTTACCAGGCGCGTTATTATGATTACCGCTTCGGCTTGAAGGAACGCATCAGCACAGCCCTGGAGTTATCCGCCGGATTGATCCCGCTGCCGGCGGCCTTAGCTGAGCGACAGTTATCGGATGCGGTCGAGGCAGCGCGGCGGGTGAACGTGTCGGCCCGGCTGCCGGCGCGCGTGCGCGTGAGGGAGTTGGTGCTGATCGTGGTGCTGGCGGCGCTGTTTGCGTACCTGCTGCTAGCCGACAATCCCCAGACGGATGAACTGCTGGCCCGCCGTGATTTGCAGCAGGCTATTGACGAACAGGCGGCTGCGGTCGAGGAGGCGATTCAGGATATTCAGGATGATCCGTCGCTCAGCGAAGCCGAACAACAGGCATTGACCGATCTGCTGGCTGAAGCGCTCGATATTCTCCAGCAGCCGGATATTTCACAACAAGAGGCCGTCGCTGCATTGGCCGAAGCGGCCCAGTCGCTGCAGCAGATGGGCAACGGCATGCTCTCTGAGCAAGCCGCCGCCTATCAGAATGCGGCCAGCCGGTTAGCCGGGTCCGACATGACATCCAACATGGCGCAGGCGCTGAAACGGCCCGATCTCGGTGCGACCGCCCAGGCGCTCGACGATCTGGCAAACGAACTCGGCAAGCAAGACCTGTCGGAGCAAGAACGGCAGGACCTGGCCGAACGTCTGGATCAGGCTGCCGACGAGTTAGCGCAGACGAATCCGGCGCTGGCGCAAAAGCTCCGCGAAGCTGCGCAGGCGCTGCGTGAAGGCAATGTCGAAGCCGCGCAGCAGGCTTTGCGCGAGGCGGCGGACCTGCTGCGCGAGCAGCAGCAGCGGCTGCAGGACTCACCATTGGCCGAAGCTGCTCAGGCGGCGATGCAGCAGGCGAATCAGAGCCAACAAGCGCTTGCCCAGGCTGGTCAGCAGCAGGCCGCGAGCGAGATGAATCAGGGCCAGCAGCAGGCTGGTCAGCAGCAAGCGCAACAGCAATCAGGCCAGCAACAGGGCCAGCAGCAGCCCGGTCAGCAGCAAAGTCAGGCCGAACAACCGGGTCAGGAAGGTCAGCAGCAGGCCGGGGAAGGCTCACAGCCCCAACAGCAGTCGCAAAGCGGCGAGGGTCAATCGGAGAGCGGGCAGGGCCAGCCGGGCGCAGAAGGACAGCAGCCCGGCGAAACAGGCCAGGGCCAGTCGCAACAGATGCAAGGCGAGGGTTCGCAATCGCAGAATCAAGGTTCCGGCGAAGGTCAGGGACCGGGCCAGAATGAAAGCAATCAGTCACAGGCCGGCGAAGGGCAAAGCGGCGCGTCGGGTGAGCAGGCTGCCGGACAAACCCAGTCCGGCCAACAAGGGAGTACGGAGGGTGGGGCCAATTCACCCAGTTCTGGAGAGGGTGACGGCGGCGCTGGAACCGATACGACCACCGGCCAGGTATCCGAGGGGGGCGAGATTCCGGCCAACAACGCGGCCCCTGGCGGGTTCGAAGAATATAACCCGGTATACGCTCCCTCGACGATTGGCGGTCAGAGTGATGATGTGATCGATGTTGGTGGCCAGAGTACCACGCCCGACGGCCAGCCCATCCGGGAAGGCGATTTTGGCCCCAACCCAGGCGGCCAGTCGTCGTTGTCGTATACCGGCGTGTATAGCAACTACCAGGGGATTATCAGCGATGCGCTGGAGAGCGGTCGCATTCCACTCGATCAGCGCGACGTGATCCATGATTATTTCTCGTCGTTAGAACGGTAAGTTTCGGCCCTGGTGATCAAGGACAGACGAATCCGTGTATAACACTATAGGGCGGTTCGGGTTAGGCAGCGTGCTGACCATAATCGTGCTGGCAGGTTGTATTCAGCCGACCCACGAAGGCACGATCACAGCAACGGCTCCGGCGGGTGCCGTCTCAGTGCCGGTACAGCCTGCGGCGGGTGGCGTTCCGTCCTGGCCGATGATCGAGCAGTTCATACGCGACCGGGGCAACACGCCGAACAACTTACAGGTCTGGTATGAGCAGCCGCGTGATCCCGACCGGTTGCAGGGGTTTTCCTATTCATCGGCCAACGGGAGTCCGTGCGTCGGGTTTTTGCTGACGGCGCTGACAAACGGCGTGTGGCAGCCCAGTTACGGCGCTCAGATTTGCGCCCCACAGCCTGATGGTCAGGCGCTCGCAGGCGTTACATTTTTCCCAACATCGGATGGTGCTGTGTATACCATCGTGTTTGGCCGCGTGGCGGACCCGTCTATTTCGGCAGTGGCGGTCATGTATGCCGATGGCAGCAACCAGACGGTGAATCCGTTCATGGGCGGGTTCTTGTTGGTCAAAGCCGGTGTGCACAGCGCCACCACGATCACGGCGGTGAATGCTGAAGGTTACACAGTCATTGCGAACATCCCGCAGACTCCGGTCTAGGTCGTGCTGGGGGCGGTGGTCGCCCACACCCTTTATCGGTCAAGCTTCCCATTTGAGGACGAAACGAATATGAACGATGCCATTGCCATTGAACCGATCTCTGTAGACGATTTCCACCACACGGCGGAAGCGATCATCGCTGAGGTGGGCAAGGTTATTGTTGGGCAAGATGCCGTCGTGCGGCAGGTGCTGATGTGCGTCATTTCGGGCGGGCACGCGCTGTTGGAGGGCGTGCCGGGTCTGGGTAAGACGATGTTGATTCGTACGCTGGCCGACGTGCTCGATCTGAAATTTTCGCGCATCCAGTTCACGCCGGACCTGATGCCTGCTGACATCGTCGGTACGAACATCATGGAAGAAGGGGAAGACGGGCGTCGTTATTTTCGTTTTGAAGCGGGGCCTGTATTCGCCAATTTGGTGCTGGCGGACGAGGTTAATCGCGCGACTCCCAAAACCCAGTCGGCGCTGCTCGAAGCCATGCAGGAAAAGACCGTCACCGTATCCAACGAGCGCTACCTGCTCGCGCCGCCGTTTTTTGTGCTGGCGACGCAGAATCCCCTGGAAATGGAAGGTACCTATCCGCTGCCGGAGGCGCAGCTTGACCGGTTCTTGTTCAAGATTGACGTTCTGTTTCCGTCAATCGATGAACTGGTCGAGATCATGAGCCGCACCACCGGGGTTGACGTCCCCTATGCGCAGACAGTTGCCGATGGGGCGCGCATCATAGCGATGGGGGAGTTGGCGCGGCAGGTGCCGATTGCATCGCATGTCAGCCAATATATCGCGCAGCTCGTGATCGCCTCGCACCCCAGCGAAGACCATGCGCCGGACAGCCTGGTGCGCCAGTATGTGCGGTATGGGGCCAGCCCGCGCGGCAGCCAGGCGATTGTCCTGGGGGCGAAAGTCAATGCGCTGCTGGATGGGCGCTACAACGTCGCATTTGAGGATGTGCAGGTCGTGGCGTACGCGGCGCTCCGGCACCGTATCTTGCTCAACTTCGAAGGACAGGCCGAGGGAATCCAGCCGGATGCCGTGATCGCGGACCTGCTGGATCGTGTACCGGTTCCGGCGGGGGCGTAGCGGCTCATGACACTTGAAGACCTGCTTCAGCGTGTGCTGCGTGAACCGACGCCGGATCATTTGTGGTCGCTGCACCCTGTTTTGCTGGCGCTGGACATACCTGCTTCTGTGCGCGACCTGGCACGCATGTTTTACTGCTATTTGAGCAGCGTGCGCAGCAAGTTGACATCCAAGCAATACAGCTCGCTGGCGGCGGCGCTGGCTGCCGGGTCGGTTGGTGTGATTGCGCTGCAAGACTTGCTGGTGGCCTTCGCGCGGGACCGGGATCGGGCCGTTCAGCGCCTGTTGACTGGCGGGCTGGCTGAGACGTTGGAAATGCTCTCGACGGCGCAGCACGTAAAGGCATGGGAAACCGAGTTTGCATCGGTTCATGATCAGGCAGTCTGGTACCTTTACGAAGCGTTGTGGCAGCTCTCGGCAGAGACGCAGCCCGACTTGCCAGCGGGGCAGCGCCAGGCACTGATCGATTCGCTGCTGTCGTCCGTGCGTGATCCGGATGTGAACAGCGCGGTGCGTATGGCCTTGATCATCCGGCTGTACCAGGTCTTGCTGGCGATTCGGCTGGTGCCGCTGCTGGCCGCAGATGCTCCGGCTCCTGCCGAGGGTAGCCAGGCATGACCAACTCAACACCTGCAATCCGGGTTGAAAACCTCAGCAAGACGTTTTGGCTGCGCGGCATCCGCCATCGCAAGCGCATCGACGCGGTGAAAACTCTGAACCTGGAAATCCAGTCAGGTCAGGTTTACGGGTTCCTAGGGCCGAATGGAGCCGGGAAAACGACCACGATCCGCATGTTGTTGGATCTGATCCGCCCGACACAGGGCAGCGCCTATGTTTACGGCCAGCACGTCCGGCGGCATCACGAAGTGCTGCGGCGAGCAGGTGCGATTGTGGAAGGCGCGATGTTTTACAACTTCCTCAGCGCCCGGCGCAATCTGGAAGTGCTCGCCCGCACGGCCAACCACTACGATTCCGCTCGAATCGACCGTTTGCTGGAACAGGTCGGGCTGGCTGAGCGCGCCGATCAGCGGGTGAAAGGGTATTCAACTGGGATGAAACAGCGCCTGGGTCTGGCGGCGGCGCTGCTGACCGATCCCGATCTGTTGATTCTGGATGAGCCAACGAACGGCCTCGATCCGAGCGGGATGCACGAGATACGCGAGTTCATCCGCGAACTGGTGGATGTACACGGCAAAACGGTGTTTCTCTCCAGCCATTTGTTAGGCGAGGTTGAGCAGGTCTGCGACCGGGTAGCGATTATCAACCTGGGTGAGATCGTGCGCGAGGGTATGGTCGAGGATCTGTTAGCCGGTAAGAGTTATCTGCGCGTGGAAGCGTCGCCGCTGGATAGGGCGGCAGACGTGCTGCGCGAGTTTTGGACGGTGGGCACCAACGGATCGTGGCTGACCCTGAATGCCGCGCGTGATGACGTGCCGCACGTGGTCCGGCGGTTGGTCGAGGCGCATGTGGACGTATACGAGGTCGCCAGCCAGCGACAGACGCTGGAGGAGTATTTCCTGGCCGTCGTTCAGGAGGGAGTGCCCCATGCGTGATTTGTTTCGCGCTGAATGGATCAAAATCGCCGGTAACCGCTGGGTAGCAGGCTGTTTGATCTGGATTTTCCCGGTTGGGGCGGTCGGGGTTGTGATCGTTCTGTCGGTGATCCTGGCGCTCTCTTCGCCGGCGCGCGCGGGCTTTCGGCAAGATGATACGTATTTGTGGACCGAAAACGCGATTGCCATGTGGAACGTCCCGAATAACCCGGTTGGGCGTCTGATACTGTTGGGCTTTGCGGGAGTTGTC
>CAYMTN010000263.1:0-6787 GCA_964393335.1 uncultured Anaerolineaceae bacterium
ACCAGCCCGCCGGACAGGCCCAGGACCGCATATTCAAGGTAGGCGTTGGCGTGAGAGATTGCCAGATCAGGCGGTACCAGGAACAACGGTTCCCAACCGTCAAACAGGCCGTTGACCGTATACGCGACGACCGACGCCAGGATTGTGTATAACAGCGCGCCGGTTTCGAATTCCATGTCGTCGTACAGGACTTCAATTGCAAAAATAGCCGCCCCAATTGGGCTGCGGAAAATGGCTGACAACCCGGCTGCCATGCCGATCAGCACCAGCAGTTTCCGTTCGTCGTCTGAGCGTTTGCGAAACGTTGCATACACCGAGCCAATACCCGCCGCGATCAGCGCTGTCGGGCCTTCACGGCCTGCTGCACCACCCGACCCGATGGTGATCGCTGAGGCGATGGCCTTCAGTGGAGATACACGCCCGCGAATGAATCCCCCTGTGCGGTGAAACGCCTTCACGGCAGAATCGGTGCCGTGTCCCTCTGCTTCGGGTGCCCACGTGTAGACCAGGATGCCGGAGATAAGCCCCCCTAATGTGGTAACCAGTGGGATCAACCACAGGCCGTGCGATCCGATCACCTCAACGAGCTTGCCCCCTTCGGCGGGCAGCCCCGGTGGTTTATACCCGGCGATGTCTACGAGCAGCAACTCCTGGGCAATATGCAGGAGAAACATAAAGATCTGAGCGGCAAGCGCCCCGACCAGACCCAACCACAATGAGTCCAGTACGAGGCGGCGTTGTCGCTCGTCAGCTAAACTTAGCACTGATCACTCCTTTGTTGAGTTCGTTGTAGTTCTGCGAGTTTGGACAAAAGCCCGTATAGTAATACCCCGCTTGGGCACTAAGGGGGTAATGTCAGTCGCTCTGAATACCCACCCTTGCGTTCCGATTAGTCTGGCAAAACATGGACCGGATTCCGCAGCGTGCCAATCCCTTCGATCTCAATGCTAACGACATCACCGTCGAAAAGTTGGCTGACGCCTGCCGGTGTTCCGGTCAGGATCACATCGCCAGGTTCCAGTGTCATCACATGGCTGATGAACGCGATCAGGGCAGGCACGTCAAAAACCATGTCGGTGGTGCGGCTGTCTTGCCGGATCTCGCCATTGACCAGGGCGCGCACCGCCAGGTCAGATGGGTCCAAATGCGTGTTGATCCAGGGACCTAACGGGCAAAACGTATCCAGCCCCTTGGCGCGACCCCATTGACCGTCTTTGTTCTGAAAGTCGCGTGCGCTTACGTCATTGGCGCACGTATACCCCAACACAAAACCCAGCGCGGCTTCGCGGCTGACGCGGCGAGCCTGTCTGCCGATGATCACGGCCAGCTCCGCTTCGTGATCGACGCGTCCAACGCCAGCGCGAAACTGGATCGTGTCCTCGTGGCCGATGAGTGCGCTCGGCGGTTTGAGAAAGAGCATCGGCTCATCCGGCACGGCGGCTTGATGTTCGGCAGCGTGAGCCGCGTAGTTGCGTCCAATGCACACGATTTTGCCGGGGCGTACCGGAGGCAGCAGCCGGACCTGATCGGCATTTGGAAGCGGGGAGCCAGGGGTGTAGTCCGTGCTGGTGAAGGGGTTGCCCTGCCACCCGTGGAGCGTGCCATCAACCACCAGGCCGTAGCGCGAACCACCAGGGATTTGATAGGAGACAATTAAGGCCATTAGTCTCTCCTGTTTGTTCAGATTGTAGTATGTTGCTGATCATGAATCCAAACGGCGATCCAGGCAAGCGCGAGATCGCCGTTTGGATGGTTCTTCTCTCGGGTTGTCGGAAAGCACCCGGCGCTACTGCGATTCGCTCAGCTCACGCCATGACAGGCCCGTGCTGCCGGATGTCTCCGGCAAGCGCATCAAAGTGCCTTCACCGGTGCCATCGGGCCGGATGACCTTCAAGGTATCGCCGCGCACGAATGCGATGTAAGCCCCATCTGGTGACCAGACCGGTTCTGTGTCGGCAAACCCTTCGGTCAAGGTCGTTGACGCGCCATCTCTGACAGCCACCGTTACAATGCTGGATGTAAACGCGCCCTGGCCGACCGCCGCGACCAGTTGCGTGCCGTCCGGTGACCAGTTGGCGCTCAAAACCTGGTCGAAATCTGACAGGTGCAGCGGATTCTTGCCATTCACATTGACCGTGTACAGGCGGCGATGCTCGCCGTCGCTGGTGATCTGGCGGGCGATGTAGGCGATAGCCGTGCCGCTTGGCGACCAAACCGGGCGCAGGTATTCCACCTGGCTGCTGGATAACACGGGAGTTACGTCACCTGTCTCAAGCTCCACGATGAAGATACCGCTTTTTCCATCGCGGACCGATTCAAACACCAGTCGCGTGCCATCCGGCGACCACGACGGCGCGCGATCCTGGATCAGAGTGTTGGGCACCGGACGCAGATTCTGCCCATTTTCATCGGCCAGCCACAGCCCGTCCAATTGGCCGGTATCCGGCTTTACGTATTGGAATGCGAGCGTCGTGCCATCGGGTGACCAGGCAGGCGAGAGCGCCCCTTCGAGCAAGATACTATGATCGCCGCAGTAGGCCAGCACCTTGTACGTGTAACCTGCGCCGCCGCCGACAGGTTGGGCGTGGTACGCGATCTCACCGATTGGTGAGCCTTCGGGGATCGTCTCCACGCCACAGGGAGCTGCTGCCGTGCCGCCTTTGGGCGGGATACCGAAGATATGAACTGTATCATCCAGCCCCACCGTGACGATCCGGCTGCCGTCAGGGTGGTACTTGATGCGCGTGATCTGGCTGTCATGAGCGGGGATAGTGCCGAGCTGCGCGCCGGTAGCCGTATCGAGGAAATGCAGAGTCCCATCCTGGTTGCCGGTGGTAAAGATGCTGCCATCCTTGTTGAAGTCGAGCGTGAAAGCTTGCCCGCATTCGCTGCGATAGATAAGCTCGCCTGTTTGCAGGTCGATCATGTCCATGCAGCATTCGTAGGTCGTAGTTGCCAACTTGGTGCCGTCGGGACTGATGCGCAGGTCAGTGGCGGTGCAGGTCAATGGCAGGTCAAGCGGCGGTTGGTCACCGATGGCCTGGCGGCGCAGCGTCTGGCGAGCGACTGGGTAAATTATGGTGTGATTATCCGGCGTGAATACGACCGTTTCGACCGGGATCTCCGCTTTGTAACGCATCACTTCGGCCCCGTGCCTGGTCGAGATGATGCTGACGCCGTCTCCTTCGGCCAGTCCTGCGGCGAGCAGGTTCCCGTCCGGGCTGAAGGCAAGGCTGAGCACATCTGCACCAACCTCCACCTCGTATAGCAACTTGCCGGACGTCATATCCTGCACCAGGACCTTGCCCGGCCCGGCTGTGCCGATTGCCAGCAGTGTGCCATCCGGCGACCACGCCACTCGCAGCGCGTTGATCCCTTCGATCAACATTTCCGGGTTTTCGAACGTATCACATGGGCAGACCAGCACGCCGTTCAATGTCGCAACCGCGAGCTGGTTGCCGGCAGGTGACCAGGCTGCATCCCAGGCCGGAATCTCGCTCAGGGTGCGCAACTGCCGGACTTGTGCGACCGTATCTGCCATGATTGGCAGGTTTTCTTCCCCATCCTGTGCGGCAGTAGGTATCGCCAGCACGACAAACAGACTTGCTACACTAAGTAACAAAAAGAGTCTTAAGCGCATGATGTGGTCTCCTTTGAATAAAAAAAAGCCTCAACAGTCAACATTCGATGGGGGTATTTCTCGTGGGCGCTGTCGCCAGATCACCCCGGTATTCTTCTTGGCGTTGGTGGTGCCGCCGTGCCGTATTGCCAACTCCTTTTCACAATAGAAAAGCCCCAGTACACCGGTACTGGGGCCCAAAGAAACGTGTTATGGACCGGTCTGTCGTTTACTCGGTTACGACGGGATACTCGGCAGCGATCCATGCTTGCAGGCCACCGGCCAGTGACTGGACGTTTTCATATCCCATCAACTGCATCGCCACCAGCGAAATAACGGCGCGATGGTCACTACCACAGTATAGCACGATTGGCTCACTTATGTTAGCGGGCCACTGGTCCATTTGGCTCATAAAATTGCGCAGTTCGATATGAATCGCGCCTTCGATGAACCCGTCGGCCACTTCACCATCGGTCCGCACGTCGATCAGAACAGGCGGATTCTCAGCCAACGCAATGCTCAGGTTGCTTGCACTAATGGCGTAATATCCGGCGGGGATGGCGTTCACGTAGGCGTCCAGCAAATCCAATAGGACCGGGTCGAATTCCGGGGCCGCACCGGCCTCATAAGCCGTGTCTTCGGTCGTGACCGGCAGTTCGGCTGTGGTCCAGGCTTTGACGCCGCCCAACATGCTGAGCGCGTTGTTGTAGCCCAACAGGTTAAGCACGACCATCGCCATCGCCGAACGGTGGCCGCTTCCGCAGTAAACAATCATCTTCTGATCGAGGTTGGGCAGCATGTCCAGATGATCGGTCAGTTCGATCAAGGGAATGTTGATCGCGCCTTCCAGGTGCCCACCCAGATATTCGTCAACGGTCCGCACATCGACCAGGAGGATCGAGGGGTCCTCGGCCAGCGCTACGTTCACATCACCGGCGCGAATGGCATTGAAGTTGCTTGGCAGATTCGTGATGTACGCATCCAGCAGCCCGGCGAGGTCAAATGCCTCGGCCATGGCTGCCTCGCCACCTTCGACGGGCAGACCGGCAGTCGCCCAGGCAGTGAAGCCGCCCGACATGTTATGGACATTGGTAAAGCCCATCGTGCGCAGCATGGTTGCAGCCATGTTGCCACGATGCCCCCCCGCGCAGTACACAACGATACTAGATTCCAGATCGCCAGGCAGATCGCCCGCGAAGCTCATGAAGGATTCCAGCGGCATTGAAACCGCGCCCGCGATGTAACCCTGTTCCCATTCGGCAGGGGTACGCACATCGATCAGCAGGTCGGGCGGGTTTTCGATCATCTCGACGTTCAGGTTCTCAGCGGATACTGCGCCCCAGCCTGCGGGGATGGCAGCCAGACCGGAATCCACTGCGTCCCATACTGCCCGGTCGATCTCTGGCGCTTCGACGGCTTCCGCGAGTACGGGGTCGAGGGTCACGGCGTATTCTTCAGCGTTCCAGGCCCCGAAGCCGCCCTTCATGTTGCGCACGTCGGTGTAACCCAGGATTTGCAGCGCCGTCATGGCGATGGCTGACCGGAAGCCGGAACCGCAGTACACCACAATCTCGGCATCCAGATCAGGCAACAAGTCCAGGTTCTTGGCGAGATCGCGCAGTGGAATATTGAAGGCTTCCGGCAGGTGGCCGGCTTCATATTCATCGGGCTGCCGCACGTCTACGACGGTCAGGCTCGGGTTTTCGATCATCTCGACGGCGAGATCGTCAACCGACACGTTGCCATACGCCGGGGGCAAACTGGCGTTGTAAGCTTCGAGGCGCGCCAGAACGGCCTCGTCCTGCGCTACGACCGAGGCAAACGGAATCGCCAGCGGAACCATGAGCGCCAGAATAAGTAGTACATAAAGAGACCTACGCATGCTAACCTTTATCCTCCATAGTCACTGTAGCTTGGCGTTGAAAGCATTATAACAATCTGTGATTTATGGAGCAAGTGATTATAAAGGGGAGTTATCAATTAACTCCCCTTTTAGTGACAAACGGATCATTAGAGGCCGTTGGGCAGGTTTATCCGCCCCAGAAGTCGGCATCGCCGCCGGACGGTTCGGCGGTAGGTTCGGCATCGCCGCCCCAGAAGTCAGCATCGCCGCCGGATGGTTCGGCGGTAGGTCCGGCGTCACCGCCCCAGAAGTCGGCATCGCCGCCGGACGGTTCGGCGGTAGGTCCGGCGTCGCCGCCCCAGAAGTCAGCATCACCACCGGACGGTTCGGCGGTAGGTCCGGCGTCGCCGCCCCAGAAACCGCCATCCCCGCCGCTTGGCGCTTCTGTTTCCGTTGCTTCTGGCGCGGCCTGACCGGCGTTTTGGGACGCTTCAGAGAGAATCTGCCCCAGGTTCGCCGGTAGGGGTGGGGCGCTATCGACGATCACGCTGGCGTTCGCAGCCCGTTCCGCTTCAGCTACCTTGTCCTCTGTCAGGAAGATGTCGTCGTTTCCGTGACAGTTGGTGCAGCTTTCCGTCTGCGGTGTCTGCCGCTGGATGTTATGCGGAGTCGCAAACGTCCAGGTAGGCTGGCTCAGGAAGTTATCCAGCAGGTCATCGCCGTAGGCGTCGAACGAGTTCACGTCAACCGGGACATGGCGCACCGGCACATACCGCCAGGGGCGGTCAGCGCTGCGCAGCGGGTTCTTGCCCAGGTAGAAAGCGGTCTCGTGCGCTTCGACCGAATAAAACGGAATGTCGTCTTCGGTGCGGTCAACGTGACAGTTGGAGCAGTTGGTATAGGCGACACTATGGCAGCCCTGGCACGAGATGATCTCCGTACCGTGCAGTTCGTGCAACAGAATGCCTGATCCGACGCCGACCTGGTCCTCGTGGCACGATTCGCAGCTTGGATCGGGTGCGCCATCATAGCGGCTGATTTCGTCGGCGGCTGCGCCCATGCCGTGCATCTCGTCGCTGGTGTGACAATCCGTGCAGGCCAACCGCGCCTGCCGCAGGTGAACGTCACCCGGCAGCCCTTCGTTCAGCCCGAAGTACTCATTTTTGACGCGGCTGCCGTGACAGCCGGTGCAGGTCCGGCTCATCGGCGGAGTCTGTACGAAGGTATGACCCTCCAATAGCCCACCGCCAACCGAGTTCGGCTGGCTGATATGGCAATCACCGCAGCTTGCATGGCAGCTCTCGCAGTGATAGGATTCCATTGTT
>CAYMTN010000264.1:0-6780 GCA_964393335.1 uncultured Anaerolineaceae bacterium
CGCCCATGAACAACTGCGCCGGGTGCGCGTTGTACCACAAAAAGCCGAAACACGCGCCCACGATGATAAAACAAAACTGCACGAGAAACGTTTGCCCTTGCAGGTCGGCAATGGCACCGTAGGCGGCGAATGCGCTGGCCGTGATCAGGCCCGCCAGCCCGTCCAGCCCGTCCGAGATATTCACGGCGTTGCTGGCGCTGACGATGATAAACGCGGCAATCGGAATCCACAGGAAAGATGGCAGCTTGATAAAATCGGGGAAAAGTGGCATGTACACGCCATTGGCATTTTGAAACCCGCCCCCCAAAAACGCCATCGTCGCAGCGATGATGATCGCCAGGATGGTCTGCACGGCAAACTTGGTGCGGGCCCGCATCCCTTCGCCGCGCTCGTGCACGCCGCGTATGCCTTCCAGGTCGTCGATCGCGCCCAGGATGCCAAAGCTGAGCAGGACAAACAGCGGCAGCAGGATGCTGGACCCGGTCAGTTCTTCCTGGACCAGGCGTGCCAGGTTGAGTCCCAGCGTGATCAGCACGACCGGTACCAGGATCAAAATGCCGCCCATCGTGGGCGTCCCTGTTTTGACGAGGTGGCTTTGCGGCCCGGTTTCGCGGATTTGTTTGCCGACGTGCAGCCGCCGCAGGATTTCGACAAATGGCCCGCCCCAGATCGCCGTCAGCAGAAACGTGATGGCCCCCAGGGTGAGCGAAAAAGGCAATTCAGGCGTCATGAACCGGCTGTATCCACGTTGGTAGGCGTATTGTCAGGTGCGGCGCGGCGCGGCCCGTTCCCAGCACGGGCGCGAACTCCTTCAGGCGCTGTCGCCAGCCCGGCGATTGTGCCAGAGCGGTGAGTGCTTGTCAAATTACGCGGCACGCCGTCCCGCCCGCTAGCGCCACTCCCACACCGCTTCCCCGTTGAGGATGCGGCGGATCTGTTCCGGGAAACGATCGGGATCGAGCGGCTTGCCTAAAAACCCGTTAAACCCGGCGTTTTGGGCCTTGTGCATTTCGTCTTCGCTGGCTTCGGCGGTGACGGCGACCACGCGTGTATCTTTCAGGCGGGTATGGCTGCGTATCTTGCGCAGCGCCTGGTAGCCGTCCTCGTACGGCAGCCGGATGTCCATCAGGATCAGGTCAAGCTGGGGCAGCGTATCGGCAAACTGCACGACCTGCCAACCGCTCGTTTTCCATTCGCAGTGATTCACGCCCATGTGCGCGAGCAGCCGGGCGATCAAGACAAAGTTGGGTACGTTGTCTTCGACGACCAGAATATGTGAGTCGTGCGGGCTGATCGATCCGCTCATAAGTAATCGTCTCCCTTAAAGGTTCAAGCCGGGTCCGTATGCCATCTTCAGCAACCAGTGCGAATCAGGACGCTTCGCGTCAAAATTCCCGTCCGTTGGTGGTATTGGCCCAAACAGGTGCGACTCGTCGCGTATGATACCACTACTTCCCCCACCCAAAAACCCCTGCTAACCTGCCATATCTAATTGATTTCCCGATCAATCAATACTCGCGATCAAACGGTTCGCCACCCTGCGCGACAAGCTGCTCGCGCAGCCGGTCAGGCGGGATTTCCATCAACACGACCAGCCGGTCCACCAGCGCTTGAAAGGTGGGGGCGGCGGTTTTGCTGCCCCAGTACCCGTTGGGGCGGTCCAGCTTGACCAGCACCGATACGACCGGATCATCGGCGGGCAAAAAGCCCACAAACGACGCAATCGAGCCGGTCGGGTCATAGTAACCCCCGGCGGTCGGAATCTCAGCGGTGCCGGTTTTGCCTGCTACGTTGTAGTTCGGAAAGCTGTAATCATCCTCGCTGGCCGGGTCTTTGACGATCTGCACCATGATGTCCCGCGCAGTGTGCGCCGTCTCTTCGCTGATCGGGCGGTGGCTGGCCGACGGCTGCGTGACAATGATTTCATCGCCGTCGATGCGCGCCTTGACGATGTGCGGCTGCATGATCAACCCGTCGTTGGCGATGGCGTTGGTCGCCACCAGCATTTGCAGCGGCGTGACGGCCACGCCTTGCCCGAAGCTCGTCGTCAAAAAGGTCGCCTCGTTCCACAACGGATCGCCGGGTTCGATCAGGATGCCGGGCGATTCGCCTTCCAGGTCCACGCCGGTCGGGCTGCCGATGCCGAAGTCGCGCAGCTTGGGGTAGACCGTATACGGCCCGATCTCTTTATAAATGGTGGCCGTGCCGGTGTTCAGTGACTGGATAAATACGTCGGCAAAGCTGGGATTGCCGTGTTTGGCGCGGTCCCAGTTGCAGATCGGGATGCCGCCGCCTTCAAAGCAGCCGGGGTCGTAATAGGACCAGTTGAGGTCATGTGTCCCGGCGTCCAGCGCAAGCGCCATCGTCACCACTTTGAAGACGGACCCCGGCTCGTAAATCTGGCTCACGGCCTGGTTAGAGGCCAACTCCAGGTTTTCGGGCGAAAAATCTTCAGGCTGGAATTGCGGATAATTCGCCATCGCCAGGATTTCGCCGTTGCGCGGATTCATGATCAGGATCGTGCCGCCGGTCGCCCCGTATCGCGCGACGGCCTGATCGAGTATGTCCTGCGCGAGATATTGCAGGTCGCGGTCGATGGTCAGCACGATACTGATGCCATCGCGCACGCTCGGCAGTTGGGGGTCGCTTTCTTCCAGCACCGGGATGCTGCTTGTGGTGACGCGGCGGCTCTGCCCGGCCAGCAGCGTCTGGTAAAAGCCTTCGACCCCGTAGTAGCCCCGGCTCTCTTTCGTGTCCTCCGACCCGGCAAAGAAACCGACGATCTGCGCCGTCAGCCCGCCCTGGGGATAGATGCGGATCGGCAGCGGCTCCAGCACCATGCCATCGATGTCCAGGTCCGCGATCTGCTGCCCGACCTCAAAGCTGACGCGGCTCGCCAGCAGGACGTAGCCGGGGTACAGGCCGTTTTCGTCCGGTTCGAGCAGGTGGAACAGCTCGTTTTCCGGCATGCCGATCAGCGGGGCAAGCTGCGCGGCGATCTGCTGCCGGTCGATGATCTGGTTGGGGCTGATGCCGACGCGGTACTCAAACGAGTTGGTCGCCAGCAGGTGCCCGTTGCGGTCGTAGATCAGGCCTCGGTTGGGCCGCACTTCCACCGTCTGGTACAGGCGATTTTCGCGGTTATTTTCGAGCGTCTCTTTGGTTTTGGCGTCCATGTAAAACTGAAACGACAGCAGGCGCGCCAGCAGCACGAAGCTGATCCCGATCAGCACCACGCTGAGCAGCGTCAGCCGCCTGTGTAAGATGTCGTCGTGTGACATGCTGTTGTTTCCCCGCGAATCGTTGACGGTGAACCGTTGACCGTCGGTAGTAAACCGTTAACCGTTGACAGTGAACCGTTAACCGTTTTCCGTTGAGCGTGCCCCGTTTGTTCACGGATTACGGTAAACGGAATGCAGTAAACGGACCACGCTAAACGGCATCCGAATGTCACTCACTGCGCCACGCGTCGAACTGTTCTTTGAGGCTGTGCCACTGTTTGCGCAGCCAGCCGCTTAACGTTTCGTCGTAAATCTCTTCTTCCGCCTGGGCCGGGGCCGGTGTGGGCGTCAGCGTGGACTTGGGCCGGTCATACCGGTAACCCTCGACGATCAGATACTGAATCTCGTCCTCGCGGGCTTCGTGAAAACCCAATTCGGCAGCCCGCGTCATCACGCGCGGCAGACTCTGCAACCCGGCGATCTCGGCGCGCATGCGTTCGTTATCGCGTTCCAACTGGGCGCGCTGGTCGCCCATTTCGGCCAGCTCGCGGGCGGTGGTCGTGGTCGTCGTCGTCTGGATCAGGTACAACGCCCCGATGATGATGCCCACCACCACGACCAGCGCCAGAGTCGCTACGAGTTGGGTCTGGTTGCGCCAGGGCTGTTCGGCAACGGTATGGGATGTCCGTGATAGCTGGTTATTGCTGCTCATAGCCCTACTGCTGCATCGTGGTTGGCGGTATCGAATGGCCCAACACGGCCAACACCTCGTGCGTTCATCTGCGTGAGTCTGATTATACTACAACCTCGTGAGCGACCAATTACGATTACAGCCGTTCGACGACGCGCAGCCGCGCGCTGCGGCTGCGTGGATTCGCGGCGATCTCGGCGTCGGCGGCCTGGACCGGTTTACGCGTGACCAGCGTCACCCGCGCCCGGTGCCCGCAGGTACACACCGGCTGGCGAGGCGGGCAGATGCAGTCGGTCGCTTCATCTTTGAACGTCTGTTTGACGATGCGGTCTTCCAGGCTGTGAAAGCTGATCACGGCCAGCCGCCCGCCGGGCCGCAGCAGGCCAATCGCGGCAGGCAGCACGCGCTCGACCGCGCCTAATTCGTCGTTCACGGCGATGCGCAGCGCCTGAAATGCCCGCGTCGCCGGGTGGATGTGCGGCCTGGAGCCGCGTTGCCGGGGGCCGCGTCCGCGCGGCTCGCGCGCCGCCGCTTCGATCACGCCGGCAAGCTGGCGCGTCGTAACCAGCGGGCGCGCCTGGACGATGGCACGCGCGATGCGACGGCTGTGCCGTTCCTCGCCGTAGCGGAACAGGATGTCCGCGATGTCCTCGGCGGGCCACGTGTTGACGATCTCGCCTGCCGTGATGCCGTCCGACGACGGGTCGAAGCGCATGTCGAGCGGGCCTTCGCGCATGAAGGCGAAGCCGCGCGCCGCGTCGTCAACCTGCATCGACGAGATGCCCAGGTCGAGCAAAATCCCATCGACGCCGGGCGACTCCGCGCCGAGCCACACCGCGACCACGTCCGCGATTTGCTCGTAGCTGGCGTGCCGGATCGTCACGCGCTCGCCATACCGGGCGAGCCGTTCGCGGGCCAGCACCAACGCCGCCGGGTCGCGGTCCAACCCCAACAGGCGCGCGTCCGGCGCGGCGCTGAGGATGGCCGCAGCATGGCCGCCCGCACCCAGCGTGCCATCGACAAACCGCCCGTCCGCGTGATCGGCCACGCGCAGCGATTCCAACACCGCGTCCAACAACACGGGAATATGAGGCGAGGTTGCGTGATTCACGTCAGTCCTTGATCCCACCAGCCGGTCACCCACGTGCCCCCAAGTGTAGTGCACCTGATCGGAGAGAGCAAACAATCCAGCGCTTGGTCAGATCACCCAAGAGTACGCTTTCCTCGCAGCGACAGTTGCACGTATACTTAGGGGGATGGGGCGGGGGTGAGAGATACTGGGCGCACTGAGACTATGAGGAGTTGACCATGGCGACTGAATTTACCGTCCTGCTGGAAGATCGACCCGGCGCACTGGCCGACCTGACCGAAGTACTCGCCAAAAACGCCGTGAATATCGTAGCCATCCACGCGACGCCCTGCCCGACGACGGGCATTGTGCAGTTCATCACCAACAGCGCCGATGCCACCATCGACGCGCTGCGCGACGCGGCCCTGGATTACACCGCGCAGGACGTGCTGGTCGTCGGGCTGGCCCACGAGCCGGGATCGCTGGCGCGGCTGTCGCGGGCGCTGGGCCAGGCGGGGGTCAACATCAACGCGATCTACATGACCGTCGAGGGCCAGACCGTGCTCGACGTGAACGATCTGCGCAAAGCGCAGCAGGTGGCGCTGGGTCTCGGCGTGCGGTAACCGCCCATTTGGGGGAGGAAAATACCGCACAAACGTGCTATCATCGTGCCATGCATCGTCGTGACACGTGAGAATTCGTGACCCTATGGCCGACTACCAACCATCCGCTCACCTTCAAGATATTCTCGACCACCTGCCGACCGATCCCGGCGTCTACCAGATGAAAGACGTCAACGGCACGATCATCTACGTCGGCAAGGCGAAAAACCTGCGCAGCCGCGTGCGGAGTTACTTCCAGCCGAGCAACTGGGACCCCAAGGTGCTGAAGATTCGGCACGACGCCGCCGACATTCAGTTCATCCTGACCGGCGACGAGCTGAAGGCGCTCATCACCGAGGCGGAGCTGATCCGCGTCCACAAGCCGCGTTATAACATCCTGCTCAAAGACGACAAACGTTACCCGTACATCCGCGTGACGACCGGCGATCCGTTTCCCACCGTCGAGATGACGCGCCGCATCGACCGGCGCGACGGGCACCGCTATTTCGGGCCGTTTTCGTCGGCGGGCGGCGTGCGTGAAACGCTCGACGTGCTGCGCAAAGCGTTCCCCTTTTTGACGTGCGACCGCGAGATCACCGGGCACGATCAACGCGCGTGCCTGTATTACGACATCAAGCTGTGCGGCGCGCCGTGCATCGGGGCGCAGAGCCAGGACGACTATCGGGACAGCATCAACGGCCTGATGCGTGTGCTCAGCGGGCACGCCGACGACGTGCTGCGCGACCTGCGCGCGGCGATGGACGCGGCCTCCGAGGCGCTCGATTTTGAGCGAGCCGCGATCCTGCGCGACCGGGTGCAGGTCGTCGGGCAGATTTCGCAGCGCCAGCGCTTGGTGGCCGACATCAAGGCCGATCAGGACGTGATCGCGTTTGCCCAGGAAGGCAGCGACGCCGTCGTGCAGATGTTCCTGATCCGCAGCGGGCGGTTGATCGGCAGCGAGTACTTCGCGCTGGAAGGCACCGAAGACGAAGCCGCCGAGGACATCGTCAGCACGTTTTTGACGCAGTTCTACCAGGACGCGACCGACATCCCGAAAGAGGTCGTGCTGCCCGCCGACGTAACCGAAGCCCGCATCATCGAGCAGTGGCTGCACGACCGGCGCGGCGGCAAAAAGGTCAAGCTGACGGTGCCCAAGCGCGGCAACAAGCGCGAACTGGTCAAACTGGCCGCGCAGAC
>CAYMTN010000265.1:0-6753 GCA_964393335.1 uncultured Anaerolineaceae bacterium
CAAAGTTTTGGCCCACCTTTTTCAAAAGGTGGTGGGGTATGGGACGCCCCACCAAAACCCGCGTGTTATTTCCGCCGGTCTGTACTAGTACACGCATGAATTTGATGGTTTGAATGTTTTTCCATAGCATACAAGGGGCGCTGCAAACAACGCCCAACATTCAAAGGATGTGCATCAAACCTGCACCAGGTATCTACCCGTAAATTCATTTTGGTAGGGGCGCTGCTTGCTGCGCCCAGTAATTTATGGATAGGTTGTAAGGCATTTTTCCACCAGCACAGGAAGGAAGCTCAACCATGCGGGCGGTGTTACAGCGCGTCAGCAGCGGATCGGTGGTCGTCGATGGGGCGGTGACCGGCGCAATCGATCATGGTTTCGTGATCCTGGTCGGGGTCGGGCACGACGACGGCGACGAACAGGCGCAGTGGTTGGCGCGTAAAATCGCCGGGCTGCGCGTATTTGAAGACGCCGGGGGAAAGTTTAACCTGTCGCTGCTGGATGTGGGCGGCGGCTGCCTGGTCGTGTCGCAATTTACATTGTATGCCGATGCGCGTAAGGGCCGCCGTCCCAGCTTCACGGACGCCGCGCCGCCGGAGATCGCGGAGCCGCTGATCGAGCGTTTCGCCGGGATGCTGCGCCGGGCCGGGGTGGGGCGCGTCGAGATGGGTGTGTTCGGCGCACGGATGCAGGTTGAGATTCACAACGATGGCCCGGTGACGATTCTGCTGGATACGGACCACGCCTGATGCATGCCGCCCCTATGCGCGAACGAGGAGACAAGGAGAACGGTTGATGGACCACAACATGACGACCACTGCATTTGACCTGCCCGGCTACCGCGTGACGCGGAACCTGGGCGTCGTGCGCGGCGTGACGGTGCGCGCGCGCGGGATCGGACCGCAGATCGCTGCCGGGCTGCGGACCCTGGTCGGCGGCAAGATTGACGAGTACGTGTCGCTGTGTGAGGAAACACGCGGCGAAGCGTTTGATTTGATGACCGAACATGCGGACGGGTTGGGCGCGAACGCGATCATCGGCGTGCGTTATGACGCGACCGAGTTATCCGAAAACATGACCGAAGTGCTGGCCTATGGCACGGCGGTGATCGTCGAACGGCAGAGCTAACGCGCGGCGCTGTGCGCTACCGCCGCACGGGCGGTTTGATCGGGCGGATCACGCTGGGGCGCGGGCGATGATCGCGCAGGTGCGCGCCCCACTGCCCGTTGAGGTGGCTGATCACGGCGAAGTTCGCGAACTGGATGTAGGCTCCCAGCAGGCACGTCGAGGACGCGATCACCGAGACGACCTGCGTCACCAGCGTCAGCAAAAACAGGTTGAGCATCAACAGCCCGGCGGCTCTGCGCTGCGCCCACACCGCGTCGGCGCAGTCGAGGATGTTGACAAACGCGGAGAATTCCCCGGTTTCCGCATAGCGCGCGATGGCGGCCATCACCAGCGGCGCGCTGAGCACCAGCCAGATCAGCGCCAGCGAAAAACAGACCAGGATCATCGAGAGTTTGCCCCGGTCGATGGCCGGTGTGCTGGCTTGCGTGATCACGATGTCGTACAGGTTCAGGCCGGACAGGATGTTGAACGCCAGCGACGCCGCCAGCCCGACCAGGATGAACGCCGGCAGGTAATACACCAGCGTGCCCGCAAACACGACGAGTCCCCGCACGAAATCGCTGCCCAGGGATTCCCAATCCGGCAGTTCGTCGTCGCGCCCGTCGAGCACGTCGCGGATGATACGAAGCTGGTAACCGAGCAGCACGATCCCCGTCAAAAAAAACAGCGGCAGCAAGAGCGCCATCAAAGCGCCGATGATCGACTTCGTGACGGCGTTTTGCCCGGAAAACGGGTATTTGAGCGCGCGTCCCAGGTCGATCACGAATGTACCCGCTGTCCCTCGTGTTCCGCTAACAACAGCGCTTCCAGGTCATAAATCTCGTCGTCGTCCAGGGAATCCACCAGCCGCTCGAGCCGGTCCAGCCGGGTGCGTTTGGCTTTGGCAAGCGCGCGGGCGGAGTCGTCGGCGTCCTGGCCGGGTGCAGCCCGCCATACCGCTTTCGTGCCTTTGGCCGCTGCTTCGGTCAGGGTGGCGATGAGGATCAACAAGAACACGCCGCCCCAAAAATCGATCTCCGCGTTGGTCGTGACAAGGATCGCCCCGATGATGCCGAACATGACGGTCAGGGCGCTCCAGATAATCAGGGTGGCCCCCAGGCGTGAACTGTCGTGCATTTAGTGACCTCCTGACCCGCGCCGCTCCTGATCGCCGTGTTGGGCCAGCAGCAGCGCTTCCAGCTCGTACACCTCGTCGTCGTCCAGCGAGTCGATCAGGTCTTCGACGCGGCGGCCCCGCCGTTTTTGTTTGAGCCGGGCGCGCGCCCGCGCCATGTCGTCGCGTTCCCGATTGCCTTGAAAGCCGCTGTGCCACACGGCATACGTCACTGCCAGCGCCGCTGCGGCAGTGACGGCCATCATGCCGACAATCGCCGCGCTGTTGGCGTTGGCAATCGCGCCGGTCGGGGATGTCAGGGCGGCCCCCGTCAGCCCCAGGAAGCCGATCCAGATGATGACGGTTGCAAACAGTCGTGCCAGATCACGCATGAAAATCGCCTATCTGCTCTCAAACATCCTGGCGGCGGCGGGCCACGCCGTTATCGCGCCCGGCGCTGTCACGGTCGCGTGACAGCAGCAGCGCTTCGAGGTCATAAATCTCGTCGTCGTCCAGTGCCTCGATCAGCCGTTCGAGGCGGTTACTCTGGACGCGTTTGGCTTTGCGGGATACGGTTTCGGTGTCCTGCGCGGCCCGCTCGCCGCCAAGCCAGACTGCCAGCGTGCCGACCAGCGCCGCCAGCGCAAACGTGACCGCCGTCACGACCAGGGTCGTTTCGCTGGCGCGCGCCATTGGCCCGGTGACCGTCGTAAACGTCGTGGAGACGGTGATGGTGAAGGCTAACCAGATGATCAGGGTACCGATCAGACGAGTGCTGTCGCGCATAAAATTGTTATCATCCTCCGCAGGCGCGCTACGCGCCGGTTATCTCAAGCCCGGCCTGTCCGACCAGGTGGCCGGTGACGACCTGGGTGTAAAAAATGGCGGCGGGCAGCCCGATGCACGTCAGCGCGGCAATCGGTATCACCACCGACATGATCAATGATACCACGATGCCGTATACCAACAGCATCAGCAGCGTGCCGACGTTGTCACGCACGTCTTGCCACAGCGCGCCAAAGCGCATGAATTCCGAAAAGTTGCCGGTTTCGGCGTAGCGGATGACGCCCATCCAGTACATGCCCCCGGCCACGATGCCGTACAGGATCATGAAGCCGCTCACGCACACCGTCAGGCAGGCGAGCAGCAGGCCGCCCACGTCCGAGTTGCCCAGGATGCTGCCCGGTATCACGATCAGGCAGGCCAACAGGATGGCGGGCAGCGCGTAGATCAGGCCGCCGATGAATCCCATCAGCCCATCGGCGATCACCTGCCCGATCTCGTCACCGCCCGGCAGCGGGCGGTTGCTGCGGCGCATGACCCGGCGGGCCACGTTGATCTGGTAGCCCAACGGGATAAACGGCAGCACGAATCCGACCAGCGTCAGCAGCGTGCCGATCAGAATCTTGACGATCCAATCGTCGTCGTCAAACGGAAAACTCATCGCCCGTACAAAATCCATTGGTGTTTTCTCCCCCGACTCAGTGCCTGCCGCGCAGCGCAATTACACTCTGCTAAGTATACGCAGATCGCGTCTTCGCGTTGCGCGTCGCATGGCCGCTAAACTCCCACCAGCGTGATCGTCACCGAGGCCGGTGGCAGGCGCGGCGTGGTCGCGCGGATGGTGACCGTGCCCGGTGCGTGCCGCGCTTTGACGAACAGCGCCGCCTGCCCGCCCATCAACGGGAAGGGCTGCTCGCCGATCAGGTCGGCGGGGCCGTCCACCTCAAAGCCGATCACGGCCTGCGAATAGGGCAGGCGGTTGCCGTAGCGGTCCACGATGCGGAAGACCAGCCGCGTCATATCCGCGCCGTCGGCGTGCAGCGTCTCCGAATCGGCACGCAGTTCCAGCGCGGCGGGCAGCCCGTCCCCGGCGATGCGGTGCTCGATCACGGCGCTGCCGTTCAGGTAACCGACGATGCGCAGGTCCGAGCGCTGCGCGCCCCCCCACATCGTCGAAAAGCCGGTGACCGTAAACGGCGCGTGCGGCAGGTGCGGGTAGGTGGCGCGGTCCGGCTCGAAGCGCCCGATGTAGTCGTCCTCCACGTGAACCTTGATCGCGTCGCAATTGCTGAACACGATCAGCGGGTTGAACCCGCCGACGCTGCGCTCGCCCTGCGCGAACACCGTCGCCGGGTAGAGCACAACGCGCTCGGCGGGATCGACCTGGCTGGCGTACGCGTAGGCGGCGTGTTTGGGCAGGCGGAACGTATCCATTACCCCGTGGTAACAGATGCGGTCACCGGAGCCGAAATCGACGTGCGTATTGTAGTCGAACGCGCACCAACCAATCGCCCCCGCGACGCGCGGCATGCCAAGCTGTTTGTCCTGGATGCGGGCATGGCGCAGGGCGTGTTCGACGGCGCGTTCTTCCTGGTCCCAGCTTTTGGTGGGGAACATGTGCCCGTTGAACTCGGTGACGAGGTGCGGCGTGTGGATCGGCTCCAGCACGTCGTTCGAAAAGTCGTTGAAGGTGAAGACGTCCTCCAAAAACTCGCTTTCCATGAAATAACGCACGCCGCCGGTTTGGCGCGTCGGATCGAGCTGGTGGGCGAGGGCGTTGGTCTGCGTGTAGAAGTCGTGATCGTCCAGTGATTCGTTGATGCGCACGCCCCACAGAATGATCGACGGGTGGTGGCGGTCGCGTTCGATCATGGCGCGCACGTCGCGCAGGCTGAGCGCTTTCCAGGCGGCATCCCCGATGTGCTGCCAGCCGGGGATTTCCTCGAACACGAGCAGGCCGATCTCGTCGCAGCGATCCAGAAAATAGGGCGACTGCGGGTAATGTGACGTGCGCACGATGTTGCAGCCCAACTCGTGTTTGATGATGTCGGCATCCATCTGTTGCAGCCGCGCCGGGGCCGCCGCGCCGATGAAGGGGTAGGTCTGGTGGCGGTTGAGGCCGATCAGGTCCACCCGCGCGCCGTTGAGGTAGAACCCGCCATCCGTGCGGAACTCGGCCTCGCGCCAGCCAAACCGCACGATCACCGAATCGAGCAGCTCGCCGTCGTCGAACAACCCGACCTCGACCGTGTACAACACGGGCTGGTCGAGCGTCCACAGCACGACCGACTCGACGCGCTCGAAGCTGACCAGCGTCGTCAATTCCTCGCCCGCCGCGACGGTCGGCGCCGCGCTGTCCGACGCGCCTTCCCACACGTCCGGCACGGTGCGGTGCGCTTTGGCCAGCACCGTCACATTGCGCGGCGACTCGCCCTGGTTCGCCAGCTTCACGTCGATGTCCAGGCGGGGCGTCTCGCTTAGGACATGCTGCGGGCGGACGAAGACCTGCTCGACGTGGCACGGCTCGACGTAACGCAGCCACACGTCGCGGTAGATGCCGCCGAACGCCAGGTAATCGACCACGAAACCAAACGGCGGGATATCCGGGCGTTCGCTCGAATCCAGCCGCACGGTGAGCACGTTCTGACCGCTGGCGTTGAGATACTCGGTGATGTCGAACGAAAATGGCGTGTAGCCGCCTTTGTACTCGTCGAACGTGTGCCCGTTGATCGTCACGGTGGCGGCGATCATCGCGCCGTCGAAGTCCAGCCAGACGCGCCGCCCGTTACGCGGCTCCGGCAGCACAAAACGTTTGCGGTAGGTCGAGACGAACGCGTAGTCGCTCACGCCAAAGTTGTGATGCGGCACCAGCGCGGTGCTGTGCGGCAGCGTCACGGACTCAAACGCGTCGTCGGGTGTGTCGGCGGGTACGTCGTCGGGAACGAATAACCAGTCTGCGTTAAATAGATGCGTGCTTCTCACAGGACTCTTTCCTTGACCGGCTGCTGGGTGGCAGGGGTGCTGTTCACGGTTGCGCCACGGGTTCACGCGCTGGTCTATTATGCCATGTTTTCGGGGGAATGGTGATGATTTCGGCCAGGCCTTTTTCAAAAAAGGCTTGCGGAGACTCGATCAATGCGGCTTTTCGCCCGATCCCGCCGGGGATGGGACCGCTGCCGGGGCCACGATCCAATGGTCATGCACGCGCCGGACCTGGAACGTCACCGCCTGGATGATCTGCTGCTCGGCAAACACGAACAGGAAAATCGCGGTCGCGGTGAGCACAATCGCCGGGCCGGTGGCGATGTCGGCGTGGTATGACACGTAAAAGCCGACGATGCTCGACGCCGCGCCGATGAGCGCCGCGATCACCATCATGGGCAGCAGGCGGTTGCTCATCAGGTTGGCGGTGGCGGCGGGTGTGACCAGCAGCGCGACCATCAGCGCGATGCCGACCGTTTGCAGCGATACGACGATCGTCACCGCGATCAACACCAGCAGCAGCAGGCGGAACGCCTCAGTCGGCAGGCGCAGCGTGCGGGCCAGCGTCGGGTCGAACGAGATGATCATGAACTCTTTGAAGAACACCGTCACCGTCGCCAGCACGACCAGCCCGAAAATCACCGTCAGGCGCAGGTCCGCAGCGGAGACGCCGAGAATCTGCCCGAACAGGATGTGCGTCAGGTCGCCCGCGTAATTGTCGATGCGCGAGATCATGGCGATGCCCAGCGCGAACATCGCCGCGAAGACGA
>CAYMTN010000266.1:0-6740 GCA_964393335.1 uncultured Anaerolineaceae bacterium
CGCGCCGTGCGCGAAGCGGTCGGCATTGTCTCGGCCACGCTGCAAGAAAGCCTCGCCGGGATGCGCATTGTCCAGGCCTTCGTCCGCGAATACCGCGAACAGTCCCGCTTCCGCGACGTCGCCACGACCGAGCTAAAAGCCAGCCTGCGCGCCGACCAACTGGCCTCGGTCTTCATGCCCGGTATCGACATCATTTCCCAGGTCGGCGTGGCAATCGTGGTTGGCGTCGGCGGCTACAGCGTGCTCAACGGACACATGACCGCCGGGACGCTGGTCGCGTTTTTGCTCTACCTCAACCTGTTCTTCGATCCGATCCGCGATCTCGCGATGCGCCTGGACCAGTTCCAGGAAGCCGCCGCCGCCGGGGAGCGTATCCTCAACATCCTTGACACGGAAGCCGACATCCTCGACAGCCCCGACGCCATCGCCGTGCCGCGCATCCGGGGCGCGGTCGAGCTGCGCGGTGTCAGTTTTGCGTACACCAGGCCGGAGAGCGTCGCCTCTGCCGCAGACGTGCCCATCACCACCGGGCCGGAGCCGTCCGGCGATGGGCAGAAAGATGCCAGTGGCGCGGACGACAGCGCCGAAGCCAATGTGCTGCACGACATCGACCTCGCGGTTGAGCCGGGCCAGGCTGTCGCGCTGGTCGGCCACACGGGCGCAGGAAAAAGCACCCTGGTGCGCCTGCTAGGACGTTTCTACGAGGCCCAGAACGGGCAAATCCTGTTCGATGGGCATGACATCAAAGGGATCACCATGCGCTCGCTGCGCGATCAGATGGCCTGGGTGCCGCAGGATACCGGCCTCTTCGCCACGACGATCAACGAGAATCTGCGTTATGGCCGCCTCGACGCTACCGCCGAAGAGATCGAAGCCGCCGCCCGCGCAACCGGCGCGCACGACTTCATCAGCCAGCTTCCTAAGGGCTATGAAACCGACGTGGAAGAAGGCGGATCGCGACTCAGCACCGGGCAGCGCCAGTTGATCTCGTTCACGCGCGCCCTGTTGGCCGACCCGGCGATCATCATCCTGGACGAAGCGACCAGCAGCGTTGACACGGTCACCGAGCTGCAAATGCAGGCCGCGCTCGGCAAACTGCTGGAAGGACGCACCGCCTTTGTCATCGCGCACCGCCTGAGCACCATCGTACGCGCCGACCAGGTGATCGTGATGGATCACGGGCGCATCATCGAGCGCGGCACCCACGCGGAACTGCTCGCCGCTCGCGGCCACTATTATGAGTTGTACACCACGCAGCTTCAAGGCGGCCAGGCCGAAACGGCTTGACCTGCGCCATATGGTCAGTGGTTGGCCCGCGCCCGTCCCACAGTCTATACTTGGGATGGGCGTCTTTTTGTGTTTCTATGTCAGGAGGTCATACCGTGAAACAGGTTGCATTGGGTGTATTGGCAGGCATTATGGTCGCGTCCCTGACTCTGTTGCCGCATCGGACCATCACTGCTCAAGGATCGTGGCATGTGGCGTCGGTCCGGCCAATTTACGATCTCGTGAAGGAATATTCCCTCCCGACCCGGGTCTTCTTCGCGCCGGACGGGCGGCAGGTCGCCTATGGCGGCCCGGACGACCAGATATGTACGCTCGACCTCGTTTCGCTGGACGAGCGCTGCCTCGCGCTGGACCGGGAGCTGGCGTATAGCTTCCCGAACAACGATTTTTATCCCCCGCTGAGCTGGTCGCCCGACAGCACGAAACTGGCCCTGGTCGGCCTGCCTCTCCAATATTTCAGTGATACCGACCTGGGCATCGTGGATGTGCCATCCATGACGTTCACCAACCTGTCAGACGACGGGTACTCCGGGCGGTTGGTTCTCAAACCTGAATCAGCAGGAGCCGATATCGAAACTCAGCCGGTATTCTCCTCCACCGGCCAGCTTGCCGTTGAGCGGTCACAGATCACGCCGGAAGGGAACGCCGGAGAATCGGCCATCGCAGTTGTTGATCTGGCATCCGGCGACATTCGCGAGGTTGCGCCGCTGCCCGGCCACGATGAGTATGAGACGGACATAGGCTCTGTGGTCGGCATGGACTGGTCGCCAGACGGTTCGACCCTGGCGGTCAGCCTGCGGCACAGGATACTCGATCCCGTGTACGACGGCATCTGGCTCCTGGGCGTAGCCAGCGGCGAATGGACCCGGCTGGTCACGCCCGCCGACGGCCTGGTCGCGCTGCGGACAATTTACCCGGACACATACGAAGACGCAATCCAGATGCTTGCCCCCATCCGTTGGTCGCCCGATGGATCGCGCCTGTCGTTTTGGGCCGGGGATATCGGCAACTACGCAGGCCATCTGTGGGGCTTCTGGATCGACCTCGCGACGGGTGACATCAGCGCGATTCCGGTGATCGCCCGGACTCAAGACGGCCCCGACGAGTTGCTGCCCTGGCCGTTCCAGGCCGCCTGGTCGCCGGATGGCAGCGCCCTGCTCGTTGCGTTTCGGCTGGTCACGCCCCCCTCGCCAGGTGATGAAATCCGGCTCGATCCGGCCAGCGAAGAAGTTAGCGGAGCGGCCTTGTATGTCATCGATATGGCGTCACAAGCAGCCACGCTGTTAGGGCACGTGCCCATGCGGCCTGCACCGTCTCTTGTGGCTGTCTGGACGCCCGGCGGCAGTGTGATCGCAGGCGGCTACAGCTTCACGCTGACCCGCGACTGATTGTCACGTCAGGTAACCGTAGGCAAATGATTGTAGACAAATCACTCGTTTTCGTTCACAATAGCTCGTTTGAGCAAGCCGGATAGTCTGGACGTGCCCGGCTCATGGTTCGCCAGAAATTGCAGTTACCCGCAGGTAACCGAGATCGAACCAACATAAGATGTGAAAGGACACTTCACTGTGAGAAATCGTAACACTGTCATTTACTCCGTGATCGCTGCTTTGATCGTGCTGGCACTGACGCCGCTGGCGGCCAGCGCAGGCAGCATCTCCCCTGGTGACCCGGTTGGACCGGCCCAGGAAGGGCCGACCGCCACGCCCAACGACCCGATCTGGCTGGCATTTGTCGCCGCACGTACCGCCCTGGAAGAAAAAACCGGCCAGGACCTGACCTGGGTCCGGTCGTGGACCTACGAGGAATTTGAGTTCGTCGATGGGATCGATAGCTGCCGCACGCTGGCTGAAGACGAACAGCCGCGCCAGATCTATTTCGGCTGGCGGTTCGTGATCACCTCGTTGAACAACCGGGCGTACGAAGTGCGCACCAGCTTCAACTACAAGATCATCGCCGTCTGTGACGCGGTCACCGACGTCGCCGCGCCGGATGTGACCCAGCCAACGAACCCGGACCTGCCTGCCCCGGTTGTAGGTTCCGCCGTGAGTGGTTCGTTTGAGGTCGGCGGCCAGGTTACCGGTTTGTATCCCGACACGCGTAACGCCCTCACCGCCGCCAAGATGAAATGGGTCAAGCTGCAGCTCAGCGTCGGCCAGAGCGGGTCGGGCCTGATCAGCGAAGCGCATGGTGCCGGTTACAAGATTCTGTTCTCGGTCATTGGCGACAAGAACCAGATCATGAACAGCAGCTACCAGGACAGCTATGCCCAGTACGTAGCCGGGTTGGCGTCAGTCGGTGCTGATGGCATCGAAATCTGGAACGAAATGAACATCGACCGCGAATGGCCCGCCGGGCAGATCAACGGCGCGAACTACGTACCGCTGCTCGCCAAAGCCTACAACGCGATCAAAGCCGCCAACGGTAACACCCTGGTGATCAGCGGCGCGCTGGCCCCGACGGGCTTCTTCGGTGCGGCAGGCTGCACCGACCAGGGCTGCAACGACGACGTCTACACGCAGCAGATGGCCGCCGCAGGCGCAGGCAGCTATGCCGACTGCATCGGCGTCCACTACAATGAAGGCATCGTCAGCCCGCAGCAAAGCACCGGCGACCCGCGCGACAATTACCCGACGCGCTACTATGGCACCATGCTCAGCCGCGCAATTGGCCCCTTCGGCAGCAAGCAGGCGTGCTTCACCGAGCTTGGTTACCTCTCGCCGGAAGGGCTGGGTTCGCTGCCCGCCGCGTTCGCCTGGGCGCAGAATACCAGCGTAGCCGAGCAGGCGCAGTGGCTGGCGCAGGCCGCCGTGCTGTCGGCGCAGAGTGGCCGTGTCCGCCTGATGATCGTCTTCAACGTGGACTTCACCACCTGGGGCAGCGACCCGCAGGCCGGTTACGCCATCGTCCGCCCGGACAGCTCGTGCCCGGCATGTTCTTCGCTGGCGGGTGTGCTTCAGTAACAACAAGCAGCCCGTTTTCACGCACGTAATTACAGGGGCGTCCCGGTTGTCGCTGGGGCGTCCCTGTGTGCTAGTACCTGCGTGATATTAAAGGATGAAAAATTAATTAAAAATTAACCAAAAATCTCGAAATGCCTGTATACTGAATGGTAACTCGTTTCTTACCGGCATTCGGCCCAGTTCAAGATCACTGGCGAGGATGGTATGCAGCTCAACCCTGGCGATACGATTGGTGAATACCGCATTCAAGATATCATTGGCGACGGCGGATTCAGCATTGTCTACAAGGCCGAAGACATGCAGTTGTTACGCACGGTCGCCATCAAACAGCTCCGGCCCCAGGCGTTTTCCGAAGAAGGGTCGCGTGAGTGGTTCATCCGCGAGGCGCGGCTGACCGCCAGCCTCAACCATCCCAACATCGTGCAGATTTACACCCTGCGCGAAGAAGGTGATTCGTTGTTCCTGGTGATGGAATACCTGCCCGGTGACCTTCACACCTACGTCGCGGAACACGGCCCGCTCAACCGGGGCACGCTGCTCAAAGTCGCCTCGGACATCTGCCGGGCGCTCGAAACGCTCCACTGCCGCAACGTGATTCACCGCGATATCAAGCCGGAAAACATTCTGATCGCCCAGGAAAACCAGTTCAAGCTGGCCGATTTTGGCCTGGCCCACGCCAGCCAGCACTACGCCGGTTGTGACGACGACGCCTCCGGCCCGCAGCCCGGCACGCTCTTGTACATGTCGCCCGAACAGGCGCTTGGCCTGGAAGTCACCGCGCAGTCGGATATTTACTCGCTGGCGGTGGTGTTGTACGAAGCCGTCACCGGCCATTATTACCTGGATTTTGACGACGTCAGCGGTGATGAGGAAACGCTGGTCGAACTTATCTCCGATGCGCCGCCCCTGCCGCTGAACCAGTTCCACCCGACCATCCCGCCCGAATTACAGGGACCGCTGTGGCACGCGCTGAGCAAAAAACCGGATGACCGGCCCACGACTGCGCGTGGTTTTCTCAGCGAGATCAAAAGCGCCGTATCGCGCAACAAACACGCCACGCTCTCCCAACGCCACCGGGCGTTCGATTCCCAGCCCTCCGCCGTATCGCCGGAACTGCTGCGCGAGCTGTACGTGGTCCGCACCCTGCGCGATGCCAAACACAACGCGCAGGCCGCCCAGCAGCAGCTTCGCGCCCTGTGGGAAACTTACGCGGGCGTGCCGGAGGTAGCGGCGGAATGGGGCGAGACGCAGATCGCGCTGGGGCAGGTCAAACAAGGGCGGCAGTTGCTCGAACAGGCCGTACGCCTAAAACCGAATCTACCGTTTGCACAGCTTGCCCTGGCCGACCTGTACCGGGACATCGACGGGAATCCCGACGACGCCGACGACGCGATGGTGCAGGCCATTCACGCCGATCCCGATCTCGTATATGCCATCCTCTATGAAGACATCGTCGAGTCGCTCAGCGACCGCGCCGTCTACGATTCGTTCGCCAACCTGTTCCGGCGAGCCGCGTCCGAACAGTCTACCCCTGCTGTCCTGCACAACCTGGGGCAGATTCTGTCGCTCGACCGGCGCTACGAAGCCGAGAGCATCGCCGCGTTTGACGCTGCCATCGAGATGGACCCCGAATTCGGCCCGCCCTACGTGGGCCTGGGCAGCCTGCTGATCGAATCGGACCGCCTGGACGACGCGATCCCGCTGCTTGAGCAGGCCGCGTACTGTTACTTCCCGAACCTGATGCCCGGCGACTGGCACAAAGAGCATACTATCTACCAGCGCTCGCACGCGTTCCTGGCGCTGGCCGTGACTTATGCGCAGGTCGGCCAATTCGAAAACAGCGCCATCGCCGCCCGCACTGTGCTGGATATCGACCACCACGAGCTGGAAGAAGACGCGCCCGACCTGCTGACCGCCTACGTGGCGGCGGCGCGTGCCTGGATCAAACAGGGCAACACCCTGCGCGCCTACAAATTCCTGAATCAGGTGATTCCATTGGCGGCGGCCTGGGGCCACGAGCCGATCTTCAGTCTGCTCGAAATGACGCAGAAAAGCCTGTCGGAAGACAACCGCCGCAAACGCCAGTGGGATGACGCGCTCGACTGGCTGAAAACCGGCCTGGAAAACTTGCGCCGTTCCTCGCCCCCCGACCGCGACACGCAGGAGCTGCCCCCTTGAAGGCCAGCGCGCCCGGCGTCACTCGAAGGCCGGGCGCGGTAACTCACGATACCGACGGCGGTGACCGGTCGCCGCAAACGTAGAACTGGTCCGCCAACTGTGCGCGGACAGGGTGTCAGTACTCGGTCCGGTATTGGTACGTGATCGTCAGGCTTTCACCCGCCGGGATGCTCACCTCCCAACGCAGCAGGTTATCCGGCTGGCGCTCGGGCGTCAGGGAATACTCAAACTGCCACGCTTGTTCCTCCCACCGGTCGAGCACGACCGTGCCGAGCTCCTCGACGGTCTCGCGGAGGGCGGCGGCCACGTCGT
>CAYMTN010000267.1:0-6726 GCA_964393335.1 uncultured Anaerolineaceae bacterium
GGCGGCGTGTACGTGCCGAATACGTCGATCCTGTGCGTGACGAATTCCGCCGGGGACATTCTCTACGAGTACGAACGCGGCTGCCCGGCCACCGCTCACCTGACCGATAAATCGAAAAGCGTGCTGGCGAACGGGCAGCAGGTCATGGACCCGCGCATCGCGTTTGTGATCAGCAACATTCTGGCCGACAACAACGCGCGCACCCCGGCGATGGGCGCGAACAGCCCGCTGTATACGCCCGGCCTGCCGACCTCGGTGAAGACCGGCACGACCAACGATTTTAAGGACAACTGGACGGTTGGTTTTACGCGTAACATCGCCGTCGGCGTGTGGGCGGGCAACACGGATAACACGGCCATGATCAACGTTTCCGGCCTGGACGGGGCCGCGCCGATCTGGAAAAGCGTGATCACGGGCATCTACGGCAACCAGGCGCTGCTCGACGTACTGGGCCAGCGCCCGCCCGACGACGGGCATTTGCAGCCGCCCGGCGGCGTGTACCAGCGCCAGATCTGCAACATCTCGCGCACGGCGCTGCGCGACCCGGCGACGAGCTGCAATCCCGGTTATGCCGAGTGGTTCCTCGACGGTCCCGCCGCCGTGCCGGACGCGAACGGCAACCTGATCGCGCCTGCCCCCAGCCAGGTCCCGCCGCAGTCCGCCAACGGGCCGCAGCCGGTCGAAGTCGAGCCGGGCCTGATTCGCGTGCAGGTCTACCCCGTGACGCCGGAGCTGGCGAACGCCATCGCCGCGTCGGATACCAGCGGGCGCACCGTGCCGCCGCGCTACTGCCAGGTGCCGATTGAGGTCGCCAGTCTGGTGCCGGGCGTGCAGGAGCAGTTGTTCATCACGCCGCCGCCCATCGAAGATGATGCTTTTTACGCGCGCTTGTGGGCGCAGGCCAACGGCGTCGCCATCCTGCCGCAGTTCGCGTGTAACGAGCAGATGCTCAGCGCCCAGCCGATGGCCAACAGTGGGCCTGTCCCGCCGGGCGTCACCGCGCAGATCACATCCCCCACGCCGGGCCAGACCTACGCCGCCGGGCAGAACATCGACATCACCGGCACGGCGACCTGGTCCGCCGGACAGGGCAGCTTCTACAAAGTCGAGATCAAGGGCGGCCCCTTCCCGACCTGGACCACGCTGGGCGACGTGAACAACTGGAAAAACCAGAGCGGCGTGGCTAACGGCGTGCTGGAGTCGATCATGGGCGGCGCGCTGCCGGGCGGCAGTTACGAGGTCCAGCTTGTGCTCGTCGGCGCGGACGGCAACGTGCTGGCGATTCAGAATTCGTGGTTCAACATCGCGGGCTAGGCGCGAAATCGCCGCCGGACCAGCGCCGCGCCAGCGATCAGCGCTAACCCGATCACCGTCGCCAGCGAGATCGCCGCGCCCGCCTGCAAGCTGCGCGGCAGGTGCTGCACGTGCACGTCATAGACGCCCGCACACGGCAAATACACCCCCAGCCAGCGGTGATTGGCCGGGTAGACGGTCGCCGGGTCGCCGTTGACCCAGCCGCGCCAGCCGTTGACATACGTCTGGTTGATGACCAGCAGGCGCGGCCCGGCGGCCCGCACCGTGAGTCGCACGTCGCCGCCCGCCAGATCGAGCGTATCCACCGCGTCAACTCCACCAGCACCCACAGCCGGACAGACAACTTCCGGCGGGGGATGCCCTTCGATCACCGCCTGGGTGCGGAAATCCACGTCCTGCCGTTCGAGCCACGCAATCGACGCGCCGGGGCCGTCCACCACCGTCCAGTCCGGCACCAACCGGACCAGCGGCAGCGCATCGACATTTTCAAAGACACGCACCGGGCCGTCATCCCGCACAAAGCGCAGCGTCGGATCGTCAAACACGGGTTGATCCGGCTCGATCAGCAGCCAGCGCACGCCAAACATGTCCAGCACGTCAGGCCGCGCCACCGTCACAAACTCGATGTGATTCTCCAGGTACGTATCCGGCGGGCGGCCCGCCAGCACATTCGACGCGCGGACGGCGCGTTCCGGCAGAATGCTCGAATACACGTTGAGGATCGGCACGCCCGCGTCAACGGCGTGCAGCATGTTCACCGCTTCCGACGATTCGCCCTCGTGGAACGCGACAAAATAGCGCGGGTTGCCGGGGAACCGATCCGCCACTAAGTAATCGAGGTGGCCGGGCGGCTGGCGGCCATCGAACAGGGGCAGCGCGTACAACACCACGTCCAGCAGCAGCGCGGCCAACACCAGCACGTAGGATCGGCGGGATGGCCGCGCCCGCGCGATCTGCAAGCTCCATACAAACGCCGCCAGCGCCGCCCCAAACCACACGACACCGCGCAGCAGGCGTTCGGGCAGCACGTCGATGCTGTTTTCCGCTTCGAGCGTACGTGTTGCCGCCAGCACGACGATCACCGCCGCGATTCCGATCCCGGCCAGCCGTAGGCGCAGCCCGCGCCGGTCCAACGGCGGCAGGGGTCGCGCCAGCAGCGCGTCCAGCCCCAGCCCGGCCAGCAGCGCCAGCGCCAACTGGACCACCGCCAGATGGCGGGCGGGGTTGCGTACCAGCGAATACGGCGGAAAGATCGCCAGCACCACGCGGTACAGCGGGTTTTGCAGGCCGAAGGACAGCACAAAAAAGACCAGCGCCAGCCCGGCCCACAAACGGACCACCGGCTCGCGGCGGCGCGACCGTACCGCGACCAGCGCCAGCAGCAAAATCCCCGCCCCGGCATAACTGGCAAACTCCGGCCAGATGTAATCGCGGATGCTCGCATCGTCGAAGGTGTGCGGCAGCACGTAACCAAACGCCATAAAAACCGGCAGCGCGGCCACGTTCAAATCCTCGTCGGATAGGCCCGCCTGCCGGTTGCCCTGGCCCAACAGGTCGGCGGTGGGCAGCGTCTGGACGGCGCTCAGGCTGACGCCTACGATGATCGCCACCGCGCCCCACCCGGCGAAACGCCAGCGATCCGCCCCGTGAAGCTCCACGATCAGCAGGTACAGGCCCGCCACCGCCGAGACGATGCCGGAGTACATCACGATCTGGTAGCCGCTCGACCCGGCCAGCAGTATCAGGCCGACCGTGATGACCAGCGGCAGCATACGCCAGCCGGACGGTTTGCGCGCCAAAAAGACGAGCGCGGCCAACTGCCAGGGCATCAGCGCCCGGTTGTACAACTCGCCAATGTGCCCCGCCGCGATGCGGGCTGCCATCGACGCGCCGAACACCATACACAGCGCGGTCACCCACGCGCCCCACGCGCCGATCCGCATACCACGCGCCAGCAGGTACGCGCCCAACCCGACGATCCACAGGTGCAGCACCGTCACGGCATTGTAGGCGGTCGGCGTGCGGAACAGGCCAAACAGCCAGTTCGGCGGGTAAAACATGACCGCCTGCGAGCTGGCCAGGATCGGAAAACCGCCGCCGATAAAGTTGCTCCACGTAGGCAGCTCGCCGCGCGCCAGCATCGTCCAGGCGTGATGCTGGAACGGATAATACAGCCGGGGACCGTCCGCCGCCGGGGCCAACTCGCCGCCCACAAAGACGGAGACGTTGACCACCAGCACCAGCGCCGCCAACAGGATCGCGGTTTGCACGCCTTCGCGCCGCGTGATCGGCTGTGCGTGTATCGTCAAACGTTGGGAATCGTTCATGCGACTCCTGGTTTCCGGTGATACGTCAATCGATCACGTCGAATGGCAGCGGCGAATCCAGCCCGACGTCCGCCGGGGCGACACGCTCGGAAAAATCGGTGTACACGCGGTAGCGACCCAACGCGCGCACCCGGTACGTGATCGACCGGGCGTCCAACCGCTCCGCGATCACGGCGTCCAGCGCCGGGAAATTCTGCGTGATCCACACCACACGATCCGCCGCGTCAACCGCTCGGGTATACGGCGGGTAGCGGTCGTTCCCGGCGTGAAATCCCTTGTCGTCATACGGCAGCGCCGTCGCCAGGATCACGGCTTCGTGCGACCGGAAGACCAGCCGGAACGAGGTCCAATAACTCGCGTACCCGCGCGTGTACCCTTCGTCCGCCAAAAAATCGAGCACGGCTGCGTCGTCGGCAGCCGGGACGCGCAGCCGTTCGACAAGCTGCGGCGTCAGGCCGGTATCGTGAAACGCGCCGTCGATCACGCTGCCCGCCTGCGCCACGAGTAATACCGCCAGCGCCGCGCCAGCCGCCGCCCACCCGGCCCGCCGCAGACGGTCCAGGCCCAGCGCGACGCCAATCGCCGCCGGAGTCCAGACCGGCATCAGGTAGCGCCCGGTCGCGTCGGAAAACGACGAGAGCGTGAACACCAGCGCGAACAGGCCGGACACCAGCCATACCCAGCGCCGCGCCGCGCGATCCGGTGACTCCCGGTCCGGCTCGATGCGGCGCAGCCGCGCGTACCAGCCCGCCAGCAGGTCCGTGACCAGCACGAGATACACGAGCGCCGCCAGCGCCAGCCCTGCCGAGATGGCCAGCCCGGCCTGCCAGGGATAACGCAGCCCGTACAGCGCGGGCAGTCCCAGGACCAGCAGCCCGATCAGCGACTCCACCGGGGAGATCGGCTCGACACCGGACGCTGGCTCGAATCCGCCGGTCAGGAATGTGAGCGCGGCCCAGTCATGCCGCAGGTTATACAGCCACCAGGGCGCGCTGCCGATCACGAAGGCCGCCGCCGCGAGCATGAGTCCCCGCCAGGGGATGCCGCGCGCCCGCTGGCCCCTCCCCGCGCCCTTTCCCATTCGAGAGCGGACAGGGATGCGGGAAGCGTCAAGATCACGAGATTCCGGCGTGTTTACCTCACCCCCCGACCACCTCTCCACCCTGCGGGGAGTAAGAAGCCGATTAAGCCCCTCTCCATGCGATGGAGAGGGGTTTGGGGTGAGGTTTGAGCGGCGACTCCTCCCATTCTTAACAATTCCTGTCCACCTGTCCGCCCCTGTATTTTTTCCCGTTGAGGCGTTTGCCGCGCCCACCATTGTAGGGGCGTTCGCCGCGCCCGCCGTCGTAGGGGCGTTTGCTGCGCCCGATGCCTTACGCGTGCCGCTTGCTGCGCCCGGCCACACGAACCACCCCAACACCAGCAGCCCGGCGACCAGGCAGGCCGTCACGATGGCACCGTTGGTCCACCAGCCCAGGCCCGCCGCCAGGCCCAACCCGATCCAGCGCCCTGCCCCCCGACGCCCGCCGACCGTCACCTGCCAGCCGAACAGCAGCACGAGATTGCCCAGGATCACGATCTCGTTGTACCCGCCGAGCGTGATCCCGGTGTAGAGCGTGCCCAACGCCGTCGGGATCGCCAACAGCAGCAGGGCGACCAACGCCACACGGCGGCGGCGCGTGACGGTCAGCGCCAGCGCGTAGCCGCTGATCAGCGCCAGCACGTACAGCCCAAGCTGCACGACGCGCATCGTCTGCACCGACTCGCCCAGCACGCGGAATCCCAGCGCGACCAGCAGCGCGTCCAGGCTGCCCATGTAATCCTGCCCGTAGTAAAACGTCGGGACGGTGTATCCCTGGTTGATATGGCGCGCCATCAGGCCCACAATCGCCTCATCGGAGTCGAATGAAAACGCGCCGGACGTGATCAACCAAACGCGGAATCCCACCGCGACCAGCAGGATCAGCGCCGCCGCTGCCCACCGGTCACGGCTTGATGTTCGTCGCGTCATGCCTGTTCAGTCCTTCTCCGCCGCCCGCCCAAAACACTGCTGTTATACTATACTATCGGTCAGGCGCAGGCGTAAATCTGGCTGCACCAGTCCGTAAGAGTTTCATAAAACACACGACCAAACCATGTTTGCGCGCATCAGATATAATAGAAGCTGTCGGACGATCAAACAGCGGGGCCGCTGCGCCCCGACACGGATACAGGGCCAACCCCCCAGCCGCAACCAATACACGAGGAATGACATGGGTAACGACGAACTGAGCTTAACCTTAAACACATCCAGCGTAAAAACCGAAGCGCCCGGCGAAGGCGTCCAGCACGAGCGTGTGATCATCATCGGGTCCGGGCCTGCCGGGCTGACTGCCGCGCTGTATACGGCACGCGCCAACCTCAACCCGCTGGTGATCGCCGGGTACGAGTTGGGCGGGCAGGTGTCGCTGACGAGCGAGATCGAGAATTACCCCGGCTTCCCCGAAGGCTTGAGCGGTGCGGAACTGGTCGAATACATGAAAACGCAGGCCGAGCGATTCGGCGCGCGCCTGAAGATGTTCAGCGCCGTGACCGAAGTCGATTTTTCCAACGGGACGCCGTTCACCGTCAAAACCGACGACGGCGGCGAATACCTGGCCGATGCCGTGATCGTCACGGTCGGCGCGACGCCGCGCTACCTGAACGTCCCCGGCGAAAAAGAATTCACCGGCAACGGCGTCAGTTACTGCGGCACGTGTGACGGCTTTTTCTTCCGAGGCAAAAAGATCGTCGTGGTCGGCGGCGGCGACAGCGCGCTAGAAGAAAGCCTGTTCCTGACGCGTTTTGCGGATCGCGTGGACATCATCCACCGCCGCAGCGAACTACGCGCCGGGCACACGCTCCAGCAGCGGGCCTTCGCCAACGAGAAGATACACTTCATCTGGGATACCGTCATCGAGCAGATCACGGGCGACACGGCGGTGCAATCGGTCCGGCTGCGTAACGTGAAAACGGGCGCGGTCACCGACTACCCGACCGAGGGTGTGTTCATCTTCATCGGCCACGATCCCAACAGCGACATGTTCGAGGGCCAGTTGGAGCGCGA
>CAYMTN010000268.1:0-6230 GCA_964393335.1 uncultured Anaerolineaceae bacterium
TGAAAGCCAGACGCTGCGAGTCATCTGGCAAGCGAGGTGCAACGGTGCGGTACAGGTCACAGGCAGCGCTCTGGGCGGTGACAGGGCTGGCGGCGGGCTTGTTCGTGGTGCAGACGGCGCTCGCGGACAGTGATACGCTGCTCGCCCGGTACGCGATCACGCTGCTCGCGGTCGGCGGCGCGGCATGGATCGTGATGCGGCTGACCGGGATCGGATTCCGGGCGGTGAATGGTCCCGCGCCGGAGCCGGTTGTGCTGGCGCTGGCCGCGTTGGCCGCGTTGAGCCTGTGGGCGGCGGCCTGGTGGCTGATGGACCTGACCAATTACAGGCTGGATCGCTGGCTGGGCGCGCTGGCGCTGCCGACGCCAATCACGCAATTCTCCGATTCACTGCTGGGTTTGGATCTCACGCCGGTGACGTATGAGCTTGAGATTTTGCTGGCGGTCGTGCTGCTGCCGCTGGCCGAAGGCTGGCTGTTATGGGGCCTGCTGCAACCGGCGTTGGGCGCGGCGCTTGGGCGCTGGCGGGCGGCGTGGGTCATGGGACTGGTGGCGGGCACATTCTGGGCGGTGACCGCCGTGCAAAATGCCGCGCCCGCGCTGCCCTGGGGATTGGCGTCATGGGGCGGCTACGTGGTGATCGGCCTGGTGGCGGCGCAGGCCGTGTATCTCACCGGGTCGTGGTGGGCCGGATTCGCCGCGTATGGCGCGTTCGCCTATGCCAGTTTCAGGTGGCGCGACGACCTGTTCCGCGAATTCTACGGCAAGGACTATCTCGATCCGGCCTGGCTGACGGTCATCGTGTTGGGGCTGTTGGGGGCAGTGGTGGCACTGCAAGCGATCCGCTTCCGCACGCCGCGCCCGGCGGAGGGCGATCTCTGCGCCGATCCTGCGCTGCGGGCGTGGGTCATCGCCGGACTCGTGACCGGCGCAGCGGCGCTGGTCGTGTTGGACGTTATCGCACGGGCGTAATGGTGCAACCGGGCGCGCGTGACGATCACAACCGGCGCATGAACGCGACCAGCAGCCCCAGCAGCCCAACCGCGCCCAATGCCAGGATCGGCAGAATCGGCGGGATGCCGTCGCTCTCGGCGGCGGTTTGCGGGTTGGTTTTCGGGATCACGACCGGAGTCGGCGTGTAGGGCGGAAAGGTGAACGTCGGCAGCGGCTGGCCGGGAATCAGCGTCGGGCCTTGATCCGGGCCGGGCGTGAAGATGCCGGTGGGCGTGACCAGCGCCTGCGCCGTCAGCGACGCTATCGCGCCGGGCGTTTGCGTGATGGCGGCGGCGGTTTGCTGCTCGGCGGCGATCACCGGGTCCAGCGTCGGGATATCCTCCAGTTCGAGTTCCTGAATCTGCGATGCTTCGCCGCTCAGGGTGACCACGTCTTTGTAGACCCAGGCGGTCCCGGCGGGTGTCTCCGCAAACTCGATCCAGTACCAGTCAAAGCGGCGGCCCAATACGGCGTATTTGGTGCCGGGGAAAATCGTCCCAACGCGGCTCTCGTTGATATCCGGCCCAGCGCGCACGTTGGTGGCGTCCGAAATGGCCTCAACCATCGGGCGGCCTGCCGAGGTAGGCGTGCGGGTCGGGGTTTCGCTCGGCGGACCGGGCGTTTCGGTGGCGGTGGGAAATTGAAGCTGCACGGGGGAGGGCGTTCCCTGGAGCTGCCCCGCCTGCGGGCGTGCATCTCCGGGCCGAAGCACAGTCGTCTGCGCCCAGGCAATGGTCACGCCTGCGGCCAACAGCAGCAGGGCCACGACCAGCGCCACCCCGTATCTACGAGTCACAATTACTTCCTCCGGTGGATGCGTCCATCGATCGTCACCGCGCGGCTAGCATACCGGAAACGACCCCGCCCGGCAAGGGTCCGGCGGGACTCCACAGGGTAAACGTCGCACACGCGGCTGCCGCTACCAGACGAGCTTGTTGAACTCGTAATCGCGCGTTTGTTCGGCCTGGCGATAACCGTCCTCGCCGGGCCGCGTCAGGTAGCCCTGGTATTCCTGGTTGGGGAAGCCGTACACAGTCCACTCGCCCAACACGAAGGGCGGCACGCTGACGCCCGGCGCGCAGTCCTCGCAGGCGACCGGAATCCACTCGCCATTGTAGCGCCGCGAGATGTGCATGTGCGTGCCGTTGCTGACGCCGCCTTCGCACGAGGGATGCGCCAACTGCGCACCGGCCTGCACCGTCGTCCCGGCGGCGATGCGCTCATAATCGTCCATGTGCAGGTAAACGAGCGTCCAGCCGGTGTGCTCGTCGCCGTCGCCGTCCAGGTCCAGCACGACATACCCTTCGCCGCTGCGCGCGATCACGCCAGGGGCGGCAGCGGTGGCCCAGTTGGGCGAAACGTAACACGCGCCCTGCGTATTTTTGATCTCGTCGGGCGGTTCGGGCGGCGCAAAATCGATCGCGCCCCACGCCGACCCGCTGTTGTACGCGCCGTGCGGCCCGCCGGTGAACACCCACTCCTCACCTTTGGGGAAGGGCAGCGTCAGGGCCGGCTGCGCGAGGTCGGGCGGCGTGATCGGCTCGTAGGCGTGAGCGAACGGATCGCCAAAGAGCGTCATGTACGTGCGAAAAAAGCCGGTTGGGTGGATGTCGCGCTGCCACTGAACCGGGTCGGTGGTCAGGCTGAGCATGTATTGCAGGCCGACGGTGCCGGGGTTGAGCGTCGCGGGATAAAAGATACGCTGCCCGTCGATCAGCGTCACGGCGAGGATTCCGCGATACTTCCAGCCATAGTAGCCGTAGTTGAGCGCGTCGGCGGCGTCGAGCATCTGCCGCAGCAGGCCCTCACGCCCTTCCTTGACGATACCCATCGGGTAGCGGATCAACGTTTCGTCCGGGTACGGGTTGCTGAGCCACTGCGCGCGGTATTCGAGCACGGCGAGCAGCAGGCGCGGATTCACACTGTAGGAACGCGCGACAAAGTCGATGATCTCGACGCCGCTCATGACGCTGCCGTCCACGTCTTCCGAGTACGCCTTCAAAAACCCCTGGCGGAACTTGACTGCGCCCGCCACGCTGAAATCGCTGGCCGCCGGGCTGTAGACCAGCTCGCTGTCGGGAATCAGCTTAAAATCGGAGCTGTACACCGCCGCCCCGCCGGGGATGGTCAACAACTGCCCGACTTCGAGCGCGTTCGGATTGGTCAACTCGTTCACGGCCAGGATGTCATTCACCGTCAGGCCGTAGACGGCGGCAATGCTGCCCAGCGTATCGCCGGGCTGCACGGCATACAGGCCGCCTTCGGTGGGCTGGTAGCGCGGCACGTTGGGCGTCGGGACGAGCGGCGTTTCGGTGGGTTCGTTGGGCGTCATGGTCGGCGGGATGATCACCACGCCGTTTTCGTCGCGCAGCGGCGTGGCGGTGACATAGATCACGTTGTCGCCGGAACGCGTGCAGGCCAGCGCCGCACCGGCTACCAGCGCCAGCACGACCAGCGGCGCGAACCATGCCGCGCGACGGTGAAATGTGTACCTCATGACAGGACCTCGTACAGCCGGGCGAGCGAGTCGGCGTAGCGGTAGTGCGTGCCCCGGTGCCCGTCGGGATATTCTTCATAGACGTGGGGGATGCCCTGCGCGGCCAGCTTGTGATGCAGCAGCCGCGCGCCGACCTGCAACTGGTATTCGTCGGACTGTCCGGCGTCGATGAAGGCCAGCTTCATACGGCGCAGCGCGGCGGCACAGGCGGGCACCTCGACTTTGCGCACCGGGTCATGGACCAACCAGCGCGCCCATTCGACGTCGTCCAGCGCGCCGGTCTGCGGGTCGATGGGCAGGTCGAAGCCGTGCGGGCTGTGCGGATTGCTGCCAAAGGCCGCTGCAAAGCAGATCGTCATGACCAGCTCCCAAAAACCGCCGCTCTTGGGCCGGATGACCGGAATATCACGGATGAAAGCGTCCAGGCCGCCGTAACGCTCAAGCTGCTGGTGCAGTTTGCTGATGCCGGGCAGGCAGGTGTATTCCCAGTAGAGATCGCCGCTGTGGCACGCAAAGGCGCTGAATACCTCCGGGTGGTGCATGGCCTGCGTGATCGCGCCGAATCCGCCGCTGCTGCGGCCCATCACGCCCCGGTGGTCGCGGTCGGTCAGCGTGCGGAAGCGCGCATCCACGAAGGGGATGATTTCGTCGATCAGGTAATCTTCATAGCGGCCCATGCCTGTCGAGTTGACGAACTGCGACCCGCCGAAACGCGTCCACATATCCGGCAGAACGACGATCAACGGGCCGGTGGTGCCGTTCAGGATCAGGTCGTCAAGCTGCTGCTGGATGGTGACATCCCAGGGACGCCAGTTCATCAGGCTGGGGCCGGTGTGGCCGTGACTGCTCAGCAGGTAGACAACCGGGTACCGTTGGCGTAGGGCCTCGTCGTAGCCGGGCGGCAGGTACACGGCGACCCGGCGCGTGGCGGGGTCACTGAGCGGGTTATCCCGCAGGACGGTGCTTTCCAGCACCGGCTGTTCGACGCGGCTGGTTTGAGTCATGACGGTTTTCGCTCCTCGTTCGCTGCTCCCGCTCCATTGTAGCCAAGTGACAGAGGCCCGGCAATAAGCCGGGCCGCAATTAGGCAGGGCGGCCATGAATTGTTATAGTTAAGCATTCGTATTTGTGCAGGGCGTAACGAACAGCAGGAGAAGGTTTCATGGCCAAAGCAACATCCATCAAGGAGATTTTTGACAATATCGACCAGGGTTTCAACCCGGACAAGGCCGAAGGCGTAGACGCCATATTCCAGTTCAATCTGTCCGGCGACAACGGCGGGCAGTACTGGATTCAGGTCAAGAACAAAGAGGCGGCGGTTCACCAGGGCGAACACGACGCCCCCACGATGACAATCATGTCCACGGCGGACGATTATATGGCCCTGGCAAACGGCGACCTGAACGCGATGACGGCCTTCATGCAGGGGAAAATCAAGGTCAAGGGTGACATGGGCCTAGCGTTGAAGCTGCAAGCGATGTTTGGCCTGGGGTAAGCACACTCCACCGCGTGAACGTTGTGTCCCAGGGGCGCGATCCGGACCGGACCGCGCCCCCGCGTGTTGGTTACGGGATCGGCACGTTCAGGCGCAACTGCTGCAACTGCCGCAGCGCGATCAGGTTGCGGTTGGGCACGCCAAACGTGTTGAGTTCCTGATCGGTGAACTGGTCGCTTGCGCCCGATGACGTGGGGCGCAAGCTGCCATCCACCGCACCGGGCACGGTCTGGGCGATGACGCGCCAGACGTTCAGCAGCGGCAGGTTGTTCGACTGCGCGAGTCCGGCGATCACGTTGTTGATGGCCAGCGGCGACGGTATGGTACTCGCGCCACCGGGGATAGTCGCCAGCACTGGGATCGCGCTCCACTGGATGCTGGTGTCGATGATCGTTTGCAGGCTGGCGGCAAACTGGTCGGGCGGCGTGCCGCTCAGCACGTCGTTGCGCCCGATGAAGACGAAGATCACGGCGGGCCGGTTGACGCGCAGCTCGCACGCCAGCGGCGTCTCACCCGCCTGGCAGAAACCGGGATCGGCCTGCGCCGGATCGATCAGGTCCGCTGCCCGCCAGTTGGGATTCGCCCCAAGAGTGCCGCCGGACTGGAAGCTGTTGCCACCCACCGGCAGCGGCGTGCTGATGTAATAGAACACCAGGTCGCTGAGCGCCTGCGCATCCGGCAGCCCGTCGAAGTTACCCTCGCCATCCCCCAGATCGCCCAGGAACAGGCCGGGCGGCGTATCACCTACGACGCTGAAAACGCCAGGGTTCGCCGGCGGCGATATGCTCTGCCCGCGCGCGTAAATGTCACGCACCGTGTTTTGGACGTTGCCCTCTACCGGCGACACGTTCGGGATGGTCCCCAGGTCGATCCCGCTCGGCGGCGGCGCTTCGGTGGGCGGCATCGATGGTTGTTCGACGGTCACGGAGAAAGTCGCGCTGGCGCTGCCGCCGCGCCCATCTTCGACGCTGACGGTGATCGTCGCGGTCCCCGGCGCGCTGGCGGTCAGGTTGACGTCGCCCATGCCGGGCGTGAAGGCCATCACGACGCCGCCGTTATCGGACGTGGCGACCGGGTTGATCAGCGCGTCGCCGTCCGGATCGGACGCGGTGAACGGCACGTCGATCACGTCGCCGACGTTGAGCGTTTGCGGCGGGATCGGCTCGATCACGGGGTTGCGGTTGGGCTGCACGACGGTCACGGAGAAAGTCGCGCTGGCGCTGCCGCCGCGCCCATCTTCGACGCT
>CAYMTN010000268.1:6330-6725 GCA_964393335.1 uncultured Anaerolineaceae bacterium
TGCGGCGGGATCGGCTCGATCACGGGGTTGCGGTTGGGCTGCACGACGGTCACGGTGAAGGCCGTGCTGGTGCTGCCGCCGCGCCCGTCTTCGACGCTGACGGTCACGGTTGCGGTACCGGGCGCGCTGGCCGTCAGGTTGACGGTGCCGACGTTCGAGGCGAAGGCCAGCACGCCGGGATTATCCGAGATCGCGACCGGATTCACCAGGGTGTCGCCGTCCGGATCAAATGCTTTGTACGACACGTCAACGACATCGCCGACATTGAGCGTCTGGTCCGGGATGATGTTGATCACCGGGTTCTGATTCGGCACCTCGGTCGCCGTCGGCGTCTCGGTGGGCGTTTCGGTGAACGTGGCGGTCGCCGTTGACGTCTCGGTGGGCGTTTCGGTGAA
>CAYMTN010000269.1:0-6709 GCA_964393335.1 uncultured Anaerolineaceae bacterium
CCGGTCTCGAACGACGTTTCCCACAGGTCGTAACCGTCCGGCGTGGTCGTGACGACGCTCATCGGCAGAAGCTGCTGCTGCTCCACGAAGGCGTCCCACAGCCGCACGGTGACGGTGTCCACGTCGCCCGTCCGCGTGCGAAAGCGCAGCGTGACGGTCGTTTGCAGCGGCACCGCGCCGCCCGGCGTGCGGTAGAGGGTGCTGCCGCTGTCGTGCAGCAGCGCGTCACGGCTGATGGTGTGCGTGCTGCCCGCCGTGACACGCGCCAGCGGCAACGCCAGAATCACGATCAGCAGTCCGGCGGTGCACAAAAAATATGTTGTATGTTTTCGCATAAGGGTACGCTCCTGATGTATAACACGCAGGGGATCAAAAATCGTCTATTTGAATTGATCTGACTGTACAGAGAGTGGCTGATTTTCGCCAATTTTTCAGGTTTGCTGCCCGGCAGGAAATTGGGCCAGGACGAGTGAGTACATCACAGCGCGGGGTCCAGGGCCGGGCCCTGACCCACACACAGAAATGAGACACGATCCATGGGGAATCGCGGCACGCTTGTCGTATCGTTTGCGGTGTTTTTTGGCATCGGGCTGGTGAGCGCGGCGTATGGCCCGGCGCTGCCCGATCTGGCCGACCAGACCGGCAGCACGCTGTCGGCGTTGGGGGCGCTGTTCACGGTGAGTTTCCTGGGCACGATGAGCGCGCAGGCGACCTCCGGCCCGGTGACCGACCGCATTGGGCAACGGCCTGTGCTGCTGGCCGGGTTGTTGCTGGCCGCGCTGGGAACGCTGGTTGTCGTCACCAGCCACAGCCTGTGGCTGACGTTGGCCGGAGGGGCCGTGTTCGGCATGGGATTCGGCGCGTTGGACGTGGGCACGAACGTGCTGATCGCGGAGACGTTCGCGTCGCGCAATGTTTCTGTGTTGAATCTGCTGCACGTTTTTTTCGGCGTGGGATCGGTGGCCGGTCCGGCGATTGCCAGCCTGACGCTGTCCGTGTGGGATACGGCGTTGCCCGCGTTTGTCGTCGGGATTGTGGCCTTGCTGGTGCCAGTGCCGTGGATCCTCAGGCTGTCGCCAGGGCCAGTGCGCGCGGCGGAGCGACCTCGCGAGGCCAACGACACCACGCCAGATGCCGGCGCACATGCTGCCCGGTTCAGCTACCGGGTGCCGCTGCTGTGGGCGCTGGGCCTGCTGCTGCTCCTGTACGTGGGCGTGGAAAGTGGCATGGGCGCGTGGACCACCGCCTATACTGAGCGTTCGACCTCGTTTTCAGAAGAGGCGGCAGCGCTGCTCACGTCCGGCTTCTGGTTGGCGCTGACGGTCGGGCGCATGGCCGGGTTTGCATTGGGCAGCCGCTACACGCCGTTTACCACGCTGTGGGCCTGCCTGGCCGGGATGTTCGTGGGTGGCGTGATGCTGCTAATCGGCACGGGCAGCGCCGTGCTGACCGTCATCGCCGTGGTGATCATCGGCTTCTGGGCCGGACCGCCGTTCCCGACGGTGATCGCCATCGTCACGACGACCTTCCGCAGCGGACCGGGCAAAGCGGCGAGCGCGGTGGTGTCGATGGCGAGTCTGGGCGCGGCGTCGCTGCCGTGGCTGCAAGGCACAATTCTGGATCGCGCGGGCACGACAGCCAATGCAGCCTACATCGCGGCGCTGTCGGCGTTGATGGTGCTGTTGTACGTGGGCATTTCGCGGCGGCGGCAGCGGAGAAGCGGTGAGAGTTCACCGTGAACCGCTAACCGTTGGCCGTACCCTGTTGACCGCCAATCGTTGGCTGTCTGATCCCGGCGGCGCGGCTCACGGTCTACAGAAAACGGCGAACGATCCACGCGCTCAATACATCGCGCTGCGCCAGACGGTGTTGAGCGCCATCAACGCCAGGAGGTTTTGCACCGAGTGCCCGCTTTGCAGCGCGGCGGACGTGGTGTAGTAGGGCGGCACGTAGGTCATGTGGAAGCCATCTTCTTGCAGGCCGCGCGCGGGCAGCGTATCCGCCACGCGCCCGAAATCCCACAGCGGCACCTCGTATTCCTCGGCCAGCGCGCGCGTGATCGCGTTGATCGCGTCGCTGCCTTCGATGCGGTCCGCTTTCGTGCCCAGGATGGGGATCACGCCGCGCTCGATCACAAACTCGATGATGCGCCGCATGCTGGCCTCGTATAACTGCGGGCTGTTGGCCTCGTTGGTGCCCAGGCGGATCAGCACCAGGCTGGGCCGGTTGACGCGTAATTCACACGCCAGCGGAATCTCGCCCGGCTGGCAGACGGCGGGATTGGACCATGTCGCGTCGAACAGCGCCCAGGCATGGTTGCCGGTCCAGGCCGCCATGCTCTCACGCGCAAACGATCCGGCGAACTGATCCAGCACGGGCTGAAGGTACGCAAACGGCCCCAGGTCGTATTCGCCCCGGTCGAACTTCGCCAGGAAAAACGGCGGCTCGCTGTTGCAGTCGCCAATCTTCGAGAACGCGTGTGGGTTGTTGCCCAGCGCCTGCCCGCGTACATAGATCTCGTGCACGCGCGGCCCGCCGGTCGTCAGGATGCCGGGCATGAACTGCCAGACTGCCGCGTCCGGATCGATAATACCCAGGTCCGGCGCGGCCAGGGCGGCGGCGGAATCCGGGTCGCCGGGGGCGACGATGCCCAGGTCGGGTGCGTCCGGCGGCGCGGCGGAGTCCGAGTCATCCGGCGGGATGATGCCGAGGTCGGGCGCGGTCGCATTGGGATCAGGGGCCGCGCTGGCCACTACCGGCGCGCTTTCGGGGGACACCGTCTCTGGCGCGGATTCCGGCACACTGGCGGCGGGTGGTGCGGGCGGGGCTGTCTGCGGCGCGGGTTCCGGCGCGCTGGCGGTGGAACTGTGCGTCTGGACGATGCCGAGATCGGCGGGCTGTTCCAGCGTGATCGGCACGAGGACCGGCTGCACGCCGATGAAGCCCAGATCGACGGTGCCGGTCGCGCCGGGGATGACCAGTTGCTGGCCGGTGACGAGCAGGCTGGGGTCGATGAGGTTGTTAGCCTGCATGATAGCATCAACGCTGACGCCGTAACGCCGCGCGATGTTTAGCAGCGTGTCGCCAATGACGACAGTATGCGTCACGGTGCCAGACGCGGCTGCCGGGCCGGTGGGCGTGATGCCGTTCGCCTGCGGGATGATCAGCGTTTGCCCGGTCACGACGAGGTCGGCGTCTTGCAGGCTGTTGGCACGCATCAAAGCATCGACGCTGATCTGGTAGTTCAGCGCGATGCGGAACAGGTTTTCGCCGGGCTGCACGACGTGCGTGTGCGGTCCATCTTGCGCGTTGGCCGGTGTCCCGGCGAGCAGCCCCATGCCGAGTATGATTGCCACCCCACACGCGGTCCAGCAGATGATGATTTTTAACGCCCGGCGCATACAACTTCCCCCTTGATTCCGGCACTGTCTCGATAACTATATCCAAGATCGCCGGATCGGGATACTCTCCCACACGCCGCGCCCCGGCGGTCCTATTTCATGCCCGAATACAGGAAGCTCTGGATAAACTGGCGCTGGAAGAACAAAAACGCGATCAGCAGCGGCGCGACGATGATCATCGTCGCCGCCATGACCAGCGCCCACTGCGCGCCGATGTCGGTGAGCTGCGTAAAGCGCAGCAGGCCCATCGTCAGCGGGCGGGCTTTGTCACTGGTGATGACCAGCGGCCACAGCAGCTCGTTCCAGTGAAAACTCACGCTCACCAGTCCAAACGCCACCAGCGACGGCCAGCTTGGCGGCAGGTAGACGTGGCGCAGCAGGTGCCACCAGCGGCAGCCATCGACCACACCCGCATCGACCAGATCACGCGGGACGCCTAAAAACGCCTGCCGCATCAAAAACGTGCCGAACGCCGATCCGAAGTACGGCATGGCAATCGCCAGCGGCGTATCGTACAGCGAAAACTCCTTGTAATAAATGAAACGCGGGATCAACAGCGTCTTGGTGGAAAACTCGCGGATGGTGATGAAGTTGGGCACCAGCAACACGGCAGTCGGGATCATCATCTGCATCAGCACGAAATAAAAGAGGAATTTCTTGCCGGTAAAATTGTAGTGCGCAAACGCAAAGCCGGCCAGCGTCACGGTGATGACCTGCACGACCAGCGCCAGCAGCACCCATTCCAGCGTGTTCATGTAGTACGAATGGCCCGGGAAACCCTCTTTTTCAAAATCCGGGAAGAAGGGCGCGAGATCGGTGGCTTTTTTGTAGCTGTCGAGCGTGATCCGATCACCGAACCAGACATCGCCGCGCCCCAGGTCGTCGTTGGGCGGGCGGAACGAGACGATGATTGCCCAGGCAATCGGCACGGCCCACACGATGCACATGCCAACCGTGATCGCGTTGACCAGCCAGCGGCCCCAGTGGCGGGGCTGGATGGTGGGGGTGGGATTCAGGGTATCAGGCATCTTCATCACGCTCCGAGATCAAGAAGTTCACGACAGTCAGGGTGAGCAGAATGGCGATCATGACCACCGTCAGGGCGTTGGCGAAGCCGTAATCCTGGAACACAAAACGCTGCTGGTAAATTTCGTACAGCAGCAGATCGGCTTCACCCGTGACGAGCTGGTATGTCATGACCAGCGCGTGGTCGATGGTCTGAAACGCGCCGATGATGGCGATCACGCTGACGAACAGCGTCGTGCGGCGCAGCAGGGGCAGCGTGATGCGCAGCATCTGGGTCAGCCAGCTTGCACCATCCAGCGCCGCTGCTTCGTAGACATCATCCGGCAGGTTTTGCAGCCCGGCCAGGTAGAAGATCATGAGATACCCGGCGTTTTTCCAGATGGCGACGATGATCAGGCTCCACAGCGCCAGCCTGGGGTTGATGACCCAGTTTTCCGCACCGTGATAGCCCAAAAAGCGCAGGGCCTGGTTCCACAGGCCGTAATCCGGCGTGAAGAAAAAGAGCCAGATCGTCGCCGCGCTGACCATCGGCAGCATGGTGGGATAAAAAAACGCGATGCGGGCCAGCCCGATCCCGCGTATGGCCCGGTTGACCAGCACGGCGAACAAAAACGCCAGCAGCATGCTGGTCGGCACGGTGACCCCCACATAGAGCAGCGTGTTACCCATCACGCGGTAGAACCGCCCCCCTTCGCGCGTATCGGGGTTAAACAGGGCGCGGAAATACGCGATCCCGACATGGTTCGGGCCGCGCAGGCTGCGAGAGGTCGCTTCGACGCCGGGCAGCCCCAGGTCGGTCACACGCGCGCGGTCGGGCAGGTTGGGGTGATAGTACACCTGGCTGTCACGCAGCACACGAAAGGTCGGGTTGATGGTGAACAGGTACACAAAATACAGCGTCGGCAGCAGCAGCAGGTAGGGCAGGGGTTTGATGTGAGGCTGCACGCGCTGGCTCCAATAGGTTTTGAATGAGGCAGCACTAACAGTCATGAGTCCGGCATCCTTTGGAGATGTTCGTAAGGCGCGACCACAGAACGTAAATGGACCACGAACAGCCGCGCTTCCGGCGGCTCGCCAAAAACAAACAGAGACGCCTGCACGCAGGCAAGCGTCTCTGTGGAGGGCACGCGGTTCCGCGCCTTACTCGGCGAAGATGCTCAAAATCTGGTCGGCTTCCTGCTGCGCGGCGGCCATAGCGTCGCTGGGCGTCATGTCGCCGTTGAGAACCTTCTGGATGTAACTATGGAACACGGTACGCACGTCATTCAGCGATTGCACGGCCAGCTCGCGCCCGGCCACATCAATCGTCGCGGCGGCGTCGGCAGCCTGCGGGTATTCTGCCACGTAGGTTTTCCAGCTATCGAGTTCCAGGCCGCTCATGCGCGTGGCGACATAACCGGTCTTGATGCTCCAGTCGGTAGCTTTTTCGGGGCTGGTCACCCATTGGACAAAGTCCCAGGCGGCCTGCGCGGTGGCGTCGTCCGTGCCCGCAACCAGGTACAGGTTACCGCCGCCGGTCACGGTGGCCGATCCGCTGTCCTTGCCGGGGATCGCGCTCACGCCGACCTCAAAATCGGCCTTGCTCAGGATGCTCGGCAGCGAGCCGGTGCTGTGCACGATCATCGCCGCTGCGCCGTCTGCGAACAAGCCGGGCGCGTCGCCCCAGTTGTCCTGCACGCCGGCAGGCGTCGCGTGGTAAACCTGGAACAGGTCCAGCCAGTACTGCAAGGAATCGATCACAGCGGGGGTGTCGAAGAACACCTCGGTGTCGCTGTCGGTGACGATGTTCTGCCCCGCACCAATCGCAAACGGCTGGAGTTCCCAGTACGGCCAGCTATTCGGGATCAAGATGCCCCAGCGGTCAGGAGTGGTCAGCGCCTGGGCGACGGTCGCCAGTTCGTCCCAGTTGGTCGGCATATCCAGGCCGTTATCGGCCAGCAGCGTCAGGTTGGTGTACAGCAGCACCGTCGAGCGCTGGAAGGGGAGGCCGTACAATTCCGGCGTGCCGTCCTGGTTGTAATCGTAGTAGCTGTTCGCCAGCCAGGTCGGGAAGAAATCCGAGAGGTAATCTTCGGTGACAAACGAATCCCAGGGCATGATGGCCTCGGCGTTGCGCAGATCGTAGATGTCCGTCGCCAGCATGATCGCCAGCGCAGGCAAATCGCCGCCGCCTTCCATCGTGGTTGTCAGCTTGTTTTTGACATCCGTGTAGCCGCCCTCGTAGGAAAAGGCGATATCCACGCCCGGATGATCGGCCTCGTATTCGGTGGTGTAGCCGTCGA
>CAYMTN010000270.1:0-6694 GCA_964393335.1 uncultured Anaerolineaceae bacterium
AACCGCCGCCGCGCTCGAACACCGTCACATCGTGCCGATCTACGATTACGGCACGCAGCAGGGCACGAGTTACGTCGTCATGCGCCTGCTGACCGGCGGCACGCTGGCGCAGCGCATCCAGCAGCACACCGTGGAGGACAAGCCGCTGCCTGCGCTGGACGAGATCGCCGCGCTGCTCAAGCAAATGGCCAGCGCGCTGGATTACGCGCACAGCCAGGGCGTGATTCACCGCGACATCAAACCCAGCAACGTCATGTTTGACAACCAGGGCAGCGCCTTCCTGGTCGATTTTGGCATCGCCAAGCTGACGCAGGCGAGCACCGCGCTGACCGTGACCGGCGTGTCGATGGGTACCCCGGCGTTTATGCCGCCCGAACAATGGCGCGGCGAAACGATCACGCCTGCTGCCGACCAGTACGCGCTCGGCGTCATGACGTACGCGCTGCTGACGGGCCGCCCGCCATTCGAAGCGGAAACGCCGTTCGCGCTGATGCACAAACACTGCAACGAAATGTTCACCCCGCCCCAGGTGGTGCGCCCCAACGTGCCGGAAGCGGTGACACAGGTGTTAGAGCGCGTGCTCGCCAAAACGCCGGAGAAACGTTTCCCGACCGTCACGGCCTTCGCCCAATCGTTTGAAAAAGCGATTGAGGGCACGCACGACACACACACGACATTTTTCACGACACCCATCCCGCCCGCCGCGATTCGCGTGCCGGGATCGGCAAGCTGGCCGCTGCCCGCGCCCTCGACCATTTCCGTGCCGCCGCTGCCGTCCCCGCCGCGCCCGTTTTACAGAAACCCGATAGCGTGGGGCATTGGCGGGCTGGTGGTCGTCGCGGCAGCCGTGATCCTGGCGGCCCTGCTGTCCGGCGGATCGGATAACAGATCCACCAACCAGGCCGGCGACCGAACGGCGATTGCCCTGGGCGCTACGGCCATGGCCCAGACACAAAACGCGCTGGACGTCGGACTCGCGTCAACACCTGCAAGCCAGACGCCGGAGCCGGTTGACGTGATCACGCCGCCGACCGGCACCGAAGTCACGACTACAGCGCCGACCGGGGTAACCGTGACGACGTCTGCCAGCGACAGCGTCGGCGGCAGCACCGGCGGGGACAATGAAACGCCGACCCGCACGGAAACGGCAACCGCATCCGTGACGGCGACGGAGACGGCGACTATCACCGCGACTCATACCGCTGTTCCCACGGCGACCGAGACGGCCACTTTCACCGCCACCGCCACCGCGACCGAGACGCCACCGCCCACCGCGACCGCGACACATACGCCCACCAGCACGGCGACACGCACGGTTGCCCCCACCGCCACGCCGACAGATACAGAAACGCCGACCGCATCTGCAACTGCGACCGCATCTGCGACCGCATCTGCCACCGCCACCGCGGCGCATACACCCACCCATACGGCGACACGCACGCTTACCCCCACTCCGACCGCATCCGCGACCGCATCCGCGACCGCCACTACGACCGCCACTGCAACGGCCACCGCCGCCAACAGTCACGCCATCACGCTGGCATCGCCGGACGCGCTGCGCGGGCGCATCGCCTTTGTGTCGAACCGCGCCGGAAACTTCGAGATTTACGTCATGCACGCCGATGGGACACACGTCACGCGCCTGACCACGACCGACGCCGAGGAACGGTACCCGACATGGTCGCCCGATGGGGCGCGTATCGCCTTCGTGTCGGACCGCAGCGGCGACCAGGAAATCTACATCATGGATGCCGACGGCTCGAACGTCGAACGCCTGACGTACAACCGGGGCCTGGACCTTTATCCGGCGTGGTCGCCGGACGGCTCCAGCATCGCATTTTCGTCCTACCGTGACCGCAACGCCGACATCTACGTCATCACGCTGGCGAACCGCCGCCTGCAACGCCTGACGACCCAAAGCGGCATCGATTGGTATCCGGCGTGGTCGCCGGATGGCGCTGACATCGTGTACGTGGCCCAACTGATCCAGGACCATGAGATTTTCATCGTCAACGTGTCCGACCGGGGCCTACGCCGCCTGACCGACCGGGTTGGCAGCGATGCCGGCCCCGCGTGGTCGCCGGATGGCAGCCGGATCGCGTTTCTGTCACAGCGCGAGAACTATCCGGATATTTACGTCATGAACCCGGACGGCTCCGGCCTCAAGCGCATCACCGAACACCTGCTCGCCAGCGGGTACCCGGCCTGGTCGCCGGACGGAGAACAGATCGCGTTTGCCTCTGACCGGGACGGCAATCTCGAGATTTACGCGATCGACGCCGATGGCAGCCGTGTCTATCGCCTGACGGACTCCAGTGGTGCCGACCTGGACCCGGCCTGGGGGCCGGAACCCGGCACGGTCACGCTGCCCCCCGCCCCGGAAGTCAGCACGCGCCCCGCCGACCTGTGTACGGCGCAGACCGACGCGTTTGATACCGAGATGCACCTGGGGCCGAATATCCAGCGCGGCGTGGTCGATTTTATGCCTGCCGGAGAAGCGATCCCGGTGCTGTGGCAGGCCGCCAGCGAGGATGGGTACCAGTGGTGGGACCTGGAAGTGCCCGGTTATGACCAGGCGTGGGTGCTGCAAACGAACGTCACGACCAGCGGCGACTGCTCGTCTGTTCGTGGCATCGCCGCCCCATCGAGCGAGGGGAGCCAGAGCGATTTCGTGCTGTCGCTGCCGGTGACCTTCTCCGATACGTTCGGATCGTTCTCGCCGGAAACGTTCGAGCACAACTATTACATCCGCACGACGACTACGCGCGTGTCGATCAGCATCACCGCGTCGGTTGCGCTGGAGTACGACGACTGTTCGACGCTGTCGGCCATCCTGCTGGGACCGGACACGACCACCACGTCAGCCGCGTATGTCGGGCAGATCAACGCGACCACCGGGCGGCTGGCGACCACCAATTCCACGATCATGGTACTGCCGCGTGCCGGCCTGTACCGGGTGCGCGTCGCCGGACCCTCGCGCTGCATCCCGCGCGAAGGCTATTACGCCACGTATACAATCACCGTCGAGTGAAACACACCGCCCGCGACGGGGTAACGGGTCGCGGGCGGGAACGGCGCGTCAGATTGATCTCTGCGGGTGTTACCGAAGCTGCACAGGTACCGATCCGTTCACAGGTGATCGCTGAAAGCCTCACCCCTGGCCGAATGGCGGCTCCATCAAAATGGAGAGGGGAAAAAGGGTCGGGGGTTCAGGAGTGAGGCTCACTGCCAATGCTCAAACAGCTCGCTCCCAAAGCGAGAACGGCGGCTGTGAAATCTCAACAGACTTACTTCCGTTTTGGGAAGCGGCTGAGCACGGTCGCCGGGGTGGGCACGACCGTCTTGTCACCCATCGCCAGATCGCCCAGCGGCTTGCCGGGTTTGGCGCTGGAAACGCCCGCGTAGACCAGCAGCGGCGTGCCCTCGACGGCGTGCGTCAGGCGGACGTACGCCTGCCCCAGCGAGTACCCGTCGCTGTCGATGCTGCACGACGTCACCTGCCCGACCACGCGCCCGCGCAGGTCCATCAACGGGTCGCCGGGGTGCGGCGCGCGCACGCCCTTGCTATCCATGCGGAAGCGGGTCACCACCGCGTTACGCTCGCGCTCGTGGGCCACAAGCGCCTGCTTGCCGACGAAAAACGGCTTCCACAACTTGACGTAACTCCCAAAACCGGCGTCTGCCGGGTTGAGATTCAGATCACCCGCCAGTTCGTGACCATACAGCGGCAGCCCGGCCTCAGTCCGCAGGCTGTCCCGCGCCGCCAATCCGACCGGAGTCGCGCCCGCTTTGGCCAGGTCGGCGAACAGCGCCGGGGCCTGGTCTGGATGGACGAACAACTCGAAGGCGACACGCTCGCCCGTATAACCGGTGCGCGCCACGACGAGATCGTACCCGCCCAGCGTGGCGCGAGTCACGCCTGCCCAGCGCAGCGCCCGCACGCGGGCTTTGTCCGCTGTTTCGCCGGATAGGCTGAGCAGCATGTCGCGGCTTTTCGGCCCTTGCAGCGCGATATCCACGCGGCGCTCGTCGCCCAACGCCGGATCGCGCAGATCACGCAGCACGAAGTCATCCCGTCCCGGCACTTTTGCCTGCGGGCGATCCGGGTCGGCCTGGACCGCGCCGTTTTTCAGCGCATTGAGCCACGCCCAATCTTTGTCGTTATTGGACGCGTTGACGACCATCATGAAATAGTCAGCCGCCAGCCGGTAAATGAAAATGTCGTCAACCGGGATGCCATCCACGCCCAGCAGGTAGCTGTAGTGGGCGTTGCCGGGTTGCAGCGCGGCGACGTCGTTGGCCGCAACCGCGTTGAGGAACGCTTCTGCGTCCGGCCCCGAAAGGTCAAACACGCCCATGTGCGAGACATCGAACAGGCCCGCCCCGCTGCGCGTCGCGGCGTGTTCCGCGCCCACCGACGTGTACCAGACCGGCATATCGTACCCGGCAAATGGCACCATCTTCGCGCCCCATTCCTTGTGCAGCGCGTGCAGCGACGTCGTCAGCAGCGGCGGATCGGCGGGTTCGTCCCAGTGAAAAACGGGCAGCGCCGCGCCGGACGGCTGTAACGCGCGGCAGCCCACAAAATAGACCTTGTCCGGCTGGTAACCAGCGCCCTCGACGCCCCATTCGACCGCAAAAGCGTCCATATCCGGCGCATCCGGGAACGGGCTGACGCTGACCGGGCCGGGCACTTTGGCCTGAATATCCGCCGGATCGAAGCGTACAAAGCCATCCGAGAGCATACGCAGCCATTCCGCGATCAGATCGATGTTCTGCTCGACGTGCAAATGGTAGGCGTGCGGGTAGAGGCGGTGCAGCACGCCGCGCGAGAGCGGCACGCCGTCCGGGTTCAACAGCCAGGTCGGCTGGTAAGCGTCATCCTCCAGCGCGAGCACGTCGCTCGTCAGCACCGCATCGAGGAACGCGGTCGCATCGGGGCCGTAGACGTCAATCGTGCGCCATCCGTCCTGCGGTTCGGGATGATCGGGCAGCACGTTGAAGTGTTCGGCGGCGGCATCGGCCTCTTTGGGATACTGCGCCAGGTCAGGGATGTTATAATCCAGGCCCGCCGTGCTGACCAGCCGCGTGACTTCCTGCCGGGCGGCAACGAGCGTTTCGAAGCCGATCTTGGCCCGCCACTGCGGCCTATCGCCCCGGCCCGCATAGCTGAATGGCTCGCAGCCAAACAGCACGTCCGCGATCACGTCGGCCAGCCGGTCGATCTCCGGCTGGCGGAACCCGCGCTGCGTGACCCAGGGCGTGCCCAGGCGAATGCCGGTCGCGCGGAACGGCGACTGATCGCCGGGAATCGTGTTGCGGTTGCAGACGATACCCGCCAGGTCGAGCACGCGGGCGGCCATGTCCCCGCTGAGCGGCGTATCATCCGCGCCCTGCACCGATTTGCAGTCCACTAGCAGCAGGTGTGTCGTGGTACCGCCGTGCGGGATGCGCAGCCCACGCGCGGCCAGGCGTTCGGCCAGGCGCTGCGCATTGGTGACGATCTGCCGCTGAAGCGCGCGGAACTGCTCGGTTCCGGCCAGCCGGAAGGCGACCGCCATGCCAGCAATCGCGTTGACGTGCGGCCCGCCCTGCTCGCCGGGGAACACGGCCCGATCCAGCTTGCGCCCGATGCGGCGGTCAGTCGTCATCAAGACGGCCCCACGCGGCCCGGCCAGCGTCTTGTGTGTGGTGAAGCTGATGACGTGCGCGTAACCCAGCGGCGAGGGGAACACACCCGCCGCCAGCAACCCGGAGACATGCGACACGTCCGCCAGCAGGTACGCGCCCACCTCGTCGGCAATCGCGCGGAACTTCGCCCAGTCCGGCGCATACGGATACGACGTGAAGCCCGCGACGATCACCTTGGGCCGGGCTTCGAGCGCCTGGGCACGGATCGTATCGTAATTCAGGCGGTCGGTATCCGGATCGACGGCGTAACTGACCACGTGGTACACGATGCCGCTGCGATTGACCGGGCTGCCGTGCGTCAGGTGGCCGCCGTGCATCAGGTCGAGGCCCATGATCGTATCGCCCGGATCGAGCAGCGCGCTGTAAACGGCGCTGTTGGCGGGTGACCCACTGAGCGGCTGCACGTTGACCCACAAGTCATCGGCGCTGACCGACTCGGTGGCGAACAGCTCCGCCGCGCGGCGGCGGGCCAGGCTCTCGACGATGTCGGCGAACTCGGTCCCTTTGTAATAACGCGGGTCGGAATAGCGGCGATATTCCGCCAGCCGGATATCGGCGTCGAGGATGTCGCTTTGCTCAAAGACGCGCCACGCATCGTCGGGATAACCTTCGGCGTAGATGTTATGAAACACCGAGCCAACCGCTTGCCGGACGGATGCCGGTACGCTTGACTCGGATGGAATCAAAATTAACCGTCTGGCCTGCCGGATCGCTTCCAGGTCTACCAATGCCGCTACGTCGGGATCGAGATCGGACAGGTCACCACGGAACAGAAAATCGTCCATATTTGCTCCTCAATTCATGAGTACCGGGCTAAGATGAAATTTCTGCCGCTCGGAATTCTAACACGCGCTCCGGTGAAACACCACCGCCAACCGCGCCCGCGCCGCAATCAAAATGCCCCGCCGGTGAGGCGAGGCATTACGCTGTGGGTGACAAGGGACTCGAACCCCTGGCCTCTTCCTTGTAAGGGAAGCGCTCTAACCAACTGAGCTAGTCACCC
>CAYMTN010000271.1:0-6694 GCA_964393335.1 uncultured Anaerolineaceae bacterium
ACGGCTGATCCGATCGCAACGCCCTTCGTGATGGCCTTGGTGGTATTACCGGCGGCGTCCAGGTCGGCCATGATCTGCCGTGCCTCGTCACTCATGCCGGCAAGCTCGCCAATACCATTCGCGTTATCCGAGATCGGGCCAAACGTATCCATACTCACGTTGTTGCCGGTGTGCGACAGCATACCGACGCCGATCAGCGTCACGCCAAACAGGATGTAGTTGTAACGCTGTACATCTGGGACTGCGTGCATGCTAATGGCAAACAGCGCAAGCACCATGATCCACATCGCCGCGAAGAAACCCTCGACCAGGTGACCGCGCATCTGGCCGCGTATGATTTGCACGACCGCCAGCGCCGCACCGCCCAATACCGCCCAGATCTTCAGGTCGCTAGGGAATTCATAACTGTACACCAGGATCGCCGCGGTCAGGCTGCCGACGATCACAAACAGTGCCCACACGCTCGACAGGTATCCCAGCGACAACCCCTCCAGGATGACCGATGCCGGTCCAAACCGGGTCGCTGACGCGATGGTCTGCACTCGTTTGCTCTTGGCGCTCGTCGCATACGATGTCAAGGGGTTAAACGCGACGGCCAGCGCAACGCCAACGGCAACGAGCGTTGCCAACGAAAGCTGCCCGGCGTACAGCCAGGCCAGCATGAATGTCGAAAAGATCGTGATGCCGCTGGAGATTTCATAACTCTTGAACATCGCCTCTTCGGCATCATCGACGTTCCAATACGACACCGCATACGTACCGACAATCGAGCTTACCACGCCGATACCGCGTACCAGCAGCGGCAGCACGATCCAGTAGAGTTCGCCATTGATCGCCGTCAGTGCCAGCCCCAAAATCAGGCTCGACACAATCGTCACTTCGTAGGACTCGAAAATGTCGGCAGCCATGCCCGCGCAGTCGCCCACGTTATCGCCCACAAGGTCAGCGATCACGGCGGCGTTACGCGGATCGTCTTCTTCCATACCGGCCTCGACCTTGCCCACCAGGTCCGCGCCGACATCTGCCGCCTTAGTATAGATACCGCCACCCACACGCATGAACAGCGCTAACAACGTGCCACCAAAACCAAATCCAAGCAGCACATCCGGCGAAGCCTTGCCGAAGATGATGAAGATAACCGTACCCCCGAACAGCCCCAGGCCATCGGTCAGCATGCCGGTGATCGTGCCAGAGCGATACGCAATCTTCAGGGCTTCCTGATAACCGCCGCGATCAGCCGCTGCGGCTACACGGACGTTGCCCTGTACGGCCATATTCATACCGAAGAAACCCACCATTGCCGAGAAAGACGAACCCATCACGAATGCCAACGCACGCGCAATCGCAATGATGATCCGGGCCCGATCCTGGTTCCCGGAAAAATACTCATCCGCCTCAGGTGTTGGCTTCACGACAAAAACGCTCAAGAACATCGCAACCGCGAGCAACGCAATCATGACCACGACGGTCCTGAGCTGGGTCCGCAGGTAGGCGTTTGCTCCATCGCGGATGTGCCCCCAGTGACGCTGCATCTCTTTGGTGCCTTTGTCGGCGGCCATGATGAATGATCGCAGCCACGCAGCATAGGCCAGCGCCAGAAAAGCGATAGCAAGGACGATGAAGATCATCACTTGCTCAAAACCCTCAATATCCATCTTAAACATAAACGGTACCCCTCCTATTGGGCAGACCCCCAAAACATCAGTCTGGGCAGATGACTCAGCATTTGAAGCGGCTTGTTTCCCGGTGTGAAACATACTGGGGACCATCGGCCAGACAACAGGGGGCATTTTACCCCGAAGCAGGGGGATGGGTCAAAACATTTCCATCGTCATTTGAGCTAAATCTGACGTGATATTAGTCAAAAAGCCTGGCGATTTCGTCCTGAATGGGCCGGACGAGCGCCCCCCGCTGCCGATCCAGAACCGCCGGGGGACCTTCTTGAATCCACCCCAGGTGAAAAACGGGGATGCCGGCCTGCCGGTAAACCTGCTCGGTGGATGCCGCGTGGTCGGGCGCTACCGTCACTAGCAGCGCGCCGGATGCAATCGCGCCCGCCGGATCAAGTCCCATTGTGCGGCACAGAGCATCACCTTCCGGCAGCCAGGGGGCGCTCGTTCCAAAGAGGTCAACCGCAGCGGCGTACCCGCAAGCCTCGCTCAGTTCCCAAAGGGCTGACACCAGTCCGCCTTCCGTCGGATCGTGCATACTGGTCACGCCGCCTGCCTCAACGGCGAGCCGCGCGTCCCGCACGACACTGATCCCGGGTTCAAACAGAAAGTTCGCGCAGCGGTCCAACATCTCATCAGGAAAATGACGGGCCAGATCGGCGCGTTTTTCGCACGCGATGATAGCCGTAGCCTCAATCGGCGCGCCTTTCGTCAGGAGAATAGCGTCACCGGCCCGCGCGCCGCCTGTGCGAACCAGGCGATCTTTCGCCACCTCGCCCAACATGCACCCGACCACGATTGGACGATCAAGACCGTGCGTGATCTCAGTGTGCCCACCGACAACGGCCACATTCAGCGCCCGGCACGCCTCGTTGATCTGCGCAAAAATGGCGCGTGCCATGGCTGCTGACGCCTTCCCGCCCGGCAGCAGGATACTTGCCAGGAACCACAACGGTACCGCACCTGTTGTGGCGATATCGTTGGCATTGATCTGCACCGCGTACCAGCCAATCAAATCCGTCGCAAAGGTGATCGGAACGGTTTTGGCGACCAGGTACCGATCCGGCATATCCAGTACGGCAGCATCTTCGCCGGGGCGCGGACCCAACACGACACGCGGCGCAGCCGGGATCGCGGATAGGAGTTCGGCCAGCAGCTCTGGCGGCAGTTTTCCATGAGGAAGCAGAGCCATGAATCGGCACACCTTCATACCAAAACCAGGCGGAAAAGACAGGTCCCCGAACAATGTCCGGGGACCTTGGGTCTTGGGCGCTATGACACCTTACTTCAACTGAAGGAGGGGTGTCACAGCGCCGCTTTGGGTACTACTATCGTTCATTAGACACCACCTCCTTCCTTTTGAGATGGCAAATGAGAAGGAGTGTTCTGATCCAGGGGACCAGTACAATCAGATTATGACACAGGTACAACCTGCTTGTCAATGAACCCTCCCGCAAAAAACGGCGCGCAGTGGTCCACTTCAAAATGATTCTTCGATCCGCCCGCCCTGTTCCGGCAAATCGGGCAGCCCCACACGATAGGGGTGTGTATAGATGCGCATACCGTTCTGCCGCACGTACCCGACAACGCACATGTTCCACTCCCGCGCCAGATTGATCGTGATGCTGGTTGGCGCGGTGCGGCTGGCGATAACCGGCACGCCCATCTGGCGCGCCTTGCCGAGCATTTCCGAACTGATGCGCCCGCTGGTGACCATAATACGGTCGTGCATGTCAATCCCGGCCAGCAGCGCTTTCCCGGCCAGTTTGTCGATCGTGTTGTGCCGCCCGATGTCTTCGGCGCTCGCCAGCAACGCCTGCGCCGTGCCCAGGATCGAGGTATGCACGCCGCGTACCTGCCGGTACAGCCGCGCCGAGCTGTTCAGATCGTGCATACGATCCAGCAGCACCTGGGGCGTAATCACCAGATTCGAATCAAGCGGCGGGTACGTTTGCGACAGGTCCCGAAAACTGATACCGCCACCGCAGCCAGACGTCAACACCATGCGCCGGGGAGGAACAAACTCTGCCGTGCGCAGAAACACATCAATCGCCGTGCGGCTGGCGTTAGGCCGGACCAGCCTGACATCGTCCAGCGATTGGATCACCCCTTCATTGAACAAGAAGCCAACCGCCAACGCCTCAAGATCAAGCGGGCTGCACATTAACATCGCCAGTTCCTGCCCATTGACGTATAGACTCAGCAGGATTTCGTCGATCAAGCCGCCCTGCACGGCCTCAGCCTCCCCGTTCCACGTCCAGTAGGTGCACGGCACCGCCCCCGGTTCATATGTTGGCTCTGAGGATTCTTCCAATTTAGATTCGAGCTTCTCGCTCATCGGTTACCTGTTTTTCCGACGCTTTTTCCCGTGACGCGTGCTCTGCCAGACCTGTTCCAGGCTCCAGCCCTGTTCCAGGCCAAACTCGATTTTGGGCTTGAGCGCCCCGGTTGGGCACACGCCGACACACTGCCCGCAGAAAACGCACGACGATTCGACCATCGGAACGTCAAACGCGGTCGAAATGCGTGTATGGAACCCGCGCTGGTCAAAGGTCAGCGCGAAGGTGTACTGCGCGTCTTCGGCGCAGACCTGTACGCAGCGCCAGCATAACACGCACTGGCTGTAATCCCGAATGTAGAATGGGTTATCATCGATCACCGGGTGCGTCCGCCGTTCGGCCCCCGGGAACCGGTCACGATCTGCCCCGTAATCATCCATCATGTGCTGAATGTCGGGGGCCTGTGTCAAATCCACCGCAGACTGCAACATTTCGAGAATGGTCCGGCGGCTGCGTTCGACCGCTTCACTGCGCGTCTCGACCACCATCCCATCCTGGCAGGCCACCACGCAGGCAGGTTGCAGCAGCCGCCAGCCATTCACGTCCACCACGCAGATGCGGCACAGACCGTTCGGCGTGGTCGCGTCGTGGTAACAAATCACAGGAATTGAATGATCGATCACTCGCGCCGCGTCCAAAATCGTCGTGCCGCGCGGGACGGCCACGTCCTGCCCGTCGATGGTTAACGTCACACACTCTTGACTATCGGACATCCTATCGTCCTTCGCTCATCTCAACCTGAGGCGCGCCGGTATCCTGAAAAAGCTCCGGCCACCGCGGTAACGCGCTCAACACCGCTGTCGCAGCGGTCTGTCCTAGGCCGCACAACGACGTCTGGGTCATCGTCAGCCCGACATCGAGCAGACGCTCCCGGTCGCCGTGCAGCGGCTTGTCAAGCCGCCCCAACAGTTCCATCTGTCGCTGCGTGCCAAGCTGGCACGGGAAGCATTTGCCGCAGCTTTCATGTGCAAAAAAACGCCCTAAACGACGCAGCACATCCCGCAAATCCACGCTGTCATTAAACACCATGATCGCGCCTGACCCCAACGTGCTGCCCGCCGCTTGCAGCCCTTCAAAACTCAGCGGGACGTCGATCTCGTCCGGCGTCAAAAATGTACCGGCTGCGCCGCCCATCAACACCGCGCGCAGCGTGCCGGTCACGCCGCCGCAACACTGATCGAACAACTCGCGTGCTGTCAGGCCAAACGGAATCTCGTAAACACCGGGCCGTGCGACGTGCCCGCTGACCGAAAACAGCTTGGTTCCGGTGCTCTTGGGTGTGCCCCACTGCCGGTACCAAGCCGCTCCATTCTGCGCAATGAGGGGCACGGCGCATAACGTCTCAACATTGTTGACCACAGTCGGCTTTCCAAAAAGGCCGTGCGTGGTCGGGTAAGGCGGCTTGATGCGCGGAAACCCGCGTTTGCCTTCTATCGCTTCGAACAGGGCTGTTTCCTCGCCACAGATGTACGCCCCGGCACCGCGCCGAATCTCAATGTGGCAATCAAATGATGTGCTCATCACGTGGTCGCCTAACAACCCGGCGGATTCGGCAGCGTGCAGCGCGTCCTGCAACTGCCGCGCGGCTTCCGGATACTCGCCACGAATGAAGAGATAACACTGCTTTGCCCCGATCGCATAGGCACACAAGGCGATCCCTTCGAGCAGCAAATGCGGGCGGTATTCCATCAGCACACGGTCCTTGAACGTACCCGGCTCGCTCTCGTCGGCATTGCAGATCACATAATGCGGCTGGCCGGACGCCTGGCGTGTGTACCGCCACTTGGTACCGGTTGGGAACGCCGCCCCACCCCGCCCCACCAGGCCAGACGCTTCGACCTCCGCGCTGAGGGCTTCGGGCGACAGATCAAATAGCGCGTGACGCAGCGCGGCGTAATCACCGTAACTCGCCAGTGTTTGCTCCAGCTGCGAGTCCACGCCCGCCAGAACTATCTGCCGGTCGCCGCCCATCACAGCATGACGCGGCTTGTCTCCGGCGTCGAACAGTGCGCTGCCGTCTATCACCGGGCCGTATGACGACTCACCCACGCCACGACGGCTGATCAAAGCCGCCGGGGCATGATCGCACATCCCCAGGCAGGTTGTGGCCCGCACAGTATACCGCCCGTCCGGTGTCGTCTCGCCAGGCTGAACGCCGAGTTGACCACACAGGCCACGCAGCACGCCATCGGCCCCTGCAATGCCGCACGCGGGATCAGCACACACGCGGATAACCGTTTCGCCGGTCGGTTCCGAATCCAGCAGCGAATAAAAGCCGACGACGCCGTAAATATCTGCGATCGGCACGTGCAGCGCGTGCGAGATCGCGCCGGCAGCCAGTGGATCGATGTGTCCGAAGGCGGTTTGCACATCCCACAACACCGGCAGCAACGCATCACGCTGGCGGCCTGCATAGCGGCTCAAAATCGTATCCAGAAGCGCTGTCGTCATGACAACTGGCCCTTTTCTGACTGTCAGACGAATGGCCCGTCCATCAAATAATACATTATAATCCTGTTAATAGTTTTTAACTGAATCTGGAGCAAATACCCATGAGGACATCGCCCCGGCTAGCGCCGGACCGGAAAATCCGAACCACCTGCCCCTACTGCGGCGTTGGCTGCCAGATGGAGCTGTATATCAAAGATAACACGATCTACCGCGTCGGCGCGCCGTTTGACACCG
>CAYMTN010000272.1:0-6671 GCA_964393335.1 uncultured Anaerolineaceae bacterium
CGACCGGCCAGGGGCCGCGCTGCCCGGTGACGCGGTACGCGAATTCGAGCGCGCGCGCGGCGGTCCCGTCGGTCAGCAAGCCGTTGATCACGACGACCAAGCGCCCGCCGGGCCGCAGCACGCGATAAACCTCGGCCAGCGTGGCCGGATCGACGATGAACTCGGTGGGGAACGTGCTGATCACAGCGGCGAACTGTCCCGGCGGGAAGGGCAGCGCCTGCGCCTGCGCGCGGACCAGCGGCGGCTTGAATCCCCAACGCAGCAGCTTGCCGCGCGTGATGCGGCCCATCGCCGGGCTGCGGTCGAGGTGGATCGCCCGGTAGCCGCTGGCGCGCAGGTCAATCGCCAGGCTGCCGGTGCCGTGCGCCAGCTCCAAAATACGCGCGCCGGGCGGGGCGTTCAGGTGTGGGAGCGCGGCGCGCTGCCAGCGCCGCCACTGGCCCAGGCTGACGATCCAGCTTACCGCGTCGTAGGTCCACGCCAGCTCGTTATACAGCAGGCGGAACCCGAAGCGGACGAGCGCCCACCAGACACGATCCAACGTGCGGGCAGGCTGGGGGGTGTTGGGATGCGAATAATTCATCGGACCTCGCGCACAAAGATCGCGTAGTAGTTGAATTCCGGTACGCCCCAGGCCGCCATGAACTCATCGACCGGGTATTCGACCGCCGCGCCGTGATAACTGTCGTTGGCGATGACGGCCAGCGGCAGGCCGCGCGCGTCGAGACGCAGGCCGGTGATCCACAGCGTGTGCCATTTGATCGCCGATCCGCGATAATAGGTGAACTGCTGCGCGTCCACGTTGGCGATCACGAAATGTCCCGCCGCCAGCTCAAGCTGAAGCCGCAGCAGCGCGCGGCCCGGCGTCAATCCGCTGGCGACCGGCGAGCCGAACACGTCAAACGGAATGTGGTGGGCACGCAGCGGCTGGCCGAGGCCGATGCTGCCCGTCTCCGGCGAGAACCAGCCGTCACGCAGGCCCTGGTCACGCGCGGCGGCCAGTTCGGCGTCGAAGTCGTAACCGAGCGCCTCCAGGACGGACGCTTGCGCGTACAGGGCGCAGGCGTAGGTATCACCCGCGACCCAGCGCTGATCGTGCCAGTACGGTATGAGCCGGTCCGGGCTGCCGAGCAGCGCGATCCGGCCCGGTTGTACGGGTCCGGCGTTGGCCGGATCAGCGGCGGCAGGGGTCAGGCTGGCACACGCGATCAACAGAGCGGCGAGCATCCATCCGGCATGGCGGCTGTGCATGAATTGACCGGCTCCCTCCGGCGGGCTGGTGGATCGATGGCTGGTGAGGCCCGCCCGCACCCCAGTATACCAGCGCGGGCCGGGCCGGGGCAGGGGTGTTTGTGATTTGTTCTGGACATATTCGCGTGAGTGTGTAAAATCTTCCCTTGCCCTTCAGGCAGCAAAAAAACCGTTTACCACGCGGTGGGTTTATTCGTGATCATATTTGGAGGAGATTTTCCTATGCCAACGATTTGGCGTATGCTCCGGCCAGTTGTGCTGGTGGCTGTTGTAACGACTCTGGCGTTTCCGCTGGTGCTGACCAGTTATGCCCAGGACGGCGGCGGCGATACGTCGCCGGTCGTGATCCAGGGCACGCCTGAACTGGAAGGTCTGGTATCTGCCGTTCGTGACGCGTACCAGGCCGCGTATCCTGACATGACGGTGGAGATCGACCCACGCGGCGGGCTGAACGGCGGTTTTGACGCGCTGTGCTCCGGCGACGTGGATATTGTGATGTCCAGCAGCCCGATTGACGATTCGCAGATCGCGGCGTGTACCACGCGCGGGCAGGACTTCATCGAGACGGTGCTGGCGTATGAGGCGGTCGTGCTGCTGGCGGCCCCGGATGCGAACGTGACGTGCCTGGACCAGCCGACGCTGGATAACGCATGGCAGCTTGGCGCGGAAGCGCCCCTGTCGTGGACGGCGCTCGGTTCCGACCTGGACCAGCCGGTCGAGTTCTACGGGCCGGACGACCTCAACCCGACCTACCTGCTGTTCCGCAAGCTGATGCCTGCCGGTGACCTGCGGGACGACATCACGACACTGCCCAGCGCCGAAGACCTCGCCGCCAAAGTGCAGGAAGACGGTTCGAGCGCGTTCGTATTCATGTCGCTGGCCGATTGGCAGCGCATCGTGGCGGATTACCCGTTCGTTCCGGTGGCTGTCCGCGACGAGCAAGGCGACTGCGTGGTGCCGTCGCCTGCCACGATTGCGACCGGCGCGTACCCGCTGGCCCGCACCGATTACCTGTATGTCAACGCGGCCAGCGCGCAGCAGACCAACGTCCGCTCGTTTTTGCAGTTCGCACTGGCGGATGAGGCAGGGCTGCGGACGATTGCGGCTGAGCAGGGTTATACCGCCGCCGACAGCGCGACGTATGACCTCAGCCTGAATTACATCCTGAACGACAACACGGGCCGCACCTTCACGCGCCCGCTCAGCCCGGTGACCGTCTCGACGTCCGAAACCGGGCAGGTGACCGTCGCGGGCAGTTCGATGCTGTACGGCCTGACGGATACGGTTCGGAAGGACTTCACGACGCTGTTCCCCAACGCAACCGTCGACGTGAATCCGCTCGGCAACAGCCAGGGCTGGCAGGCGTTTTGCAGCGGGACGGCGGACGTGCTCGAAGCGACACGCGGCGCGACGGATGAAGAACTGGCGCTGTGCGTGGAAAACGGCATCGAGCCATACACGCTCGACCTGGGGTACCAGGCGCAGGTGGTGGTCGTGCCCGCCGGGGCGGACTGGATCGACTGCCTGAATCCCGACAATTTTGCGGCGATCTTCAGCGCCGGGACGGACGAAACACCCGCCGCCGCGCTGTGGAGCGACGTCAACCCCGATTGGCCGGAGACTGACATCCTGTTGGTGACGCCGCCCTTCCAGACCGGCGAGACGGATTTTCTTGTCTACAATATGCTGCACGACCTGACGTTTGCCGTGCGCCTGGATACGACCGAAAAAAGCGATCCGCTCTACCGTGCGCAGGGTGTCGCCAATACGGACAACGGCCTGACCTACCTGTGGTGGACCGATCTACAACGAAGCTCGGCAGACGTCAAGCGGCTGGCGATAGACAACGGCGACGGCTGTGTCGCGCCCGCTACCGCGTCGTTCATGGACGAAACATACCCGCTCTCGTACGCGGTGCGTTACTACTTCAGCCAGCAATCGTTTGCGAACCCGCTGGTACGCGCCTTTTTGTGGCACTTCTTCAGCGACGCGGCGCTGAACGCCATCGGCCAGACGCCGTATGTCGGGCTGGACATGAGCGCGCTGCGCGGCGACGTGCGGGAAGCCGTATACAGCATGTTGGCTGAGTACGAACAGCAGCACCCCACTGCCGCCGAAGGCCAGGGCGCTGAGGCGACGCCTGAAGCGACGCCCGAAGGCACCGTCGAGCCGACCGCAGAGGCAACTGCTGAAGCGACTGTCGAGCCGACCGCAGAGGCAACTGTTGAACCGACCGTCGAGCCGACCGCAGAGGCAACTGCTGAAGCGACTGTTGAACCGACCGTAGAGGCGACCGCAGAGGCAACTGTTGAACCGACCGTCGAACCGACCGTCGAACCAACGGCGGAACCGACCGCCGAAGCCACGACGGCCAGCGGTAACTGACGCCTGCCGCGTCTCACGATCAAAAAACGCCCCCGGTTCACGCCGAATCGGGGGCGTATCGCGTCAGGGGGACGTGTCCCCCGCTTGGGGGACGTTAGCCCCGCTGGAGCCGCAGGTCGCCGCTGAGCTGGCCTTGCAGTGCCCCGCCGGTCTGCTGCGCCAGGTCGGCGCTGACGGTCGCCGTCTGGCCGGATTGCAGCACGAGCCGCCAGTTCAACCCCGCGACCGAGCCGCCCTTGAACGACTGGTCCGGCACGGCAGCCAGCGCAGGCCACAGAAACGGCTGGTCGATGTAGCGCACGTCCTGGTAATCCGGGCAGATCAGGGCGTAATGCTCGACCTGGTCGGGCGCATCCGGTACGATGGTCAAATCGACGGCGACCTGATCTCCGACCGGGTAGGTGGTCCCCCGGACGGTGAACGTCAGCGCCTGGCTATCCAACACGCGCGCCTCACACGGCGGATTATCGATGTTTTGCGACAGCGAGCCGAACCCGCTGGCGGTGCCGTCAAGCTGCACCTGGAGATCGAGCGCGCCGCTGTAGGCCAGTCGTGCGGCGAACCCGGTATCCTGCACGGTCATGTCGAAGCGCACGATCCAGCGCCCGGCGACGGGTACCAGGTCGTAGGCCAGCGTCGGGGTGGGCTGCGGCGTGAACGTCGGCAGCGGCGTGACGATCTGCGTGATCACGGCGGGGATGGTCGGCGGGGGAGGCGTGGCGGACGGCGTGGGTTGTGATGTGTTGTCACACGCGGCCAGCAGCACGGCGATCAGGCTGAATACGGCCAGAGTCCGGCGATAGGACGGCATAGGGTTGTTCCTCCCGGCAGATGGCGGCATGTTATGGCGTCCCGGTCTGATCGGCACCCTGCGACTTGCGCAGTTTGGCGAGACGCTGGCGCGCCGCTTCGCGGTCTTCCATCGCCTGCACGCGGTCGATCAAAAAACGCCAGTGGTCAATCGGCACCTGCACGGCGATGATCTCTTCGTCCGCGTTGCGGATGTGGGTTACGGATTTCCAGACGTCGCTCAGGTCCATCGGCTGTGGTTCCTTCCTGGTGGCGGTTCGCTGCCACCATTATACCTGACCGCGCCCTGAAATGTGATACAATAGCCCGCACGTTCGAGGAAACCCCACACTGTGCGTTAGAAACGGAGTCTGCTATGCGCGACGAGTTCGTCGCTTTGGACCTGGAAACGACAGGTCTGAACCAATACGAGGATGACATCATCGAGATCGGCGCGGCGCGTTTTCGAGATGGCGAGGTGGTGGAAACATTTGGCACGCTCATCAATCCGGGCCGCACCGTGCCGGAACGCGTGACGGCGATCACGGGCATCCGAACGGAAGACCTGATCGACGTGCCGCCGATCCGCGAGGTGCTGGCCGACCTGCGGCGTTTTGTCGGCAGCAGCCCGATCATCGGGCACCGCGTCGATTTTGACCTGGGATTCTTGAGCCGCTATGACATTGGAATGACGAACCTGGCGATTGATACGTACGATCTCGCGTCGGTGATGATGCCGACCGCGCCGCGTTATAACCTCAACAGCCTGACGACACAGGTTGACCTGGAACTGGAACACGCGCACCGCGCGCTCGACGATGCCGTCGCCACCGGCAGACTCTATTGGGTGTTGTGGCAGCGCATCATGAACCTGCCGCTCAGCACGCTGCGCGAGATCGTCGAGGCGGCGGGCGACCTGGAATGGAGCGCCAAGCCGGTTTTCATGATGGCGCTGCAAGAACGCAGCCACACCGCGCTCACCGAGCGGGATAAGCAGCCCGCGACGGAAACACTGGGGGCCGACGCGCTGTTCCGGCCCGATCAGAGCCCGTGGAAACCGCTGCGCCCGAATCCTGACCGGCAGTTGCTGGACGTGGATCACCTGGCGGGGCTGATCGAGGAGGGCGGGCGCGTGGCGGAAGCCTTCCCCGGATACGAGCACCGCGAGCAGCAGGTGGATATGCTGCGGGCGGTGGCGGCGGCCTTCAACGACGACGAGCACCTGATGATCGAAGCGCCGACAGGCGTCGGAAAAAGCATGGCGTACCTGATCCCGGCGGTGTATTGGGCCACGCGCAACAACGAGCGGGTCGTGATCAGCACGGCGACGATCAATTTGCAGGACCAACTGATCACGCACGATCTGCCCCTGCTGCGCGAGGCGCTGGGTCTGCCGTTTCAGGCGGCGGTCGTCAAGGGACGCGGCAATTACCTGTGCCCGCGCCGCCTGCTGACGCTGCGCCGCCGCAAGCCGACGTCAGCCGGCGAGCTGCGCGTGCTGGCGAAAATCCTGGTCTGGCTGCTGGAATCCGACAGCGGCGACAAAGGCGAGATTTCACTGCGCGGGTTTGAGGAAAACGTGGTGTGGTCGCGTTTGAGCGCCGAGGACGAAGGCTGCACGATGGAACGCTGCGGCGACCAGATGCACGGCGCGTGCCCGTTTTATAAGGCGCGGCGTGCGGCGGAATCCGCGCATATCCTGGTCGTGAATCACGCGCTGCTGCTGGCCGACGTGCAGATCGGCAACCGCGTGCTGCCGGAGTACCGCTACCTGATCGTGGACGAGGCGCATCACCTGGAAGAAGCGACGACCAACGGGCTGTCGTTCCAGATCAACCAGACGACGTTACAGCGCCGCCTGGACGACCTGGGCGGCAATCGGAAGGGCCTGCTGGGTGACGTGATTCGCGGGACGCGCGGCAGCGTGCCGGGCCGTTTCTTTGAGCAGGTCGAGGCGTACGTCGAGACGGTCAGCGACTCGCTGCTGGCGATGGGGCGGCACGTCGAGCGTTATTTTGACACGTTGATGCGTTTTTTGGCGAGTTCGGGCGCGCTGCGGGCCGGTGAATACATGAACCAGGTGCGCATCACGCCGCAGTTGCGCCAGCGGCCTGAATGGGCCAGCGTCGAGGAAGCCTGGCACGTGCTCAGCCAGTTCACGCAGGCGATTTCCAGCGCCATGAGCCGCCTGGCGCGGGGGCTGGTCGGCCTGGAACAATTTGACGTGTTGGATTACGACGACCTGC
>CAYMTN010000273.1:0-6622 GCA_964393335.1 uncultured Anaerolineaceae bacterium
GGTTCGAACAATACACACGTCGCCGCCTGCCAGGGGTGATGGCTCTGGGAGCACTTCGCCACACACCAGACGGCGTCTCACTCGGCGACGACGGCCAATTTTGGGGCGCAGCAGGCAGCGCCCCCACGTGAGCGCTTTACGGATAGACACCAAATCCCTGCTCGATTTTTCCCGCATCTGGTAGCCCCAGCACCGCTGACGTTTTTTGACCCTGCGGGATCACCTACCCGAACTCATCGGATACGGGTCCGCCGCCGATAATATCGCGGTATACGGGGGATTTTTCGCCAGTCACGTCGCGGAAGGGTTGCTGGAATTCACGGGTGGATGGTCCGACTGTTGGCCGAGTGGCTTTGGTCTTCAGCCGCTTGAGACGAAACGTTTCTTCACGTTCGCGCTCCTCAAGCGCGCTTTCGATGAACGTGATCGTTTCTTCGTAATCTGGGATGAAAATATGCTCCAGAGCGTTCACCCGCCGCTGCGTTTTGCGCAGTTCGCCCGCCAGTCGCCACACCGATGTGACCAACTCAGAAAGCCTGGGTACGCTCTCCAACACCTCGCGGAAAGCGGCGCTCGCTTGGTCCAGTGCCGCTGTGGTGTCTCCCAGGCTGTAGGGCATTTCGGGAGGCTCTCCACGCGCTTCAATCAGAGGAAGCGAAACGCCCATGACCCCACGAAACTTAAGCTGGACATCTACAGTCTTGTTCACGGCCAATGCCGCCCATTCCATGTGTTCCTGGCCCATCGTCAGCCGGGCTTGTTCCAGGGTGCGGTACGCCACTGCCAGCCGGCTCCACACCTCTTCCTGATACGCCTCGGCATCATGGGCCAGACGGATAAGTTCCATCGTCAGAACTTCGCGCTTTTTGTCTAGAATCTCATACCCCTCACGGGCGAACTGGAGATCCTGCTTCATGCGCAACAAGCTGCTGCGGGTGGGGGGAACGTTAATGCGTGTCATGAGCATCCTCATAATATTGCCTGATTTCATCCGGGCTGACTCGGGTGAGTTCCTCTTCAGGCAGCATAGAAAGCAGCCGCCAGCCAATGCTCAGCGTTCGTTCGATGGTTCGGTCTTCCGTCAGTTCTTGATTGATGAATTCGCGCTCAAACGCCCGACCGAATTTCAGGTATCGCTGGTCGATGGTCGAAAGCTCCTCTTCACCGATCACCGAGGCTAACGACCGCACTTCCTGGATATGGGCATAGGCCGCATAAAGTTGCGCCGACAGGTGGCTGTGGTCGGCGCGGGTGAGCTTCGCGCCAATACCATCCTTCATCAACCGCGACAAGCTGGGCAGCACGGCAATCGGCGGGTAAATATCCTGATGGTAGAGATCGCGCCCCAGTACGATCTGGCCCTCGGTGATATAGCCGGTCAGGTCTGGTACAGGGTGGGTAATGTCGTCGTTCGGCATCGTGAGAATCGGGAGTTGGGTGATCGATCCCTGGCTGGTTTTGATGCGTCCGGCCCGCTCATATAGAGAGGCCAGGTCGCTGTAAAGATAGCCAGGGTATCCCTTGCGGCTGGGGACCTCGCCCCGAATATTCGAAATCTGGCGCAGCGCTTCGCAGTAGTTGGTCATGTCGGTAAAGACGACCAGCACGTTCATGTCACGCTCAAAGGCCAGGTGCTCGGCCAGGGTCAGCGCGACGCGCGGCGTCACCAGCCGTTCTACCGGCGGATCGTCAGCCAGGTTGAGGAACATCGCCACACGGGTTAACGCGCCACTTCTGACGAACGAGTCGCGGAAGTAAGCCGCCACATCGTGCTTGACCCCCATCGCGGCAAAGACAATCGCGAACTGCGCCGATGAGGAGGACGCCTCGCCTGCCGGTGTGCCCAACGCGGCCTGCCGTACGATCTGGGCGGCAAGCTGGTCGTGTGGCATTCCAGCACCGGAGAAGATCGGCAGCTTTTGACCCATGACCAGGGTGTTCATGCCGTCAATTGCCGAGATGCCCGTCTTGATATAGTCACGCGGGTAAATGCGCGCCGTCGGGTTGATGGGCTGCCCGTTGATGTCAGCAAAATGGTCGGTCAGCGGCGGGGGGCCGCCGTCGAGCGGCGTGCCCAGGCCATCAAAGACGCGCCCCAGCATTTCTTCAGTTACCGGAATGTGCAGCGGCCCACCCAGAAAGCGGACGCGCGTCCCATCAATGGAAAGGCCCGTCGTACCGGCGAAAATCTCCACGACCGCCATATCTTCGCCGACTTCCAACACCCGCCCGCGCCGCAGCCGCCCCTGCGAGTCGATGACCTCAACCACCTCGTCGTAGCCCACGCTTCCGGCTCCCTCGACTACCACGATAGGGCCTTCGATGCGGCTCACCCCGATAACTTCCTGCCCGCCTCGATTCGCTGATTCGTTCATTGATACTTCGTCTCCAGTTGATCCATCTGCTCGTCTATTTCGTGTTGAATATCATCCAGCCTGGACAGATTGTCATTGGTGACGAGCGCCTTCATGCGTATCAACGTGTTTACGACTGGCAGATCGTGTATGACGGCGATCAGCGCCCCGGCTTTGACGATGCGCTGCGCCCGCTGGTGAAAGTGCAGGATCAGGCTCAGGACGAGGATCTGCTTCTGGATGGTTGAATAGGCATCGACATCGTCCAATGCATCCTGCTGCAAAAAACCCTCGCGCAGCAGCCGTGCCGTTTCGAGCGTCAGCCGTTCATCGTCGGGCAGCGCATCCGGCCCCACCAGCTTGACGATCTGCATCAACCGGCTTTCTTCGTTTAGAATGTTCATCGCCTGTGCGCGCATGGCGTACCAGTCTTCACCGACCTGGTCGCGCCACCAGTCCGCGACATCGCCCAGGTATTCGCTGTAGCTTTCCAGCCAGTTGACCGACGGAAAATGACGCGCGGCGGCCAGCGTCTTATCGAGCGCCCAGAAACAGCGAATGAACCGTTTGGTGTGCTGGGTGACCGGCTCGGAGAAATCGCCGCCGGGTGGGGAGACGGCCCCAATGACGCTCACCGAGCCGGTTTGACCGTTCAGAGTTTCCACCGAGCCGGCCCGTTCATAGAACTCGGCCAGACGGGCTGCCAGATAGGCCGGGTATCCTTCTTCGGCGGGCATTTCTTCCAGGCGTCCCGATATTTCGCGCAGCGCTTCCGCCCACCGCGAGGTTGAGTCGGCCATCAGGGCTACATGATAGCCCATGTCGCGGTAGTACTCGGCGATGGTGATGCCGGTGTAGATGCTGGCCTCGCGCGCGGCTACCGGCATATTCGACGTGTTAGCGATTAACACAGTGCGCTCCATAAGTGGGCGGTTGCTGCGGGGGTCGATCAACTGCGGAAATTCCTGCAACACTTCGGTCATTTCGTTGCCGCGTTCACCACAGCCGATGTAAATGACGACGTCCGCATCCGACCATTTGGCAATGCTGTGCTGCATCATCGTTTTGCCTGCCCCGAATCCGCCGGGGATAACAGCCGCTCCCCCTTTGGCCAGCGGGAAAAAAGTGTCCAACACGCGCTGGCCCGTGATCAACGGCTCGGTATGTTCCCGGCGGGACCGGTAGGGGCGCGGTCTGCGCACCGGCCACCGCTGAAACATCGTCACTGTTTGCTCACGGTGGTCTGCACCCAGGCGAGCGATAGGTTCCTCAATGACATAGTCTCCTTCGGGGGCTATCCAGACCAGCTCCCCTGCCAGGTCTGGCGGAACCATCACGCGGTGCTCGACGGCGTCTGTTTCAGGGACAGTACCCAAGACCGTTCCCCCGCTGACAGCGCCCCCGGCCTGGAGCCGGGGGGTAAAATGCCAGCGGCCCTGGTGGTCCAGTGGGGGTAAGTTCATGCCGCGCCCGATAAAAGCGCCGCTGTGTTGTTCCATGACTGGCAGCGGACGCTGTACTCCGTCGAAAATGCTGCGCAGCAAGCCGGGACCCAGTTCGACAGAAAGCGGCATCCCGGTACCGTATATGGGCGCGCCCGGTCGCATCCCGGAGGTTTCTTCGTAGACCTGGATCGTGATGGTGTCACCCTCCAGGCCAATGACTTCGCCCACCAGGTGATCCTCACCGACCTCGACCAGTTCCAACATGCTGATCTGGCGTGAACCACGCGCCCGGACCACCGGCCCATTGATCCACGTTACCGCTCCAACTGGCTGGCTCATGATGCCTCTCCCATCAAAAGGCGCAGGACTGAGGCGCGGAGCATATTCTGCAGCCGGCCTAACCGGGCTTCCAGGGTATTGTCATACTGCCGGTGACCGTCTGCCGTCTGCACGATAAGCCCCACGCCGTGCTCAAGCGGCGTCCCGTGCTGCACCTGCACGCCCAATTCTGCTGAAATCTCGGAAAGTACCTGGACGGTCAGGTGCGTTCGCGTCAGTTCGTCGGCCCGAATCTGGGCTGTATCCGCTCCCAGGTGCATCAAAGCTTCCCGGAGCAGGTGGTGAGTAATCCGGTCGTAATCGGCTCTCTGCTGCACGCCGGGTAGTTGCTGCCGGACCGCGTCAAAGACGCTGTTCAGCAGCTTTTCGCGGCGCTCTAACTTTATTGTGCGCGCCTGCAACTGAGCAGCGGCAACCGCCTGGCTGCGAAGGCGTCCAGCTTCTTGAGAGGCGCGCGTGAGTATTTCGGTACGTTCGGCGGACGCGTGTTCTTCGGCACCCTTCCTCACCGTCTCGGCTTTCGTTTGGGCCTCCGCCAGAATCTGCTCAGCCTCGGCGTGAGCATCATTGAGCACGGTGCGCGTGAGGGCCTGCATATTCTCTTCTACCGATCTCATAAACGAACCTATCCTTTTCCCCTGCGCTCGTCATCACCGGGAGCAGGCCCCCTCATAGTTTGATGCCGATAGCCCGCTGCACAACTTCACTGAGCGTCTGCTGATCCGACGGCACGCCGCTCGGGCCTGGAATCTCGACGACCAACGGCACGGCGCTGTGCAATTTGAGCTGAGCCATGCGCGGCTCGATCAGTCCGGCTACGTCCTCAGTGACCAGAATAATGCCCACTTCGGGAGACGATAAGGCGCTATCCAACGCCTGGTTGACCTCCTCGGCGGAGGTTGCTACCTGACCGTGAACGCCGACGAGGGAGAACCCTAACACGGCCTCAGGATGCCCAATCACCAGGATTCTCATGAGGCCCTACTGATTCAGAATCATGAACGAAATGATGAGTCCGTAGATGGCGATCCCTTCCGCCAGTCCGACAAAGATCAGGGCGCGTCCGAAGGTTTCCGGTTTCTCGGCAATCGCTCCGACGGCAGCCGCCCCGGTCCCGCTGACCGCAATCCCTGCCCCGATTGCCGCCAGCCCGGTTGAGATAGCCGCCCCCAGCGAAACATACGGATCGCTGGCCGCCTGCTGCGCATTCCCCGTAAACGCCATCACCGTCGAAGGTGAGACTAACCAGACGATCCCGACACCAGCCGCCATTAATCCCAACACGAGGTTGAAGCCGTTCAACCCCACCAGCAGCCCGCGTGCGGCGCGTGTCGGTTCCTGCTCGCGCTGGCGCAGAAAAAAGATCACCGCCGGCGCCATCGGCAGCAGGCCCGCCAGAATCGCTATGCTCAGTTTGATCATCGTATCTCTCCTTGATCTTGAATATATCCAATACCCACCATACAGACGCTGATTCGCTGTTCTATTCATCTGCCGGGGGCAGCAAGGTAAGCGGCTTGAAAGGCGTTCCCCCACCGCTGAAAAACTTGCTGAAGAATTCGTAATATTCTAGACGCATGGTCTGAATACCTACGATCAAGCCCTCGAAACCCACAATGAAAAGCTGGCCCAACAGGATCACGATCCAGTACCCCACGCTTTGCGGGGAACCGGCCATATCAGCCAGGATGAAAATCACGGCGCTCAAACCGGCGTGTGCCACCGCAAAAGCGCCAACACGCACGTACGAAAGGCTGTTGCTCAAAAAACCGATCAGTGTTTCGAACAACTCAAAGATCGCCTGGATGGCATACGTGCCGGGGCCACCATCCACCAGGGGCCGGTGTTTTTCCACCAGATGCTTCAGCACCTCGGAGAACATGACGACCAGACCCGCTCCAACCACGGGGATGACGAACACCGTGGAGGGGATAGGAAACCCATCGATGAAAGCTCCCACCCCCAATCCCATCAGGGACCAGTAGAGTACGAAGCCCGCTATGCCGTTGTGGTCAAAGAAGAGACGACCCCAGTCACGCACTACCCAGGCGTTCCAGATATTAAGCAAGAAACCCGTGCTGAGCAGCACGATCCCCAGTCCAACGGCGATCAGCAGGATTTGCATCATGTTGTCCATGGGCCTGATCCAGAGAGCCGGCAGCAGGTTTTCTTTTCCGAACACGCTGCCGTAGAGGAACCCAAACACAGTCGCCATCAAGCCGCACGCCATGATAATCGCGCCCAGGCTCGCCATGCTGCGCAGGGCCTGTATCTTTCGACTGCCCACCAGCCACCCCACCAGCGTGAGCATCAATCCGTGCCCCACGTCGCCAAACATAGCGCCATACAGAAGGGGAAATGTCAGCGCGATCAGCACAGTGGGATCTACCTCCTCATATCGGGGCTGCGAATACGTCGTAACCAGGGGTAGGAATGAGCCCAGTATCCCGGAGAAATACAGGGCTACCGGGATGATTAGCTGGG
>CAYMTN010000274.1:0-6604 GCA_964393335.1 uncultured Anaerolineaceae bacterium
AACCCAGGATCGGCACGCCCTGCGTTTCGAGCACTTCGAGCGTGCGCGGCAGGTCCAGAATCGACTTGGCCCCGGCGCAGACGACGGTCACCGGCGTGCGGCCCAGCTCGATCAGATCGGCGCTGATATCTTCCGGGTGGCCGCGATGCACGCCGCCGATGCCACCCGTCGCAAATACCTTGATCCCGGCCATGTGCGCGACGATCATGGTTCCCGCGACGGTGGTCGCCCCGTGCTGGCCCAGCCCGGCCACAATCGACAGGTCGCGCCGCGAGCATTTGCGCACGCGGTCCTGGCCGAGTCCGGCCAGCAGTTCGATCTGCTCGCGGCTCAGCCCGACCGTGATCGCGCCGTGCAGCACGGCAATCGTCGCCGGGATCGCGCCTGCCTCACGGATCGCGGATTCCATCGCCAGCGCCGTTGTGACGTTGGCCGGATACGGGAATCCGTGCGTGATCAGGGTTGATTCGAGCGCCACGACCGGCGATCCGGCCAGGATCGCCGCGCTGACTTCGTTGGAATAAACAAGGGGGTGTGTCATCGTGTTATCCTGCCAGAACCTTCACCTGGACGCGCCGCGTGCGCGGCCCGTCACATTCATAGAATAAGATGCTTTGCGATCCGCCGAGCAGCAGGTCGCCGTTTTCGACGACCAGCATCAGGCTGTGCCCGATCAACGCGGCTTTGATGTGCCCGGCGGCGTCGGCGGGGGTATCGTACTGGTGCTTAAAATCGACGCGCGTCGGCACCAGCCGCCGCAGCTCCGCGACGATGTCTTCCGGGGTGGCCGGGTCCAGCGCGGAATTGATCGTGATCGCGGCGGTGGTGTGCGGCACGATCAGCACGCATAACCCGCCATCCAGGCTCGTTTGCTGCGCGATGTCCTGCACCGCCGCGCGCACCAGCGCCGTGATATCGACCAATGCGTCACCCGGCGGCGTTTGAAGCGTCACTGTCTTTAACATGGGAACCCGATCATCTAGCCATCCTGTGCGTTTCCTTCGGCCAGGGCGAGCAGCTCGTCGGCCAGCGCCGGGATGTCGTATTGGGCGGTGACTTCGTCCGCGTTGAGTGTGGCGATGATCGCGGGATCGAACGCTTCGATCCCGGCATACGCGCCCGCGATGGCGCACGCAATCGCCCCGACGGTATCCGCGTCGCCGGACAGGTTGGCGGCATAGATCGCGGTCTGTTTGGGATCGCCTCCCGCCATGACCAGCACGCCGAACGCCGATCCGACCGTTTCCGGCACGGAGAGCGACGTCCCGATCACGTAATACAACTCGCGCAGCCGGAACAATTCGTTGCCCGGCCCATAGGCGATGTCAACCGCCATCTGGATGCGCCGCGCGACCGAAGGACCTAACCAGGGGCAGCCCCACTGGCGTCCCAACTCCGCGCCGAGCACGCCCGCCGATACGACCGTTTCCAGCGAGACATGATCGGTCATGGCGATGGCTATCGCCGCCGCTACCGCGCACGCGCCCGAAATGGCGACGTTGGTATTGTGTGTCGGGATGCACACCGTCGCCGCATCTTCGATGGCGCTCATCGGGTCGCCGGGGTGCAGCAGGCCGACCGGCGAAATGCGCATCGGCGCGCCGTTGGTATCGCCCCAGGTACCGGTCGTGTGCGGGTCTTCGCCGCGTTTGAGCGCCTGGACGCCGCGTTTGGTGCTCGGCCCGACATACGGCGATTCGTCGCCGCCCACGCGATCATACCAGGTCGTGATCGCTTCGACCGCCGCGTCCAGCGAGACGCCGCCGTGTGTGATGAACGCCTGCGCCAGCGAAAACGCCTGCTCGGAATCGTCGGTGATGCGCCCGGCGGGCAGCCCAAAATGCACCGGGTGATCTGCCGGGCCGGGTTTGAACGCCGTGATCCAGCCGCCGTACGCGTTCCAGGTTTGGTCGATGTCGAAATAGGCGGGCATGCCCCACGCGTCCCCCAACGCCTGGCCGTATAATCCGCCGAGAATCTTGTTTTTCAGGGACAAGACGATCTCCTTTTCTGCCGGAGTGTGTAAGAAGGGCAGGCGCGGATCGTCTATCCGGTCCTGCCCCTGGTTTCTGCACGTAAATTGCTCTCGTAGGGGCGCTGCTTGCTGCGCCCAGCAATCTACGGATAGGTTGTTAGTTGATTGTACCGGCAGCGGGGCTGCGCTGGCGACCCCGGTTCCGAGCGCGCCTTACGCGGCTGCCGGAGTCCGTCGCTGGTGCTGCCGGAGATACCGCCCGCCCAGCGCCAGCCAGGCGAGAATCGCGGTCGCCAGCCCGGCCAGGAATCCGCCCGGAACCGACACACTGTCGAGCGCGGTCGTTTCCAGGAACAGCATGAACAGCAGGCCCAGGTAGAGCCACAACGACAGCACCGACACGCCCGCGCTGTACCACACCTTGCGCCCGATGCGCTCGACATCCAGCATAAACGGCAGGTTGATGCCGATCAGCGCCAGCGACACCAGCCCAATCGCCGCGCCGCGCGGGAACGCTTTGTCCGGCCCGTCGAAACCGTCCGGCGTCGAGAACATACTGACGCAGATGATCAGCCCGAACACGGACAGCATCGCCATGAACATGTGCAGCACGCTGATGCGCTGGATCGCCGTCCAGAACGTTGCGTCGAAGCCTTCGCCTTCCGCCGAGCGCAGCGTACGCACGCGCACGGTCAACTGGTTTTGCAGCGCGTAAATCACCAGCGCCATCACCGTTGCGATGTAGGGCAGCATCTGCGGAAGCTGTGACGGAATTTCCAGCGACCCCACACGTACCGAGATCGCGTCGAAAAAGCCGAAAATCACCGACGCCAGCCCGGTCCCGACCGGGTGCCCGCCGCCCAGGTAGGGCGTCGCCAGCGCGATGAAGCCGCGTCCGGACGACATGTTGTTCTGGAAAAACGTCAGGTAGCCCATGCTCAGGTGGATGCCGCCCAACGCGGCCAGCACGCCGCTGAGCGCCAGCGCCAGGTAGCGGATGCGCTGCACACGGATGCCGACCGATGCGGCGGCTTCGGGGTTTTCGCCGACGGCGCGCAGGTGGATGCCGGTCGGCGTGCGGTACATGAAATACCACACCGCGATCACCGCCACAAACGCGATCCATGTCATCACGCTCTGGTTATCCAGAATCTTGAAGAAAAACGACACGATCGGGATTTTGTTGAGAAACTCCGGCAGTTGGATGAACGGCATTTTTAGGCTGTCGAGGCTGCCTTTGGTGTTGCCCCGGTCGCCGGTCAGCTCGAACATGATCGCCACCGTCGCCGCCTGGCCCAAAAAGTTGATCGCAATGCCGGAGAGGATCAGGTTCGCTTTGAGCTTGAGGTGGAAAAAACCCAGTAGCAGCGCCGTCAGCACACCCATCAGCACGCCCATAAACAGCCCCAGCCAGGGGCCGACCGCCTCGCCGGTGGCTTTTCCCCACCAGTCTTGCGCATAGGCGCTGAACACGACGCCGGTAAAAGCCGCGATCAACATGATGCCTTCCAGACCGATGTTGATCACGCCCGCCCGGTCCGAGATCAACGCGCCGAGCGACGGCAGCAGGATGGGCGTGGTCACGCGCAGGATCGAGGCCAGGAACGCAGCGCTGAAGATGCCCTGCAATACGTTCTGAAACAAGTTGCTATCCATGCGCGATCTCCTCTGCCGGGGATTGTCTGAACGAGCCGCCGTGCTCCAGGTCTAAATCGACGGAACCGCGCCGCCGGATGCGCCGCCGCCGGAAAAACGTCACCAGCGCCTCCGCCGTGATCAGCAGAATGACGACGGCCTGGATGATCCGCACCACTTCCGAGCTGATGTTCGCGTCGCGCTCCATGACCTGTGCGCCGGTGCGCAGGTAGGCGTAGAGCAGGCCGGTAAACGGCACGACCAGCGGGTTGTTACGCGCCAGCAGCGCCACCACCACTCCTTCGAACGCCAGCCCAACCGAGATGTTGAGAATCAGCTTGCGATGAATGCCCATCGCCAGATGCGCCCCGGCTAATCCGGCGACGGCTCCGCTGATCGCCATGACCAGCATGATCGTGCGCTTGGTGTTGACGCCGCCGTAATCGGCAAACTTGATATTCGCGCCGATCATGCGGATCTCGTAACCAATCGGCGTGCGCTGGATCAACACCCAGGTGACCAGCACCATGATGATCAGGAGGTACACGGCGATGCTGACCTGATCGCCGTTGACGTCGATGATCGGCGTCAGCAGGCCGTTGTTGGGAATCCAATCCGTCGCGGTGTACCCGGCGTCCGGCGGCTGCAACTGGAAGGTCAGCACCATTTCGTAAAAACGGGTGGCGATGGTGTTCAACATCAGCGTGGAGACGAGTTCGTTCGCGCCCAGATACGCTTTGAGCGCGCCGGGCAGCAGCCCCCACAAAAAGCCTGCCGTCGCCGCCGAGAGCAGCGCCAGCGGCACGAGCAGCGTTTTGGGGATGTCGCTCAGATACAGGCCGATCACGCCCGACACCAGCGCGCCAAAATAAAGCTGGCCTTCCGCGCCCAGGCTGAACTGTTCCGCCCGGAAGACGATCGCAATCGACAGACCGAGCATGATCAGCGTCAGCGCGTCACGCATCCAGATCACCCAGCGGTTGAGGCGGCTGAGCGGTCCGAGCAAAAAGGCGTCGTAGGCTTTGTTGGTGGCCGTGATCGTTTCTGTGAGCCGCGTCGTTGTGCTGAGCGGCTCCGGCTGCACCTGGATGGTGTAAATGCCGTCGGCGGGCAGCGTGATATTTTGGATGATCGCGTCTTTCGTGCTTTTGAGCTGGCCGGAAAAAGCCGCGACCTGTTCCTGGCTGGCGCTGTTATTCGCGCCGATCTCGGTGCCGTCCGGTGCGATCAGTTTGACCTGTAAATTTGCCTCGACATTGGCGCGGAAAACGTACGCCAGCACGGTCACCATATCCCCGGCGCGGCCCGCGAATTTATACTCGGCTCTGGTGAGCGGGTTGGCGACTTTTTCTTTGTTGAACGTATCTCCGACCGCGCCCTCGTTGTAGGCGATGGTGACCGGCGGCGGGTTATCCGACAGCAGCGCGACGGTGAACGCGCCTTGCACGTCCGCGCTGTCCGGTTCGGGCCGCACGTCGATGGTATAGAATCCGCTGGCCGGCAGCGTGAAGTTTTCGATCACGGCGTCGTTTTCGCTGGCCAGATAGCGCCGGAACGTGCGCATTTGTTCGGTCGTGGCCCCGGTGCTTGTTTCCAACACGTCGCCGTTGTTGTCGAGCAGCGTCGCTTGCAGGTTGAGCGGCGAGTTCTTGTCATCCGCAAAGGCCAGGATCGATACGACATCACCTGCGCTGCCGGCAAAGTGGTACGTCGCATCGGTGAGCGGGGTTTCGTCGTTCGGGTTGTTGAACTCACCTTCGAGCTTGTCACCGTAATTGATGTTGGTCAGCGGCGCGGCGTCCGACAGCACCTCGACGCGGAACTCGCCCCGGATGAAGCGGTTAGCCGAGTCCAGGTTAAAGAATCCCGTCATCAGGTAGCCGAACATGAGCGCCAGCACGACGGTTAGCAGCACGCGCAGCGCGTCCCAGCGCAGCTCGACGATCAGCAGCAGCACGCTGAAGCCGATCAGCACGTTGACGAACAGCACGCTTTGATAGTCCGGCGTGGCCTTAATCGCGTCCCACATCGTGCTGAGCGACATGCCGGTATCCAGGCTGAACGCCTTAAAACTGACCAGCAGCATGACGATCACGCCCGCTGCCAGGCCGAGCATCAAGGGCCGGAACTGCTTCATGGCACCGATCCGGTTCATTGATAGCGCTCCATTTCTTCGGCGGGCTGCCGTTCGGCACCGAGCATATACAACCCCAGCTTCTCTTCCGTCAGGTCCGGCGTGTTGGGGAAGATGCCCACGATCTCGCCATTGTACATCACCATGATCCGGTCGGAGAGTTTCATCACTTCCTGCAAATCCGCCGACACGAGCAGGATCGCCAGCCCGGCGGTACGCTGGTCGACAAGCTGCTGGTGAATGTACTCAATCGCGCCAATGTCCACGCCGCGCGTCGGTTGGGCGGCGATCAGCAGGCGCGGCGACGACGACAATTCGCGCGCCACGACGACCTTTTGCATGTTGCCGCCGGATAACGATGCGACCGGTAGGTCGCCGCTGGGGGCCAGGATGTTGAACTGTTTGATCATGGCGGCGCTGTTCGCCTGGATCGCGGACAGGCTCAACAAGCCGAACTGCGTCAGCGGCGAGCGGTAATAGCGGTCTACGATCAGGTTGTCGCTGATCGACGCCACCAGCGCGACGCCGTTTGTCAGGCGGTCTTCGGGGATGTGGGCGACGTGCGCCTCGCGCACCTTGCGGGGGCCGTACCCCAGCACGGACCGCCCATCGACATACGCCTCGCCCGCGCTGGCCTCGCGCAGCCCGGTGAGCACCTCGACCAGTTCGGTCTGGCCGTTGCCTTCCACCCCGGCGATCCCCAAAATCTCGGATTCGCACGCGGTGAACGTCGCGTTGTGCAGCAGCGTGCGCCCGGTTTCGTTGATATAGGTCAGGCTGCGCACGTCCAACACCGGCTTGCCGCGCGTGACCGGCGGTTTATCGACCTGCATGAACACCTCGCGCCCGACCATCATGCG
>CAYMTN010000275.1:0-6556 GCA_964393335.1 uncultured Anaerolineaceae bacterium
CTTGTATTCACTTGATTCACGCATAGGATTTTGGTTAATGAGCGATAACGGCTCGAAGAAACGTAAACGTGTGTTGTCCGGTGTCCAGCCGTCGGGCAATCTCACCATTGGTAACTATCTTGGGGCGCTCAAGCAGTGGGCGCGCGAGCAGGTCAATTTTGAGAGTTTTTTCTGCGTCGTGGACCTCCACGCGATCACCGTGCCGTACGATCCGGCGGAACTGCGCGACAAAACCCGCGAGGTCGCCGCGTTGTACCTGGCGTGCGGCATCGACCCGGATGTATCAACCGTGTTCGTGCAGTCGCACGTCACGGCGCACAGCGAGCTGGCCTGGATATTGAACTGCATCACGCCGCTGGGCTGGCTGAACCGTATGACCCAGTTTAAGGATAAGTCGGCCAGGCAGCAGGCCGAATCAGTTGGAACCGGGCTGCTGGATTACCCGGTGCTGATGGCTGCCGACATTTTGTTGTATCACGCGGACGCGGTGCCGGTCGGCGACGATCAGCGGCAGCACCTTGAGTTGACGCGTGATATCGCCCAGCGGTTCAATCACATGTTTGGCGACACGTTTACCATCCCCGAAGCGATGATTCCGCCATCGGGTGCGCGCATCAAGGGGCTGGACGATCCAACGGGCAAAATGAGCAAGAGCATCACAGACTCGGAATACCATGCTGTCTACCTGCTCGACTCACCGGATCGCGTGAAGAAGAAGATCATGCGCGCTGTAACCGATTCCGGGCGCGAGATCGCCTTCAGCGACGAACCGGAACGTGCCGGAGTCAACAACCTGTTGGAGATCTACGAAGCGTTTACCGGTGAAAGCCGCGCTGCCATCCTGTCACATTTCGAGTCGGCGCGCGGGTATGGTGACCTCAAAAAGGAAGTTGTAGCGGTTGTCAACGAAGGCCTGGTGCCGATCCAGCGGCGCTACCGGGAGCTGACCAGTGACGTGAGTTACATCGATAATCTGCTGGCACGGGGCGCTGAACGGGCTGCCGAGGTTGCCGACGCTACGGTTGAAACCGTCCGGGAGCGAATGGGGTTTTTAAAAGCGCGTGGATAACTATGTTCGACGGCGTAGCGGATCACCTTCCTCCGCTGGAGGGATGTTTATACTGTCACACTGAGGGAACGACGTCGCTATCGGAAAGCCGGAAGATTCTCGGCTTTGGCAGCGATTTTCCAACCCTCCGCTGTAATCACTGTGATTCGGTGGCGTTGTTCGACTACGACCCCCGTGATTCGCAGAATTGGCGGATTCGTTACAGGCGGATCAACAACGATCCCCTGTACTACTACGTCGCTATCTACCTGGGCAAAGCTGGCTGGCTGTCGGCACGTGAGGCGCTGGCAGCCAGTACCGACGGGTATGTGCAGCGCCTCCGTGTTCAGCAGGTATGGGATGGAAACCTGGACTGGCTCCGGCCCGCTCCACTGAATCCCCCTCTGTCGTCGATGAACCCGGCGGAGCAGGTTTACCTTACGCTGCGTGCCGTGACGTTGCAGCAGGCCCCGCCGCCCGGCATCCTCGTGCGACCGGATTATGGGTCGGTGCTGGATTCGGGCAAATTTTATGTTACCGATCAACGGCTGCACCTGCTTGGCCAGCGTAGAAACTGGTGGCATGATCTGGACAGGGTTCAACGCGTGGATTATGATGGCCGGTCCTGGTCGGTCGTGGTCGATACGCCGGATGAACCTCTGTTGTACCGGGGAACCAATTCTGCTGATCAGTTTGATGCGCAGCTCGTGGCAACGGTGATTGATAAGCTCTGGGAATTAAGTTGAGGGTACTTTTATCCTAATTTAACCGCGAAAGTAAGGGAATCAGTTTACAAAGACTTGACTTTTTTCTATAAGTTTTTTATACTGTCCTCAACAGTCCGAATAAGGACATCCCACCACCCCACCCGCTAGAGCGTCGCGTCTCCCCACACGCGACGCTCGACCTTTATATACGCCGCGTGATCGCACACGCAATCGCGGCAGCCGTTCGGACTGTCTGGACGTGAATGTCCACGATGTCGTCCAGGTCCTTTGCATACCCGCCGGACATGACTACGGCGACCGGCAGCCGACGCACGTGGCACGTTTCCAGGACGAACCGGTCGCGTTCCGCCAGCCCCGCTTTGCTGACAGCCAGCCGGCCCAACCGGTCACCCACGTAAGGATCGGCTCCTGCCAGGTAAATCGCCAGTTCTGCGTCCGCCAGATCGAGCGCATGTTGCACCCCGCTCGCCAGCGCCGCCAGGTAAGCATCATCCCCGGTGTTATCGTCTAGTTCGATATCCAGATCGCTCTGTTGCTTGTGAAACGGAAAATTGCCCGCGGCGTGAATCGAAAACGTGAATACGGCGGGGTCGTTCTCGAAGATCGCAGCGGTCCCATCTCCCTGGTGAACGTCGCAGTCGATGACAACCACCTGCTTGACGCGCTGTTCGGCCAGCATGGCCCGCGCCGCAACCGCCACGTCGTTGAACACGCAAAATCCCGCGCCGTAATCAGGGAAGGCGTGGTGAGTGCCGCCCGCCAGATTCACGGCGATGCTGTCGTGCAGCGCGGCGCGGCACGCCTGGATCGATCCCCCGGCTGAACGCCGCGAGCGTTCGACCAGGTCCGGCGACCAGGGAAACCCCATGCGGCGAATCTCTTTGTCGCTGAGCGTGCCTGTCATGACCTTGTGCAGGTATTCAGGCGTATGCACCCGCAGGAGTTCGACGTCGGTTGTGGCGTCAGGCACGTGCAGATCGTCACGTATCAGGATTTCTTCTGCCAGGATGTACTCGCGCAGCAGTGCGTATTTCCGCATTGGGAAACGATGACCTTCCGGCAGCGGCAGTACAAACTGATCGCTGTAAAACGCTTTCATGGGTCTATCTTCTGTCATTTGAATATGCTGTGAATAATTTCACACAATGCCAATGGCGGCATTTTGTTTTACTGGATTCTATAACATAAGAAAATTCATTGATTTCCGATAAGTATATAACTATAAGTAGTGTGTTGCCGCAAATGACGACACACTAATAGATAAATTATTCGCTCAGTTGTTACACCGGCACCACCTGTTCCTTTTGATGCACTGCCCGCAGGTATACCTTGGTCAACTCGGCCACAATCGACGGCAGCAAAATCAATGGCAGCAAATACGCCCAGTGCACGGCACTCAACGCCACCGAATCGAATACATTCTGCAAAAACGGCACGTACAGCACCACCAGCAGCAGCACAACCGACGCCGACACCGCGTACTGCATGAATTTGTTGGTGAAAAAGCCGATGCGGTGCAGCGCGTACAGTTCGGAGCGCGCGGTATAGGCTCGGAGGAGTTCGGATGAGGAGAGGGTCACAAACGCCATCGTTTGCGCCAGTTTCCAGTGATCGCCGGGCCGCAGGTGCCGCCCCAGCAAAAACGCGATCAGCGTCACTGCCGTAATGCTGATTGTTTGCAGCACCATGCCGATCTTCATATCCCGGTTGATGATCGGCTCTTTGAGCGGGCGCGGCGGGTGATCCATAATGTCGGGATCGCCTTTTTCCACGCCTAAGGCCAGCGCGGGCGCGCCATCTGTCAGCAGGTTGAGCCACAGCAGTTGGATCGGCGTCAACGGTGATGGCGCTCCGGCCAGTGTCGCCAGGAAGATCACGGCAATCTCAGCCAGGTTGCAGCTCAGCAAAAAGTACACGAATTTGCGAATGTTCGAATAGATCACGCGCCCCTGCTCGACTGCCGATACGATGCTGACATAATTGTCATCCGTCAGCACCATGTCGGCGGTTTCCTTAGAGACGTCGGTACCCGTGATGCCCATCGCAATGCCAATGCTGGCCCGTTTGAGCGCTGGGGCATCGTTGACGCCGTCGCCCGTCATCGCCACGACGTAATCGTGTGCCCGAAACGCCTCCACGATGCGGACCTTGTGCTCCGGCGACACCCGCGCGAAGACATCGACGTCTTCGATCATGTCAACCAGTTCGCCTGTTTCCATCTGGTCGATTTCGGTCCCTCGCACGACGCGGCCTCCGGCCCGCAGCAGCCCGATCTGCCCGGCGATTGCGCGCGCCGTGTCGGGATAATCACCCGTCACCATCACGGTGCGGATTCCGGCGTGGCGGGCTTTGTCGATGGCCGCTTTAACTTCCGGGCGTGCTGGATCGATCATGGCGATCAGTCCGATCAGAGTCAGGTGCTGCTCGACCGTATCAGGCGAGATCTTGTCCGGCAAAATGTCCACGTGACGCTGCGCGACAGCCAGCACGCGCAGCGCATCGTTTGCCATGTCGTGATTGGCCGCGTGGATCTGCGCGCGGCGCGCGTCTGTCAGGGAGACTTCCTGCCCGTCCTTCAGAAGCGAATCGCAGTGAGCCAGCACGATCTCCGGCGCGCCTTTGGTGAACACCGTGTAACCATCTCCTGCCGGGTTCTGGTGCAGTGTGCTCATACGTTTGCGCACCGAATCGAACGGGATTTCGTTCACACGTGGATAGTCCGCTTCGGCGGATTCGCGCCACAAATTCGCTTTGGCAGCCGCGACAATCAGCGCCCCCTCGGTTGGATCGCCGATCATGTGATAGTCGTTGGCGTTCGTTTCCAGGCGAGCATCGCTCGCCAACAACGCACCAAGCAGCAGCCGGTGCGCGGTCGGTATGATCGCGGGGTCGAGTTCCTGTCCGTCGCGCCGGAAGCGCCCTTCCGGGTTATATCCCTGCCCGGTTACCTCGATCTCGCCGCCGTCCACGTACAACCGGACGACGGTCATTTGATTCTGTGTCAGCGTGCCGGTTTTGTCAGAGCAAATGACCGAAGCGCTGCCTAATGTCTCGACGGCGGGCAGCCGCCGGATCAGAGCATTTCGTTGGATCATCTCGCGCATGCCGATTGCCAGGTTGATCGTGACGATGGCGGGCAGCCCTTCCGGCACCGCCGCAATCGCCAGCGCAACCGCTGTCAACAGCGAGTTTTCCAGCGCGTCGATCAGCTTGAAGTCGCCGGACGTCAGCTCGCGCACGAAAATCACGGCGCCAACCACCAGGCAGATCAGCAGCGCGGCGATGCTTAGCGTGCGACCCAGTTGATCCAGGCGCTGTTGCAGCGGCGTTTCCTCGTCTTCCGTCGATTGGATCATGTCGGCGATCTTGCCGATCTCGGTCTGCATGCCGGTGCTGACGATCACCGCCCTGCCTCGCCCATACGTGGCCGTTGTGCCCATGTATGCCATGTTTCTACGGTCGCCAAGAATCGCGTCTTCGCGGACCTCGAAGTCGGCACGTTTTTCCACCGGCACGGATTCGCCGGTGAGCGATGCCTCGTCGATTTGCAGGTTAGCCGTCATGATCAGCCGTACATCTGCCGGAATGTAGTTCCCGGCCTCAAGGACCACGACATCACCGGGCACAACATCGCTCGCCGGAATGTTCTGCTGGTGTCCGTCCCGCACCACCATCGCGTCCGGTGACGAGAGCTTGCGCAGGGCGGCCAGCGCTTCTTCCGCTTTCCCTTCCTGGACCACGCCCAGGGCTGCATTGAGAATCACGATGGCCGAAATCGCTGCCGCCTCGATCCAGTCCCCCAACACCACCGACAGAATCGCGGCGAAGATCAGGATGTAGATCACGAAGCTCTGAAACTGGGCGATAAGCCGCTGCCAGAACGTCGGGCGCGGGTGTTCGCGCAGCGCATTCGGCCCGATCTGTTCCAGGCGTGCAGCGGCTTCGGTGGAAGATAATCCTTTTTGGGCATTGCTGTTCAGGGTGATAAGCACTTCATCCAGCGGGCGGGCATGCCAGGGGATATTCGAATTCGATACGGCCATAATGAACGATCAGTCCTTGCATAGAATGGTGTGGGTTTCGCACGTGCGCCGCTAGTGTAACACACTCGCCGCGACTCGACAGTATCCCCTCAATAATTGGGGGGTTGCCCAATGGCATCGCGCTTGGTTTTGATCTTATACTTTCCGGTGAGTGTTATTTTGGTCTGGCTCGTGCGTGAAAGGCGTTTTGATGCCCCGGACTCGTTTTGTGCAAGGCCCGGCTGGTGGTGGCAAAACCAGCTCTGCTATCGAGTACATTCGCGGTTTGTTGGATGCCGGCGTCCAGCCGGAAACAATTCTGGTGCTGGTGCCCCAGCGAACCGTCGCCCAACCGTACCAAGTCGCTTTTGCTGGTCCAGAGTGGCCGGAAGGCGCGCAGATCGACGTGGCGACGCTGGGCGGGCTGGCGCGGCGTGGGCTGGAAACCTTCTGGCCGCTGGTGGCCGAAAAAGCCGGTTTTGCGCATCCGTCTCGTGAGCCAACTTTTCTGACGATAGAAACCTCGCAATATTTCATGGCCGGGTACGTGTCGGCGGCCATCAAAACCGGCGTGTTTGACAGCGTGAGCCTGTCACCGGCGGCCATCATGCGCCAGACGCTCGATAACCTGTCAAAAGCCGCCGTAAACCGCCTGTCGCTGGATGAGGTAGCCGACCGTCTGATCGCCGCCTGGGGCGGACGGCATTCGAGTCGCCCGCCGGTCTACCGTGCGAGTATTGAGTTGGCCCGGCAGTTCC
>CAYMTN010000276.1:0-6526 GCA_964393335.1 uncultured Anaerolineaceae bacterium
AACCCACGATAAGGGTTTTGCAGACCCTTGCCTTACCACTTGGCGACGTCGCCATAGCTCTCAAACACAAGGCCCAGTATACACAAACGCGCCTGACTTGGCAAGGTCGTTTTAAGGGCCGGCAGGGCCAACAAACAGGCCAGGACGTCGTTTTCGCCCTGGCCTGTTTCGGGTCCGTTCAGTTGTGGGAGCTAGCTGAGGTAATCCCGCAAATTATGTGCCAGGCGCGGGTGACGCAGGCGTCGCAGCGCCTCTTTTTCAAGCTGGCGAATACGCTCCCGGCTCAACCCAAACTTGTTGGCGATTTCTTCCAGGGTGTGCGGCTCACCGCCGCCCAAGCCGAAGCGCAGCCGCAAGATGTGGCTCTGTCGAGGTGTCAGCTCGCTGAGCACTTCTTCGATGGTTTCTTGCAGCAGGTGCTGCGTCGCTGCCTCAACCGGGCTGGGTGAGTCCTGGTCTTCGATGAAGTCGCCAAATTCGCTGTCGCCATCATCGCCGACCGGGCGCTCCAGGGCAATCGCGTGCTGGCTGGCATCCATCATGCCGCGCACGCTTTCCGCCGGCAGCTCCATCTCTTTGGCGATTTCCTCCGGCGTCGGACGGTGCCCAAGTGTTTGCTCCAGCACCTGGGCCGTGCGATACATCTGGCGGATACGTTCCGTCATGTGCAGCGGAATACGGATTGTGCGCGTTTTTTGAGCCAGCGCACGGGTAATAGCCTGGCGAATCCACCACGTCGCATACGTGCTGAAGCGGTTGCCACGCTTATAATCGTACTTATCTACCGCACGCATCAAGCCTACATTGCCTTCCTGGATCAGATCGGGGAAGGGCAGTCCCTGCCCCATGTAACGTTTGGCAATGCTGACCACCAGGCGCGTATTCGCGCGTCCGAGGTGCTCGCGTGCGGCCTGTCCATCCTCGACCAGGTCGAGCAGGTATTCGTGCTCTTCAGGGGTCAGGATTTCGGTTTCTATGCGTTCGGTGGCTTCCCGGCCAAGCTCGATGCGTTTCGCAAGTTCGATCTCTTCGAGCGCCGTCAACAGGGGTTCCTGAGCCATCTGGCGGAAATATAGACCGACAGGATCATCCGCCGAAACGGCGTTGATGTCGCCTACACCTGGGTCTTGTGCTTCCTCTTCAGACTGGAATTCCCCATCTTGATTTTCGATGTCGTCGTGTTCAGTTTCCTGCTGGCGCAGTTCAATGCCCAGTTCGTCCAATTCGTCCAGCACAGCCTCTATCGCATTCACATCATCACTATCTTCATCCAGCAGCTCCAATACATCCTCAAACGTCACATAGCCCCGTTGATCTGCGCGGTTCATGAGTTCCTGAATCACCTGAATCCCGTTGCCTCCTGAGGTATTGCTGATCGGAACCATTTCTTCACCAATACGGTTTGACATGTGCACAGTACCGCATCAGCCTGTTAATTAGGAGAACATTTTACGATTATAGCATGATTTGGGATGGCGTGGAAGACTCGGAAATAATCTTCGGATTATATCCCGCCACCGTTTGATGCGCGAAAAATAAACGAATAATGGATTGATCAATGTTGACTCAAATATAGCCAGTTATACAGATTCAGGTCGTCGAATCCTCATTCGACGTATCACCTAGAACGGTGAGCGGCACGTGCTTAAAAAACGCGCGGGCTGGGGCGCGGTTGATATACCAGAGCACGTACAGCGGCACGACGATCATCAGTGGCAACTGGCACCGCAGAAAACCACGCAGGGCGCTTTGAGCCTGGCCGCCGTATAGCGGGTCGATTGACGACGTCCATGCCTCGATGATGCGGTACAGGTTCAAGCCGCTCAGAACCAGCAGCAGCACGATCAGCACATACCGAATCTGGCGTGGGTGGCCCCACCATGTCAGCATGCACGTCACCAACACAATCCCGCCAAAGGCAGCTTCCAGCCATGTCCAGGCGGAAATATCGACGCCGCCTAACAGGAACGCGTCTCCTGCCGCCATATTTACCCGGCGCAGAAAATAGACCTCCAGCAGTGGCACGATGCCGTACAGCGCGGCAGTCGCCAGGATCGCAATCGTCAAGCCGAGTGGGCGGCGCACCGCGTTCTCGCGGGATGGTCGGCGGGTCATCGGGTGCCGTCTCCTTGATGGGGTGGGGGCGAGAACTGCTCCGGCGATGCGTCGTCCCCGGAAGGCGCGGTGCCAAACTGGGTCATGGCTTCCGGGTCCAGGTTACCGGGGGACGCTGCATAGAGGATGCCGGAACGCGCCTCAGTGGTTGGCAACAGCCGCGCCTCGGGATCGCTGAGCAAGACGGAGATCACGGTGAACACAAAACCGAGGACGATCAACAGCGTCGATTGTCCGAGTATCGGCCAGGTGAACTGGCCGATCAGCAGGCGAAGCAGCCGGTTGCCGATGACTTCGGCGATGAGCGCGCCACCGGTGGCAAAGCCTCCCTCCAGTTCGGCTTCGAAGTTCAAATCTTGTGCGATGAACGGCAGGAAAAACAGGGGTAATAGTGTCGCCAGGCTGCCCAGGACCAGGGACCAGCCCATCCAGCGGAAAAACGTTTTGGATGAGCGCACGGCAAAAATCACGACAATCGACAGCAGTGCCGCCGGGATCATTAGCATGAGCGGGAGCAACTGCTTCCACAAACGCACCCCTGACCGGAAACGGTTTAGCTCGGCGTCGGAAAACGGATCGTGTGGCAGGTCAGTCGCGTGTTGTTGTTGAACCTGCTCTTCGGTGACCCGGCGCATTTCATCGACGACATTTAACTCAGCCGGAATCTGGTCAACTGCTTCGCGGCGGGCGTTGTCAATCAGCATGACTACTGTCTGCTGTTGCTCGGCTGCCGGTCGGCAGTACGGGAACTCGATTCCCTGAAGGCCAGCCACAAACTGCTCGAACTGCTGATTCGCTTCTGGCGAGCACGGTGGGAATGATTCGGCCATGCGTTGGATGGCAGCGTCACCCTGCGGCCCCGCCAAACGCTGACGCAGTTGGTCCGTGTGGAAAACGAGTTCCAGGTCCTGATCGCCATTCAGCCATGCCAGAAACGAGTCCAGGTTGGTCTCGACCTCATTTTCGACCCAGTTCAAGGGAACCAAGTCACGCACAATCTCATCCCAGGTACGTTTATCCAGGTGGTCGATGATTTGCCGGAATGATACTTCGCCCGGCCCCATGTCGGCGGTATCCAGGTCCTTGAGCAAAGCAGGCAGCACGCCCGGTTGCAGATCGGCGTAAAAATCGGCGTTCCTGAAAACGCGTTGGTAAGTGTCGCCATCCAGCACGATTCGCTGGGTGTTAAAGGTCCACATCGAACACGGGAACAGGACCATAAACATGAGAACCAATCCGAGCCCGATCAGTCGTCCCAGACAGCGCATACGAGATCCCTTAACATGGTGAACATGAAGCCTGTTTACAGGTTAGATGCCTTCCGCATCACGCCAGGCGCGGATGTCTTCGGCGTGTTCTTCTTCGTGCCACACGGCGTTCTCAGCGACCAGATAACTGAGCGGCTCACCTTCCATCCAGGGGAAACGGCGGTTGTCATCCAGCGTGCGATCATCCAGGGCTTGCACGGCTTGGACCAGGTGTTTGTGTACGCCGTGGAAATCTTCCAGGACCGCAGCCGGCGAACGCGGCGCATTGATCCGGTACTGCTCGGTATTCCACTCGTCGATATCGTCTATCTCTACAATACGTGGCGCGTGCTGCTTGTGTTGCTCCAGGCGTGAAAGCGTGGTGACGAGTTCGGCTTCCCACGTGACCAGGTGTGCCAACACATCTTTGACGGACCATAAGCCGACTGCGCCCACCCGGAGCATATCATCGCCGGTTAACCCGTCGATGCTGTCCAGCAGGGTAGCACGGGCTGCCTGCAAGTCCGCGATTATCTCAGCTTTTGGCATGGATACGCCATCCTTTCGCGGCCACCAACTCACGCGTAACACCGCACGTGTTTGTGTGCGCCCCGCACGTATTGTGTGCGCATTATAGCATCACGCACGAAGCAAACTCAACCGTGCTCTTCCGCACTGCAAAAATCTTACCCCAAATATTGGGGGGGATGATCCAGGGTGCCTTCCGTAGAGTTGCCCTGCATTCTAACACCACTACAATAACACTGAACGCGGCGGGTAGGCCGCGATGTTCAATCGTCGGGGGGAAAGGATACACCGAATGGCAACCACGACTTCTGAAAAATGGTATGCCCTCTCCGGGCAAGAAACCTTGCAGCGGCTTGGTTCTAACCTGGAGCAGGGCCTGAACGATCAGGAAACGCAGCAGCGCCAGCAGCAGTCGGGCAGGAACGAACTGCCTGCCGAGGCAGAGACTTCACTCTGGGACATGTTAAAACAGCAGTTTACCGAGGTCATGGTATTGGTGCTGTTGGCAGCCGCGGTGATTTCAATTGCCATCGGAGATACAAAAGATGCTGTCGTGATTCTGGCCATCGTGGTCTTAAACGCAGTGCTAGGCTTTTTTCAGGAATACCAGGCTGAACAGGCGTTGGCGGCGCTGAGCGCCATGCAGACACCCCTGGTACGGGTGCGTCGCGGTGGTCATGTGCAGGAGATCAGCGCGGTCGAACTGGTGCCGGGTGATATTGTGCTGCTCGAAGCCGGTGATCGGGTACCGGCGGACGGGCGCTTGATCGAAGCGGTAAACTTGCAGGTTGACGAATCGGCGCTGACGGGCGAATCACTGGCGGTCGAAAAAGCGGTGGGCGCCCAGCCCGATACCGATCCGCCTCCGGCGCTGGCGGATCGACACAACATTGTTTACATGGGCACGTCGGTTACTTACGGGCGCGCCGTGTTGGCCGTGACGGGCATCGGGCTGGACACGCAGCTTGGCAACATCGCCGCTATGCTCCAGCGCGTAGAAAAAGGACGCACGCCCCTGCAAGAACGATTGGAACGCGTGGGGTTTATTCTGGCGAGCGCGGCCCTGGTTATCTGTGCGCTGGTGTTTGTGACCGGGGTGATCCGGGGCGAGGACGCCGAACAAATGCTGCTTACTGCGATCAGCCTGGCTGTGGCGGCGATCCCCGAAGGATTGCCCGCCGTGATCACGATTGCGTTGGCGTTGGGCGCGCGGCGCATGATCCGGCGGCGCGCGTTGATCCGCAAGCTCCCGGCGGTCGAGACACTGGGCGCTGTGTCGGTGATCTGTTCCGACAAAACCGGCACTCTGACCCGCAACGAGATGACGGCAACCGTGCTGGGGCTGCCGGGCCGCGATGACGTGACGGTCAGCGGCATCGGGTACGAACCGGTGGGCAACTTCTACGAGGGGAAACGCGTGATCAACGTGGTCGATGACTCGGTTTTGGCGCGTATTCTCAAGGCAGGGGCTTTGTGTACGGATGCCTTCCTAGAGCAGTCGCACGAGGATCAGCGCTGGGAGATCGTGGGCGATACGACCGAAGGAGCGCTGTTAGTGCTGGCGCGTAAGGCTGGGTGGAGCCGTTCGGTGTTGGAAGATGATTTGCCGCGCAAGGCGGAACTGCCCTTTAGCTCCGAGCGCAAGGCGATGACCACCATTCACCAACCCAAAGGCCATTTTTCGGGTGTGTTATTCGAGAATGCGCCGTTTGTGGCTTTCACGAAAGGTGCGCCGGATCAACTGGTAAGCTGGGCGTCCCAGGAAGTTATGCCGGACGGCCCCTCGTCGCTGTCGGCTGAACGCCGTGAGATGTGGCGGAACAAGATCGAGCTGATGGCCGCCGACGGGCTGCGCGTGATCGGGATCGGGTATCGCCCGCTAGACAACATCCCGGATACGCTCGAACCAGAGCAGATCGAGCGCAACCTGACCCTGTTAGGGCTGGTCGGCATTGTCGATCCGGCGCGCGAAGAGGCCAAACGTGCCGTGAAACTGGCCGCCGACGCAGGAATCCGGACGGTGATGATCACGGGCGATCACATTGCCACCGCATCAGCCATCGCCAGGCAGCTTGGGATCATGCGTGACGGTGACCGGGCCATGACCGGTGTTGAGCTGGACGGGTTAAGTGATGACCAGTTGCATGACGTAGTCGTGAACACGTCGGTTTATGCCCGTGTATCGCCGGAACACAAACTGCGCGTGATCGAGGCGCTGCAATCGCGTGGCAAAATCGTCGCCATGACCGGTGACGGCGTAAACGATGCCCCAGCACTCAAACAAGCCAACATCGGCGTTGCGATGGGGATCACCGGGACCGATGTCAGCCAGGGCGCTGCCGATATGGTGCTGACCGACGATAATTTTGCGACCATCGTCGCCGCTGTCGAAGAAGGCCGCACGATCTACGATAACATCCGTAAATTCATCCGGTATCTGCTCAGCACGAACGCGGGTGAAATCGTGACAATGTTCGCGGCGCTGGTTTTCGGCCTGCGTGTGCCGCTGTTAGCGATCCAGATTCTATGGATTAACCTGGTGACGGATGGGCTCCCCGCCATTGCGTTGGGGTTCGAGCCAAGCGAGCCGGACGTGATGAAACGCCCGCCGCGCCCGCCCCGCGAGAGCATTTTCG
>CAYMTN010000277.1:0-1715 GCA_964393335.1 uncultured Anaerolineaceae bacterium
CCTTTTTCAAAAGGTGGCGGGGTATGGGGCAGCGCCCCACCAAAACCCGCGTGTTGTTTCCGCCGGTCTGTACTAGTTGCCCGTGATATTCGCATCTTGATAGAGTCTACAACGTGAGGTTGTACTCAAAGAGGAGGGTTTTTCGATGACAGTTCGACGCGGAGTCTGTGGCATGTTGGCGCTCGCCCTGCTGGTGAGTGTGAGTCTGGCCGCGCGCGGCAAAAAAGACGAAGAAGAACCCGCCCCACCGACCAGCACGACCGGGCCTGCCCCTGCCCCGGATACGATCGGCGATCCGGCGCGCGGCGAGACGTTGTTCCTGCAAACCGGCTGCGAAAAGTGCCACGCCGTCGACTCGGACGCGGTGCTGGCTGGCCCGTCGCTGCAAACGATCGCCACGACTGCCGCCACGCGCGAGGCGGGCATGGACGCCGTCACGTACCTGCGCCAGTCGATCACCGATCCGGGCGTCTTTTTCGCCGAAGGGTTCAGCGACCAGGTGATGCCCACCTTCAGCGACCTGAGCGAGCAGGACGTCAACGACCTGGTCGCCTACCTGCTGACCCTGCGCTGATCACGACCCAACCGCCGGTCCCCCGCCTATCGCCGGTTATGGAACCCTTTCCACGAGCGGCGCATAGACTTTGGCAAATCGGCGTATGCCTGCTATGCTAAATGCCGTGTACCGCTTTACCACGGTCACGGTCACTGTCCTGGATTAATCAGGAGAAATCAAACCATGGTCAAACCTGTCGCGATGGTAGATGTCACGCCCAATCTACCGCCCAGTCTGGAACGCCTGCGCGAGCTGGCTTACAACCTGCGCTGGACCTGGGATCACGAAACCATCTCGCTGTTCCGGCGTCTTGACCGGGACCTGTGGACCCAAACACAGAGCAACCCGGTATCCCTGTTAGGGCTGATCAGCCAGGACGCGCTCCAGGCGGCGGCTGAAGACGAAGCCTTCATGGCGCACCTGGACCGGGTGTGCGCTCAAATTGACGCTTACATGGCCCCCGACGCGCGCACGTGGTACCGCCGCAATTATGGCGATTTTGAAAAACCGTTTATTGCCTATTTTTCGATGGAATACGGCCTGACCGAATGCCTGCGCAACTATTCCGGCGGGCTGGGCATCCTGTCCGGCGATCACCTCAAGAGCGCGTCCGACCTGGGGCTGCCCCTGGTCGGGATCGGCCTGCTCTATGAGGAGGGCTATTTTCACCAATACCTCAACGCCGACGGCTACCAGCAGCAGTCCTACCCGATCAACGATTACCCCAACCTGCCGGTGAAGCAGGTCTTCAACCCGGATGGCTCGCCCATGTTGGTCGAAGTGCCAATCGCCAACCTCACGGCGCGGGTGCAGGTCTGGAAGGTACAGGTCGGGCGCATCCCGCTCTACCTGCTGGATACCAATCACCAGGGCAACCCGCCCGAAATCCGCGACCTGACCGACCGGCTGTACGGCGGCGACAAGCGCACGCGCATCCGCCAGGAGATTCTGCTCGGTATCGGCGGGATTCGCCTGCTCGAAGAACTCAACATGCGCCCGACCGTCTGCCACATGAACGAAGGTCACAGCGCGTTTCTGGCGATGGAACGCATCCGCACCATGATGAAAGAAAACCCGAAGCTCGACTTCTGGGAAGCTGCCGACATCAGCGCCGTCAGCAGCGTGTACACGATCCATACGCCGGTACCCGCCGGGTTGG
>CAYMTN010000277.1:1725-6498 GCA_964393335.1 uncultured Anaerolineaceae bacterium
ACGTTTCGGTTACGACTTGATCGACGAGCACTTCCCGTACCTGTGGCCGCAGCTTGGCCTGACGCGCGAGCAGTTTCACGACCTGGGCCGCGAGAACATGGGCGGTTTTGACCTCTTCAGCCTGCCGGTGCTGGCGCTCAAGCTGTCCGGCGCGGCCAACGGCGTCAGCCAGCTACATGGCTCGGTCAGCCGCACGATGTGGCAGTGGATGTTCCCGCAGGTGCCGGAACACGAAATCCCGATTGGCGCGGTCACCAACGGCATCCACATCCAAAGCTGGATCAGCCGCGAAATGGCGGGCCTGTACGACCGCTATCTCGACCCGTCGTGGCGCACCGATCCCGATAAGCCGGATACGTGGTGGGACGTAGACCGCATCCCCGACGCCGAGCTGTGGCGCACCCACGAACGCCGCCGCGAGCGCCTGGTATCTTTCGCCCGCGAAAAACTCCACGATCAGCTCCAGGCACGCGGCGCGCCGCAGTCCGAGATCGAAAACGCATTCGAAGCGCTCAATCCCGACGCGCTGACGATCGGTTTTGCGCGGCGCTTCGCCACCTACAAACGCGCCACGCTGCTGCTGCGTGACAAAGAGCGGCTGTCGAAAATCCTCAACAGCCCGGATCACCCGATGCAGTTGATCTTCGCCGGAAAAGCGCACCCGCACGATCATCTCGGCAAGGAGTTGATCAAAGAAATCGTCAAAACCGCTGAACTGCCGGAGTTCCGCCACAGCATCGTGTTTTTGGAGAACTACGACGTCAGCGTCGCGCGTTACATGGTGCAAGGCGTCGATATCTGGCTGAATACGCCCCGCCGTCCCAACGAAGCCAGCGGCACCAGCGGCATGAAGACGATCTACAACGGCGGCCTGAACGCCAGCATCCTCGACGGCTGGTGGGCCGAAGGGTACGACCCGTCGGTCGGCTGGGCCGTCGGCAACGGCGAGGAATACGAACAGCAGGAATGGGACCTGCAAGACTTCATCGAAGCGCAGGCGCTGTATAACCTGCTGGAAAAAGACATCATCCCGTCATTTTACACGCGCGGGCGAGATGGCCTGCCGCGCGAATGGATCAGCCGCGTCAAAGCCAGTATGCGCAAGCTGTCGCCGTTCTTCAACACGTATCGTATGGTTCGCGAATACACCGAAGAATACTACATGCCCAGCCACAGCCGTTTCGTGAACCTCAGCCAGCCGGATTTCTCGCGCGGGCTGCGCTTTGCCGAATGGCTCAAAACGGTGCGCACGAACTGGAGCAAGGTTCACGTGACGAAGGTCGAAGTCGAGCCGAAACAGCTCAAGGTGAACGAGGACGTGAACATCCGCGTGTGGGTGGACCTGGGGCCGCTCAAGCCGGAAGATGTGACCGTGCAGTTGTATTACGGTTCGCTGGACAGCCGCGATCAGATCGTGGCCGGTGAAGCGGTCGATATGGAATACTGCTGCCCGGACCAGACCGGCACAAACGGCGGGACGCACGAGTTTTTCCAAACCTTGAGTTACGCCACGACCGGCCAGCGCGGCTTTGCCGTGCGCGTGCTGCCCAAACACGACGACCTGCCCGACCCGATGCTGACCAACCTGATCACCTGGGCGCAGGGCTGACGCGCGTTTTTGCCCACGTAACACCGGTGAGGCCGGGCGCTGCGAGGTGCCCGGCCTTTTTCGTCAAAAAAACGCGGCGGCCCTGCCGCCTGTTCGTGGACTCGGGTGTATGCAAAGGATGCCATTCAGTTACGTGACAGCACAGTCGATCTGCGATCCAGCCTCACCCCCGCCTCGGCGCGTGCGCTCGGCCAGGGGGTGAGGCTCACCGCCCCAAAATCCGCTGACACGTTTTGCTCGCACCCCTGCACCGGGTCCCGCTCCGCTTGATCGGCCCGCCCGTTTCCCCGTATAATAGCGCTGGCAATCGCACCGGGCTTCGGGTGTCGCGCAGGGAGATTCAGCATGACAAACGAAAAAATAGTGTTGTACGGGGCGACGGTGGTCCTCTGTTTGGGCACCTTCCAGGCAGCGGGCCTGATGGGCTGGTCCCTGCCGGTGACGATCGGCGTCCTGCTGGCCCTGCTGGTCGTGTTCAACGCCGTGCATATCGTGTGGCAGCGCTGGACACGAGGCTGGATTCTGCGCTACAACCGCATGATCCAACGCGTACAGGCAGGTGATGCCGAGTCGCTGCACCAGGAACTGACCGCGCGTTACGCCGCCGGCAGCCGCACGTTTGACACGCTGATGGGGCTGGTCCTGGCGTCGAGTTACCTGGAACGTTTTGCCGAGGCACAACCGTTTGCGGACGAAGCCCGCGCGCTGGTCGAACAAAAGCGGCTCTGCACGCGGCGGGATATCGTTTCGCGTTATACATGTGATCTGGTGTTATACGGGCAGTTCGATCTGGCGGCCACGCAGGGCCGCTTTTCAGAAGCCGCCCACAGCCTGCGCCCGCGCGTGCCGGATGCCGCCAGCCCGAACTACATGGCCGCCATCATCGCGTGGGGCTTCTTTTTGGCCGACGATCTTTACAATGCGCGGGTCGTGCTGGACAACGTCGAACCGGTTGGCAAGCCGCGCGACTTCAAGCGCTACATCACGCCGGATTACCAGTTCATGGTGGCCTACATGCGGCGCGTCCTGTTCGGGGAGGATACCCGCGCCCAACTGGCCGAATTGAGCGATCGTTTCGCCCATTGGGAAGACCAGGCAGCCCACCACACGACGACCCCCTACGGCGCGCGCCTGCGCGCCATCCTGGACGATATCCGCCCGCTGCTGCCCGATCTCGACGAGTGATAGTCAAACGCCCAAAAATCGGCTATAGTTGTGTCTATAGTTTGGCTCCAAAGTATTTTCACGGGGAGACTCCATGACACAACTCACCACTGGCGACCCGTCACCTGACACGATCCGCATGTACGGCGCGAACTGGTGCCCGGACTGCCGCCGCGCCAAGGCGTTTTTTGGCGAGCAGCGCGTCCACTATGACTACATCGATCTGGACCAGCACCCCGACGCCGTCGCCGACGTCGAACGCATCAACAACGGGCTGCGCAGCATCCCGACGATTGTCTTTCCAGACAACACGATCCTGGTCGAGCCGAGCACGACCGAACTCGCCGCGAAACTGGGCCTCAACCTGGAAGCCAGCCAGGACTTTTACGACGTGATCATCGTGGGCAGCGGCCCCGCCGGGCTGACCGCCGGAATCTACACCAGCCGCGAAGGTCTCTCGACGCTCGTCATCGAAAAATCGGGCATCGGCGGGCAGGTCGGCATGACGCGCCAGATGGATAATTTCCCCGGCTTTGACCAGGGCATCAGCGGGGCAGACCTCGCGGGGCGGCTGCGTCACCAGGCTGAACGCTTCGGCGTGGAGATTTTGCAGGCGCAGACCGTGACCGGCCTGGACACCGACGGCGCATACCGCCTGGTGCGCACCGCCAACGGGCGCGAATACTGCGGCGGCGCGGTGATCCTGGCCACCGGCAGCCACTACCGCCGCCTGAACGTGCCCGGCGAGGGGCGTTTGATCGGCATCAACATTCATTTTTGCGCGACGTGTGACGCGCCGTTTTACCGGGGCAAAACCGTCTACGTGATCGGCGGCGGCAACAGCGGCTTTCAGGAATCGCTGCACATCTGCCAGTTTGCCGAACACGTCACGATCCTGGAATATGCGCCAACGGTCCGCGCCAGCCCGATTTTGCAGCAAAAGATCAAAGAATGTGACCGTATCTCGGTGCGGACCAACCAGGACGTGCGCGAGTTCATCGTGAACGAGCGGCGTCAATTGGGCGGCGTGCGTATCCGGGACCGCGTGACCGGCGAGGAACGGATCGATCACGTAGACGGCGTATTTATCCTGATCGGCCTGGACCCCAACAGCGAGCCGTTCGCCGGGCAGATCGAGACGGACGCACGCGGGTTCGTCGTCACGCGGGATACGCTTGAAACCAGTATGCCGGGCGTTTTTGCCGCCGGGGACGTGCGCGCGGGCAGCACCAAGCAGGCCGCTGCCGCTGCCGGCGAAGGCGCGACCGTCGCGTTGATGGTGCGCCAGTATCTAGAACGCGTCGCGGCGATGTAACAGGGCGTGCGTCCCGCGTGGGCACATCAGGTCGTCCGCAGGACGATCAGGTCAGCATGTCCTCGCGGAGATGGGGCGCGTAATTGATGCCGCGCACGTCCCACAGCCCGTCCTGCCACGTCAGGTAGTGCATGGCGGTGTTGTGCATCCAGATGTTGAGATGGTGGCATTTCAACATCATGCGGATCATGGTGCCCGCCGTGCCGCCATGACACACGACGATCTTCGTTTGTATAGACGATGGATTTTCGAGCAGGCGGTTGAGCACGCGCCGCGTCTGTTCGGCAAAGCGCTGGTAGTAGTTATCGTTGGGCATGATGTAATAATGCGGCCCGCTGTCTGCCGGATGGATCAGGCGCGGCAGTTTCAGCAGCAGGTCTTGCGTCGTTTCACGCAGATCGTCGTCCACGTTGATCGGCGCGCTGACGTACCGCGTCAGGATCGATGTCGTTTCACGCGCCCGGCGCAGCGGACTGCACGTAATCGAATCGATGCCCGATTCGTTTGCGGCCAGCCATTTAGCCAGCAGCTCCACCTGGCGCTTGCCCAGGTCGGTCAGGTACAGGTTATCCGCGTCGTCTCCCCGGTGTTCCGCCTGTCCGTGACGTACCAGAATCAACCGCATAATGTCTCGCCTCACATCTTGTTGCCTACGCGGCCCACGTCCCAGCAGGCCCGGTGGTCC
>CAYMTN010000278.1:0-6480 GCA_964393335.1 uncultured Anaerolineaceae bacterium
TTCTAGGTGATCGATCCACTTGGCAACTTGATTACAGGGTAACAAAAAAAGGGGAGAAAAAGCGCTTCTCTGTGGTCTCCCTGTCCTCAGTGGTGAAGGAAGTCGGGACGGTGTGAGGACGGGTCAATCCCAGGCGGTGTGCTGCTACCAGCGTAACACGCCCTCGATCAGCGGCACGGCCTGCCCGCCGACGCGCACCATGCCGATCGCGCCGGGCGCGCCGTCCACCTCGATGCTGATGCGGCTGGGGCGCTGCATTTCCAGGCCCTGCTCGGCCAGGATGTGCGTGGTCGGCGGGGTCGCGGGCATGATGCCGTGCTCGACCAGGTACGCGCCCAGGCCGCCGCTGGCCGATCCAGTAGCCGGGTCCTCGCCGACGCCCAGGCCCGGCGCAAACATGCGCGTGTGGACGTGAGCGTCCGGGTTCGTGGTGTCCGTCGTGAGCACCATCAAACACTCGTTGCAGCGTTGGTCGGGGTCCAACTCGGCGCAGAGGCGCGACATGATGGCGGTATCCTGCTGCTTGGGACTGAGCGCCTGCACCTCGCGCAGCGAGCGGACCGGGATGAACAACTGGTTGATGCCGGTCGAAACGACCTGTACGGGCCAGCCGGTCGCGGTGATGGCGGCGGGGTCGAGGCCCAGGCCGCGCGCCAGTTGGGCGACCTGATCGGGGGAAGCTGTCGCGCCGAAGCGGGGACGCTGGTGATCCATCACGACGCGCGTGAGCCGCCCGCTGCTGACGTGCAGTGCCGCCGCCCGCACGCCGACGCCCAACTCAAAGCGGACGGTGGTTACCGGCTCGACCAGCGGCACGCGGCCCAGGTGGGCCAGCATCCAGTGCGTGCCGACGACCGGGTGTCCCGCGAACGGCATTTCGGCGTCCGGGGTGAAGATGCGCACCTTGAAATCGGCGCCGGGCTGCTGTGGCTTCAGCACAAACGTCGTCTCCGACAGGTTCATTTCGCGGGCAATCGCCTGCATCTGCGCGCCGTCCAACCCGTCGGCGTCGACAAACACGGCCAGCGGATTGCCGCCGAACGCCTGGTCGGTGAACACGTCAACCTGGTAAAACGCATAACTCGGCATGTTCCGTTCCTTTCGTGAGAGGCGAGTCAGGGCAGCGGTGGGGGGATCCGTGGCGGCAGATTGTCGCGCAGAATTGAGGCGCGATCAACAAAACGGAGCGACTCAATCGCCCCGCGCGACGCAGGCTGGATGCAGGCGGTCAGCCACGATCAGGTGTCACGACCTGACGCCACGCAGCCGGGTACCGCCAATCAACCCGTCTTTGCCCAAACGCCGGACATCCGCTTATAATGCGGGGGTAGTTGTGTATTTTTGCACACCGGATAACGGACAAACCAGGCTGTGACTGTGACCACTCGCCCTACGCCCCCTCAACCGGCGTCGCGGACCCATACGTTACGTGCCCGCTGGCGATCCTCCATGATTCTGGGCTTGAACCTGCTGGTCGTGCTCGTCGTGGGCGGTTCCGCGTTGATCCTGGCGCTCGAACAACGGAATGCCGTGCTCCGCTTGCACGAAACAGCCGTCCGGCAGACTCGAGTCGCCGTGCTGGAAACCGTCAAGGACGTGCAGCAGGTGTTGGTCGTGGCCGGGACCGCCGATCCGCCGGACCTCGACGCGCTGCTGGCCGCGTTCCCGGCGCTGCACGCGATCAGCCTGTTGGATGCTGACGGCGTCGAGGTCGCTCACGTGCCAGCCGGTGACGTGTGGCCCGCGCGGGAGTGGGGCGCGGACCCGGCCTGGCCCGCCATGCACGGGGGAAGCGCTTACGCTGCCCTGGTCGATCAGCCGCCCGTGCTGGTGATCGCTGCCCCGGCGGTCGGGGGGGGCGTGCTGGTGGCCGAGGCCGATCCGGCTGTGTTCTGGGAGTCAAGCGTCGCCCCGCCAGTCGGGCAGGACGGTTACGTGTACCTTGTGAGCGGCGAAGGGATGGTGCTGGCCGGGGATTCGTCTCTTGATCCGGCTGAGCGGCTGCGCCCGGCGGGATTCGCTGTGTTCGAAAAGGCGCGCCGGGGTAAGCCATCGCTGCGCGTGTACCGGGGCCTGCATGCGGAGTGGGTCGTCGGGCGGGCCGCGCCGGTGTCCGGCATTCCCGGCCTGGACGTGTACGCCATCACCGAGACGCCGGTCACCGAGTTCACGCCCGTCGTCGTGCGCGCGCTGGCGCTGCTGGCGCTGGCGCTAGGGCTGACCGTCGTCATGGGCGAATGGCTGATCCGGCGGATTCTGCGCACGGTGGTAGGGCCGCTGGACACGCTGCGCCAGGGAGCACGCGCCGTCATGGCGGGTGATTACCGCTACCGGGTGCGCGTTCCGCCGAATACCGACCGCGAGCTGGTCGAACTGGGCAGCACGTTCAACGCGATGATCGAACGCCTGGCCGATGGCCAGCGCCAGATCGACGCCTACGCGCACGAGATGCAGGAAATTGTCGATCTGCGGGCGCGTGAGCTGTCGCGTAAGGCGACGCAGCTTGAGATCGCCGCCGACGTGTCGAGCGCGATTGCCACGATCCTTGATCCGCGCGACCTGCCGGATCGGGTGGTGGACCTGATCCGCGAGCGGTTCAACGTGTATTACGTCGAGCTGCTGCTGGTCGACGACCAGACCGGCCAGATCGTACCGGCCAGAAGCCGCCGCCAATCGACTCCGCCCGGTCTGACGCTGCACGACGCGAACCACAGCGTCATCGCGTGGGTGGCGCGTCACGGGCAGACGTTGTATGTGCCGGATGTGACGCAGGACGAGCGCTACCGTCCTTCGCCGGATTTGCCCGCCAGCCGCAGCGAGTTGGCGCTGCCGCTGCGGTCTGACGACCGCGTGATCGGCGTGCTCAACCTGGAAGCCGAACACCGCGATGCGTTCCCCAAAGACGAAATCGCCGTGTTAGAAAGCCTGGCGAACGATATCGCCACCTCGGTTCACAACGCGCAGGTGTTCGACGCGCTCGAAACCGCCAACCGCGATCTGGCCCAGGCGACCCTGCAAGCCAACCAGGCTAACACGCTCAAATCGCGCTTTTTGCTCAACGCCTCGCTCAAACTGCGCCAGCCACTCGATAACATCATCGGTTATTCGGAGACGATTTTCAGCGGCATCTACGGCGATCTGCCCGCCGACGTGATGGAGCGGCAGCGCCGCATCCTCGAAAGCGGGCGCGTGCTCCAGGCGTTGATCGAGGATATGCTCGATCTGTCCAACATCGAAACCGGCGAAATGCAGCTCAAGCTGGAATGGGTCAATCTGCCGCCGCTGCTCGAAGAAGTCATGAACGCGACGCGCGCCCTTCACCAGACCGGGTATGCCGATCACGATCTGGCGCTGCGCCTTGACTTGATGCACCTCACCGAGCCGCTGCCGCCCGTATGGGCCGATATTGACCGGCTGCGTTACATCCTGATCAACCTGATGGGCAACGCCGTGAAATTCACCCAGTCCGGCGAGGTGGTAATGTCCGCCGATTTTGACGAGGAGCGCGTGCGTATTCACGTGCAGGATACCGGGCCGGGCATTGGCGACGTCCCGCTGCGTTACCTGTTCGAGCCGTTCCAGCACCAGCGCGGCAAGGTGCCCCCGGCGGGCAAGGGGACCGGGTTGGGACTGCCGGTGTCGCGCCTGCTGGCGATGCGTCACGGCGGCGACTTGACGGTGACCAGCGTGCTGCACGAAGGCAGTACCTTTACGCTCAACCTGCCGCGCCATCCCGACGGCGCACCACCCCCGCCGCCCACGTAACCCTGTCGGGGTTTTCATCGGGGCGCTGGCCCTACACTCACAAAAAACGTTTGTCACGCGGCGCGCGGGTTGGATACACTCTAACCGGCGAAAGCACACACGACATGCCGAGGAGAGTGAAACGAATGCGTATAGTACGGTGGATGGTGCTGCTGGCGGCTGTGGCGAGTCTGGGGGGGCTGCTAGCCGCGTGTGGTGGGGATAACAAGGGCGGCACACAAAATGGTGCCGGATCCGCGACGCCGGGAGAGATACCAGCGACCGCAACCGGCGGGGGTTTCAACCCCGGCACAATCGGCTTCGGCCTGGATACCGGCCCCGGTCTGGACGTGGGTATCGGCACTACGAGCGGGCTGCCCGGCTGTTCTGATCCGGGTAATTCCGACTGCCCGATGCCGGTCGTCATGGAACTGACGGCAACGGCTGTCGCGGACGGCGTGCAAATCGGTTACCCGGAGCGGTACTTTGTCGCCACGACCGGGGGCGGCACGCCGCCGGATGCGCCGCAGGCGGCCCTGATCACGATCTCACCCTCAGAGAAGAACGTCTACCAACAAAAAGCCGTGTTCGAAGTCTACCGGGCGGAGTCGGTCGAGGCGGCGCTGGCCGGGCTGGACAATCCCGATTCGGCGGATTGGTCGACCGGCACGCTGACCGGCACGATTGCCGTCGTCAAGGACCAGACACAGGACCCGCCGGTGAATACGACCATCGGCGCGTTTGGCCTGGCTGATGGGCGGGCCATCGTGCTGAAGCTGACCACGACGGGCAGCTATGGCTGGGACCTGTGGTCGCGGCTCTACGAGGATATGCTGAACTCGCTGACCGTCAGCGAGTGAGGCCACGCACACACAAGAGGCTGCCAAACGGCAGCCCCTTGTGCAACAGGAGAAAAGGCAATACCCCCCCGATAGAGCATTATCCCCGATAAGGGCGTGGCCCATATTGGTCGATGATCAGCCGGTTCAGGTTATTCTCGCCGCAGCCCGGCATCTGCACGCGGCGGAACAACTCCATAAAGCCGTGTGGTTTGACCAGAAACACGTCACAGCCGTTGTCAAAGGCTTTGGTCATCAACTGCCGTTCGTCCAGCATGGTCGCCATGATCATACGGGCACCCGGGTAGCGCTTGCGAAGCTGGATCAGCAGGTCCACGCCGTCCATGTCGGGCAGCTTATTGTCGATCACGACCAGCGTGATGTCGTCTATCCCTTCGACCAGTTTCAGCGCTTCTGCGGCGCTGGATGCCCCGTGAACTTTCATCTTCGCTTGTTCAAGAAGCCGGACTAAAAAATCACGATTGGCTGGTTCGTCGTCCACAACCAGGGCAGAATTAACCGGCGCGCTTTTCTCGTCGGCAGCCGTGGTCTCCGCACTCATGCCAGTGTGTCCTTGGCGAATTCATCCTGTTCAACCGGGCTGGCCGGTTCGGGCGTCGTCTCCGCCGCTGCCGGTTGAGGGGCGGCGTGCGGCGTATGCGCCTCGGACTGCGCGGCTGCCCCGCCGTTTTTGGCCGGTTCTGATGCCACCGCCGCGACGGGCGCGGTGTCTGTGGGGCTGGCCTGCGCCGTTTCCGGTTTGGACACGCCTGATTCGGGCGCATCTGCCGCCGCAGGCGCGGGTTCGACCTCGGCGGGCGCTTCCGCCCTGGCGGATTCTGAGTCCGGTTCGGAATCGCTGGCTTTCACCGGCGAAGCGGCCTGCGCGGGTCCGGCAGTTTCCGTGACGGCGACCGCTTCCGCTGATGCGACCGCTTCCACTGATGCGGCAGCTTCCGCTGGCGCGACAGCTTCGGCGGGAGCCGGTAACTCTGCGCCAGCCTGGGCCTTTAGCTCGATCTCAGCTTCGTAATGTTCCAACAGATTCAGGAGATCGGTGATCACCAGCGGTTTAGGCAGGTATTGGTCGCACCCGGCGCTCAAAATACGTTCGCGGTCACCCATCATCGCGTAGGCCGTGATCGCCACCACCGGGCGGTGATCGTTGCGGGCGCGCAGGGTGCGGATCACGTCCAACCCGCTGAACGTGCCCGCCAGCTCGATATCCAGCAGGATCAGGTCGACATTAGGGTCTTCGGCCAGCACTTCCAGGGCGTCTTCGCCTTCTTCTCGAAAGACGATGCTGTAACGCTTGGCGCGGACCACGCGCTCAACCAGGGCCTGATTTACTTCGTTATCTTCAACGTATAGGATGCGCATTAGCTCAAAACTCTTTTTGTCTCATCCGTGTCGGAAAGTCCGGACCAGTCATGCCCTATTTGGCGTCGGCGATGGCGGCAGGCTTCTTCAGCTTGGTGCTGCGCGCCGGTGGCGATTCGGCGATACGCGCGTCGTCGTCTACCCCGCTGCTGCCGGCTTCATCGGCTTGCGGCACATACAGTGGCAGCGAGAAAAAGAAGGTGCTGCCCTTGCCCAACACGCTTTCAAACCACATCCGCCCGTTCATCAGGCGTAAGAGCTGCTGTGAAATCGCCAGCCCAAGACCGGCTCCCTGGCGGCCCTTCTTGCGCCCGGCGGTACCCTGGCGGAACTCCTCGAAGATCGAGCCTTTATCCGCGTCGGTGATGCCGATGCCGGTATCTTCCACGCCGAAGATCACCTGGTCGTTTTCAGCGTAGACGAGCAGCCGGATATGGCCGGAGTCGGTGAACTTGGCGGCGTTGGAATACAGGTTGAGCAGCACCTGCCGCACGCGCAGCGGGTCGCCCAACACCAT
>CAYMTN010000279.1:0-6478 GCA_964393335.1 uncultured Anaerolineaceae bacterium
CCCTACATCCCCTCTCCCACAAAGTAGGAGAGGGGACTTGATCCGCTGCGCGTCTTTTCTGCCCGCTCCTGCCGGGCGGGCAGCAGCCAGACAACCAAACGCCCCGGACGTTAACAGGATGCCGGGGCGTTTCGTCCGTTATGGCAGGTCCACGATCCACACTTCGTTGTCGGTCGTGTCGAGATTGACGAACCCGCTGATCAGCGCCTGCCCGGCACCGGGCAAAAACGCCACCGCGCCGTAGAGTATCGGTGCCATCCGACCGGGCAGCTCCGGCAGATCGACGGTTACCGGGGCGTCCGGTTGGTCCGCGTCCCACAGCATGAGATCGCCGGTGTCGGTGTCCAGCCACGCCACGCGGCGGCCATCCGGCGAGACAGCCGGCTGCGCGCGCGTATTGGCCGGGATGGCAGTGATTTCAGCGCCGCTGACCGCATTGATAAACCGGATCATGGGATCATCGCGGGTATCCAGGTACACAACCGTGTTATCGGCGGTGACGGTCACAAACCGGATATTCAGATTGGGCAAAGTGTCTTCCGACGCAACCAATACGCTCGGCAGATCACTGCCGGCATCCCACCGCCAGATATTGCCGTACATCGTCGCCACCACGATGCCGCTGCCATCCGGCATTACGGCAAACGCCGCCAATCCGTCCGCCACACCGCTGGTCGAGTCCATAACATCGGAATACGAGGCGAATCGCCGCGAAAATACCGCCGTAATTCCTCCGGTATCGGTATCCCACCACAAAATCTGCGGGAACACCCCGCCAATGCTCGCGGCGATTGTGTGCCCATCCGGCAGATAAGCCAACCGCGACTTGCCGATCAGCGCTGGAATCCGTTTGCGCTCCATCCCGCTTGCGACGTCCCACAGCGAGAGGTACCCGCCGCCGTGATACGAGGCCAGTGTCGCGCCGTCCGGCGACCACGCGATGTCCGACGCGTAATCCGTCTGCCCGGTGAGCAGCGTTTCTGCGCCGGATTCCAGGTCGATCAACCGGATCGGCAGAAGGTCAGGAAAAACCTCATCACTGTGCATCGAACCGGACTCGGCGACGGCCAGCGTGGTGCCGTCCGGCGATAGTTTCGCCACAAATATCTGCCCGGTGATTGGGATACGGCGCACGCCGCCATCCTGGGCCGCCGCCGGAGCCAGCCCGGCGACGGACATCACGATCACGGTGAGCGCCACCAGAAACTTGGTCAATCTGAACATCACACCCTCCCAGAACGTCTATGGTAAGGTAGATAGTAAGCGAAACCTGAATGACCGGCCACAGCGCGCCGCCAGCAGTAGCAAAAAACGGCAAGGATCAGTACACTTCTCAGGTGCGAGAGCGCTTTTTGCCTGATGATCATGCCGACCTAAATCGAGTATCAGCATGTTAAACCCAAGCGAACACCCTCACCGGCGTTACAATCCGCTGACGGGCGAGTGGATTCTGGTGTCGCCGCACCGCGCCAAACGCCCCTGGCAGGGCCAGGTCGAAGAGTCGCCGCCCGATACGCGCCCCGCCTACGACCCGGCGTGTTATCTCTGCCCTGGCAACGAACGCGCGGGCGGCAATGTGAACCCGCCATACACGGGGACCTTCGTATTCGACAATGACTTCCCTGCCCTGCTGCCGGACACGCCCACCGACGAGCCGGATTCGCACCCGCTGTTCCGCATCCAGGGCGAGCGTGGCATCTGCCGCGTGATGTGTTTTAGCCCGCGCCACGACCTGACGCTGGCGCACATGCATCCCGGCGACATCCGACCGGTAGTGGATATGTGGGCCGAGCAGACACTCGACCTCGGCGCGCGCGATTTTATCAACTACGTGCAGGTCTTCGAAAACAAAGGGGCGATGATGGGCTGCTCCAACCCGCACCCGCACGGTCAGGTCTGGTCCACCAGCCGCCTGCCGCGTGAGGTCGAAAAGGAACTGGTCACGCAGCGCGCGTATTTCGCCGCGCACGGCGTCACGCTGCTGGCCGATTACCTGGCGGAAGAACAACGCCGCGCCGAACGCATCATCTACGCCAACGAGTTTTGGACGGTGCTGGTCCCGTTTTGGGCGATCTGGCCGTTCGAGACGCTGCTGATCAGCAACCGGCCCGCGCGCAGCATCCCACAGTTGGACGACGCCGAACGTGACGCCCTGGCTGCTGCGCTGCATCACCTGACCGTGCGCTACGACAACCTGTTCCGCACGTCGTTCCCGTACAGCATGGGATTTCACCAGCAGCCAACGGACGGCGGTGAGTATCCCTTCTGGCACCTGCACGCGCATTTTTACCCGCCGCTGCTGCGCAGCGCGACGGTGCGAAAATTCATGGTCGGTTACGAGCTGCTGGGCACCCCGCAGCGCGATATCACGGCAGAACAGGCCGCCGCCCGCCTGCGCGACCTGCCGGATATCCACTACACGAAAGCGTAGGTTTTCATGGGAGTCAAAGATACTGTTTTACGAACGTTCGAAGAACGCTTTGGGCACGCGCCGTCTCTGCTGGCCCGCGCGCCGGGACGCGTGAACCTGATCGGAGAGCACACTGATTACAACGACGGGTTTGTGCTGCCCGCCGCCATCGATCGCGCAGTCTTCGTCGCAGCGCGCCCGCGCGACGATGCGCGCGTGCACCTCATCTCGACGGATTTTGAGACCGACACGACGTTTGCGCTGGATAACCTGGACGACCCCGATCTGCCCGGCTGGAGCCGGTACCCGCGCGGCGCGCTGTGGTGGCTGGGCGAGCAAGCCATCGCCGCGCCCGGTATGGACGCCGTGATCGGGGGCGACATTCCGCTGGGATCGGGCCTGTCGTCATCGGCTGCCGTCGAACTGGCGGTCATCGAGTTGGGGCTGGCGCTGGCCGGGGCGAAAATGTCGCAGGTCGACAAAGCGTTGGGCGGCGTGACGGTCGAGCATGAGTTCATCGGCGTGCCGTGCGGCGTGATGGATCAAATGGCATCGGCGATGGGCATCGAGCAGCACGCCCTGTTGATCGACTGCCGCAGCCTGCAAACGGACCCTATCCCCATGCCGGACGGGACCAGCATCGTGATCATGTTCACGGCCAAACATCGCGGGCTGGTGGATTCCGAATACGCAGCGCGGCGCGAGCAGTGCGAATCCGCCGCCGAAATCCTGGGCGTTGACGCGCTGCGCGATGCCACGCTGGACCAGCTTGAAGCGGCCAAAGATGCCCTGGGCGACGTGTTATACCGCCGCGCGCGCCACATCATCAGCGAAAATGAGCGCGTACAAACGACGGTTGCGGCGCTGCGTGATGGCGACCTGACGACGGTCGGGCAGGCGCTGCGCGCGAGTCACGCCAGCCTGCGCGACGATTACGAAGTGAGCTGCAAGGAACTCGACATCATCAGCGACCTGGCAAACGCGCAGCCCGGTTGTTACGGCGCGCGCATGACCGGCGCGGGATTTGGCGGCAGCGCGGTCGCGCTGGTCAAGGACGAGTCGGTCGCGGCATTCGTCGAAGCGGTCGGCCCGGATTATGCCATCCAGAGCGGGCTGACGCCGCAGATTTACGTCACGCAGGCCGCTAGCGGCAGCGGTATCGTGCCGCTGGCGTGATCGTACCGGTTGAGAATGCTGGCCTTTTTTGTAGCATGACGGCAGTCAGGATTCCGCCCGGCCCGGACGGGCCGTAGACGTGCGAGGTAGCGCGATGTCACCACGATTCGACAAACAGCCGACGCGCCGGTCCGAAACCCGGCGGCATCCTGCCGCCTTTGGCCTGATCATCGATCCCAAAGAACGCGCGGCGCGGCCAAAGGTCACGATCTGGCGCGTGCTGGGTTTTATGGGCGCGACGATCTTCGCCTGGCTGGCGTTGGGCATGATCTGGCCGGGGTTGGCCGCGTGCCTGTTGGCCCCGCTGGTCGGGCTGGTTTTTTATGAATTGTGGTATATCGCGTTTGAATCGGTGATGTAAGACCCATGACTCCACAAACGGATAGCAGCATCTTCTTTGACGAGTGGCAAGCCTGCCTGCGCGCGCACTACATCTACGTGATTCGCGCCGACGACCAGGTCACCGAACTGACGCTGCGGCGCGTGCTGCTGCAAACCGGGCTGCGCGAGCGCGATCTGGACGATCTGCGGGATGAAGCGTTCGCGCTGGGGCCGGTGGTCCTGGGCGAGACGGATTCGCCCGGCGATTACGCTGCCCGTGCGCCGGGCGTATCAGCAGACGCCGCGCTTGCAGACGAGGACGAGCGCGACGGCGACGAAGATGAGGATGATCTGCCAGGCGATGACAACCCCCAGTTGTCGCTGTTCTGAGCGGAACTGACACTTCCGATCCGGCGTGGCACATGCTATAATGCCCCCCACGATGGACGATACCACCTGGATGCGGCTGGCGCTGGACGAAGCGCGGTGCGCTGCCGAACACGGCGACGTGCCAATCGGCGCGCTGGCGGTGCGGCACGGCGTGGTCATCGCGCGCACACACAACCGGCGCGAGATCGACGGCGACGCAACCGCCCACGCCGAACTGCTGGCGATCCGGGAGGCGTCCCACACGATCGGGCACTGGCGGCTGGAAGAGGTCACGCTCTACTGCACGCTGGAGCCGTGCGCGATGTGCGCGGGCGCGATGGTGCTGGCCCGGCTGCCCCGGCTGGTCTTCGGGGCAAACGACCCAAAAGCTGGCGCAGGCGGCAGCGTGATCGACCTGCTGGACCATCCCCGGCTGAATCACCGGGTCGAGGTGACGGGCGGCGTGCTGGCCGAGGAATCGACTGACTTGATCCGCCAGTTTTTTGCGGCGCTGCGGGCCGAGGGCCAGAAATAGGGCTACGAAAAAATCCATGCCCCACCCCCCGCAACCCCTTCCCTGGGGAAGGGGAGCAAAAGCGATCTTTCGCCGGGAAACGACGATCAAACGAGTTGGTTATTTTTGAAGTGGCTTAACAACTGCATACGTGACAATACGGAGGGGTGCCAGAGTGGTTGATCGGGGCGGTCTCGAAAACCGTTGTAGCGTTCGCGCTACCGTGGGTTCGAATCCCACCCCCTCCGCCTTTTGTTAGCCCCATACGACCAGGGTTTGCCTCTGGTCGTTTTGTTTTCCCCCCCAACCGCGCGAAGCGTGTTACAATGCCCCTCTCAATCACTTTAGCCGTTTCGACCGGAAGGAATCGAACGTTCAATGGATACCCGTATTCGAAAAATGGCGCACGTGATCATCAACTACTCGACCGAGGTCAAACCCGGCGAGCGCGTGTTGATCCGCAGCACCAGCCCGGCGGGCCAGCCGCTCTGCCAGGCGCTCTACGAAGAAGCCCTCAAAGCAGGCGGGCTGCCGGTGGTCTACATGCACATGAGCCAGGAAGACGCGATCGCGCTGGGCGCGGTGACCGACACCGATCAACTGGCGGACGTCAACCCGATGCTCAAGCAGATGTACGACGAAGCGCCGGTCGTGATCCGCATCGAGGCCGAAGAAGATACGCGCGACCGCTCCCAGTACCCGCTGGAATTACAGCGCGCCCGCGCCAGGGCACGCGCCGCCCTGATCTCGATCCAGATGAAGCGCGAAGCCGCCCAAACGCTGCGCCGCTGTACCACGCAGTTCCCGACCTTCGCCTACGCGCAGAACGCGGGCATGTCACTGCGCCAGTACGAAGATTTTTTGTTCGGCGCGTGCAAAGCGGAACTGGACGACCCGATCAGCGCCTGGAAGGCCGTTTACGCGGCGCACGAGCGGTTGGTCGCGTGGCTGAAGGGCAAAAAACACGTTCACGTGCGCGGCGATAACATCGACCTGCACCTGTCCATCGAGGGCCGCATCTTCAAAAACGCAGGCGGCAAAGAGAACTTCCCCGACGGCGAAATCTTCACCGGCCCGGTTGAAGACAGCGTGAACGGCTGGGTGCGCTTCACCTACCCCGCCTACTACGAAGGCAACGAGGTCAAGGGCGTCGAGCTGGAATTCAAGGACGGGCTGGTCGTCAACGAACGCGCCGCCGCCAACCAGGCATTTCTGACCGCCACGCTGGACCGCGACCCCGGCGCGCGCCGCCTGGGTGAATTCGCCATCGGCACCAACCGCGACATTCAGACCTTCACCGGTTCGATCTTGTTTGACGAGAAAATCGGCGGGACCGTCCACATGGCCGTCGGGCAGGGTTACGCCGAAACCGGTAGTGTCAATGAGTCGTCGGTACACTGGGATATGATCTGCGATATGCGCCAGGGGGGCGAGATCGTGGTCGATGGCGAGTTGTTTTATAAGGACGGGCAGTTTATGATCGGTGACTAGGTGGAGGTGGGCAGCTGCCCGCCTATCCTACGTTCTCCGGCCCTGCCGTTACGCATGCGGTGGGGCCTTTTTTGTCCTGGAAATGCGCGTGACGCACCAAAAAACCCCTACCAGTCTGGCAGGGGTTTTTGCTGGCTCCTGAGGTAGGACTCGAACCTACAACCCATCGGTTAACAGCCGATTGCTCTGCCAATTGA
>CAYMTN010000280.1:0-6478 GCA_964393335.1 uncultured Anaerolineaceae bacterium
CGAGGCCCTGTTGATGCTGGGCGACAGTCCGCCCGATTTTTGGGGACCATCCCGCCTGTGAGCAAGAAACGGTGGCGCGTTACGGCTCGGCGCGTTCACGCGGCGGCGCGCTCGAAAAGCGTTTGATCAGCGGGGCCGTCAGCAGGATATTCTGCGGCGGCATGGTGTCGCCCGCCAGACGCATCAGCAGCAGTTCCGCGCCCTCGCGCCCGATGTCCTGACCGGGCAGCGTGAACGTGGTCAACGGGACTTCAAAATGCCGCACGGTGATCAGGTTATCGACCGAGACGAGCGACATATCCTGCGGGATGCGCAGCGACAATTCGCGCAAAGCTTTATAAGCGCCCATCGCCACCACGTCATTGAAGCAAAACAGGGCGGTCGTGCGACCCAGGTCGCCGGAGGCGGCCAGTTCTTTGACGGCGTAATAGGCGGGCACGGCGAGGTGATCTTCAATGCCGCTTGTGTTCAGCGGCGCGCCGATGTCGGCGCGCGCCTCGTTGATGTTGGTGATGCACGGTTGCAGGCTTTCTTCGGCCATCGCGCGGGTGTATCCTGCGGCACGATCCTGGCCGGTGCTGTAACCCGGCAGGCCCAGGTGAATGATGTGGCGGTGTCCCAACTCGATCAAGTGGCGCGTCGCCTGGAGGCCGATCAACTCGTTATCGGTCGAAACCGAGTCAATCAGAGGGGACGGGCCACGACGCCCGATGAAGACCAACGGGATATCGCGCTGGCGCAGCCGCGTAATGATACCGGACATATCGCCAAAACGTGGCGGCGTCACAGCCAGCGCCACGACATTCTGCGCGAGCAGCTCATCGACAATTTCGTCCAACGTGCTGGCCTGCTCGTTGTGCATCATCATCGTCAGCCCATAATCCGAACGCCGGATCACGGCGTTAAAGGCGGCGGCAAGCTGCGGGTAAAAGAAGTGAAAACCGGGCGTCGAGACCACCATCCCGATCAGGCCAAGATTAGGCGACAGCTCTTGCGGTTCCAGAACAAACGTACCCTTACCGGGCACGCTTTGCAGCAGTCCGGCCTGGATCAGCGCACCGATGGCCTGCCGCACGGTGGCGCGGCTGACACCGAGTTCTTGCTGCAATATCCGCTCCGATGGTAAATTCTCGCCGGGTTGCAGCGTGCCATCGATGATTTGAGCGTGAATCGCCCGGCGCAGGCGGGTGTGGAGTGGAGCCGGGCTGGAAGCGTGAACCGCCTGGTTGAGTCGCTCGATATTCAACTGCTTGCTCCTTCGGGGCCGGTAGAGGGCGCGCTAGGCATACCAGTACGTACCGCAAGAGTATACGTTTTTGGGAAATCCGTCAATCAGGCGTCCCCCGGATAAAACTCTGATGCGTCGCCTGATGTATAATCGCCGCAGCGCACCCGTTACGAGAGGCGTTCCAGATGAAAATCCTCGCTATCGAACACGAACGACCCAATGCGACCGCCCGCGAATTTCAGCCGCATGTGCAGGCGGAAGCCCGTCGTGTCTGGGAGCTGTATCAGGCCGCCGTGTTCCGCGAGATGTATTTCCGGCAGGACCGCTCCGAAGCCGTGCTAGTGCTCGAATGTGCCAGTGTGGACGACGCCCAGGCCGTGCTGGACACGCTACCGCTGGTCCAGGCCGGGCTGATCACATTTGAGCTAATTCCACTGAAGCCCTATCCGGGGTTTGCCCGGTTATTCGCCGGGGACGTTTGATGGCCACGCCGGTCGACTCACAACGCGATACCTGGATCGACGCGCAGCTTGGCCGCATGGGTGAGCGCGCGATCCGGGCCGAACAGGTCCGCAGTGGACCCGCCGGATACGTACTGGCCGTTCAGACCGTGCAGAACCGTTACTTCTTCAAAACGTGCACCAACACACGAGTGCCCACGAGCCGGCACTGGTTGCCGCGCTGGCTGAGTGGTCGGTTGATGTGCCGCGCATCCTGGCCACCGACTCGGATCGCGGCTGGTTCCTCATGGCGGATGCCGGACCGACGGTACGCGAATGGGTCCGCGCCGATGGTGACCGGTCCCGGTCAGAAGACATGCTGCGACGGTTTGCCGCGCTGCAACAAGCTGCCGTGCCGCACGTCGATCACCTGTTGGCTTTGGGCGTGCCGGACCGTCGCCTGGACAGGCTCCCAGCCCTGTACGATCAGCTCCTGACTGACACCGACACGCTGATGGTCGGGCATCCTGACGGCGTGTCCAGGGATGACCTGACGCGGTTGGTCAGTTTTGGCCCCACGCTGCACAACCTGTGCGATCAGGCGGCAGGCTACAAGCTGCCGCAGACACTTGAGCATGACGACTTTCACAGTGGGAATACGGGGGTTTTGGATGGGCACTACCGCTTCTTTGATTGGGGCGAGAGTTTTATCGCGCACCCGTTTTACTCGCTGTTGATCGCGCTGCGCGATGCTAAATACATCCTGGAATACGACGATGCCTCGCTGAACCACCTGCGCGACGTGTACCTGGCATGTTGGGCGGACTATGAACCGCTCGAACGGCTGCGCGACGTGTTAGCGATCACGCACCGTCTGGCGGCATTGGGCCGCGCGCTGACGTGGTGGCAGGTGCTCGCCCAGGCGGACGAAACCACCCGCGCGCAAGATGGCGACGCCGTGCCCTATTGGCTGCTGGCATGCCTCAACGATACACCGCTGGATTAGGCACCCACGCGGCGATCACTCTCTTCAACCGCGCTCGTAGGTGGCCCGCAGATACGTATCCAGCAAATAATCCGGGTATCCGATTTTGCGCAGATTCGCGGCGCACTCTTCGAGCGTGGCGCCGTTGTCGCGCCAGAACGGCACCCGTTTCACCAACGTCTCGACGCGCTCGCGTGGGGTGATGATCCAGGTGTCCTTTGGCACGTAACCGTACGAAATCACCGCCATTTCTTCCATAACGGCCCTGGTTTTGAGGTATGGCGCGATCAGCACGATTTTCCGCGCCTTGTATTCGTCGACGAGATACTGCGCGACAAAACGCGCCGTGCCACCGAGGTCCACCAGGTCCTCAACCACGCCGACAACGCGCTCGTGCACGTCAATCGACAAGGGGTGCATGATGCGCGGTTGGTCCAGGGGCTGGCCCGGCCCGGCGTAATAATTGACGCCCAGCGTGCCAAACTCAATCGGCGGGATGTTTTTGTTAAGCGTCCATGCCAGGTGATCGTGCAGCAGCACGCCCGGCAGCAAGCCGCCCATCGTGATCATCACGGCCTGCGTGATCTGTTCCTTGGTGCGGATGTTGTTGATCTGGTAACGATAGACCTTGTGGGCCAGCCGCGCGGCGATAAAAGCTGAGACATGATCGGGGATGAATAAGAATTTTAGCCCATCGTGCGCAACTTCCACTCCATAAGGATTTTCCCAGAATTCAGGATCAACGCTGTAATCATGGCACTTGATCTGATCGTCGTAAGATGGCATGCAGCAGTTCCTTCGCACTAGACTGTTCCCCCAGTAGCATAGCACGTTTTGCGGCATTATCCGAACTCAGGTTCTCTGAATTTTGGGGGAAATGGATCGCGTACAGGTACATCCGGCGGCGGGCAACGTCACGCTTTGGAGTGGTGCTGCGTGTCGTGGGATCGCCTGGAATCATCGTGATCGGCGGAAGTGTCCGATGAGTCGGGGGTCGGGTGATGTGGGGACGACAGCGGAACGTGTTTTACGTGCGGAAACAACATGCTCAGCACCCACAACCCCAGCGCGACGATCCCGACCAACACGATCAACACAAGGAGCAGACTGCTGCCGATAACCATCCCAATCGCCTTTTTCCATCCTCGTTGGCGATAAAGCATTCTGGAGGCTGCTTTTTTCACTGTAGGCCGCGACTGTGACAGATTGGTGACGGTACTATGAAGGTTTTGTAACAAAATCAGGGGTCAAGCGGCAGCGTAAAACTGAACGTGCTGCCCTGGTCGGGGCCGGGGCTGGTGGCTGTCAGCTCACCGCCATGATCCTCGACAAAGTGCTTCGAGATCGTCAGCCCAATGCCGCTGCCGCCCCCCGCGCGGGACCGCGACTTATCCACACGATAGAACCGCTCAAAGATATGCGGCAGGTGCTCGGCGGGGATGCCGATACCGGTGTCTTCGACGGCCACGCGCAAGACCTGTTTTTCGCGCCCGACGCGGACCGTAACGCGCCCGCCCGGCGGTGTGTATTGCAGTGCGTTACCAAGCAGATTCACCAGAACCTGCATCAGCCGGTCGGCGTCTGCCTGGACCGGTGGCAGATCGTCCAGCAGGTTTAGCTCAAGTTGAACGCCCTTATCATCGAATTGAGGGCGCAGCCGTTCGGCAGCATACTGAATTGGCTCGGTGATGTCCAGCGGCTGCAAATCGAGCTTGATCTGATCGGCTTCGACGCGCGAAAGGTGCTGTAAGTCTTGCACCAGCCGTTCCAACCGGGCGAACTCGCGCTGTACCTGGGTTAGCGTGGACGGGTCGCACGGCAGCACACCGTCAATCAAGCCTTGCATGATAACTTTCACGCTGCTGAGCGGCGTGCGCAGTTCGTGCGCCACGTTGCCGATCAGTTCCATGCGGCGCTGCTCGGTTTGCTCGATGGTTTCGGTCATCTGGTTCAAAATAACGGCCAGCGCTCCCAATTCATCCTGGCCGGGCACCGGAGTCCGGTACTGGTAATTCCCGGCGGCGATACGCTGCCCCGCGCGCTGCATCTGGTGGATTGGCTCAATGATGCGCCGCGTCAGAAACGTGCTCATGAGGACGGCGGTCAAAAACGCCGCCAGGGCCGCGACTGCCATAATCTCGCCAACCGCAATCGTGAAACTTTCGCGCAGGTCATTTTCGAGCAGCGGGTCCTGTGTGACCAGTTGTTCCATGCGCGGCGTGTGATATAACTCCGTGCTGGCGGCATATAACTGGGCCGTGATGAGCAGGACCGCGCCGCCGACCAGCAAAATGACCAGGTACGATATGAACAGCTTGACACCTAAGTGCCGCTGGATGTAGGCAACGACGTTCATACCGGTTCATCCTCGAACCGGTAGCCCGCGCCGCGCACGGTCACGATCAAGGTTGGGTTAGCCGGATCGTCTTCGATCTTCTTGCGAATCCGCCCGATATGGACGTCTACCACGCGGTCATCCCCGTAATAATCGTAGCTCCACACGTGTTCGATCAACTGCTCGCGGCTCAGAACCAAGTTGTGATGCCGCGCCAACACGCACAGCAGATCAAATTCAATGGAAGTCAGATCTACGGGCTTGTCGTCGAGCCAGACGTAATGCGCCGCCACGTCAATACGCAGCCGCCGGAATGCCAGCACCGGCTCGGTATCGGCATGATTATCACCGCGCTGCCGCCGCAAAATCGTTTTGACACGCGCCACCAATTCGCGCGGGCTAAACGGTTTGGCCATGTAATCATCCGCCCCCATCGTCAGCCCGACGATCATATCCGTTTCTTCGGTTTTGGCGGTGAGCATCAACACGTACACATCCGACTCTCTGCGCAGGGTGCGCAGCAGCTCGATGCCATCCATGCCTGGCAGCATAATGTCCAATACGATGAGGTCCGGCTGGAATTTTCTGACCGCGTCAAGCGCCGAGAGACCATCGAGCGCCGTGTGGACGGTGTAACTCTCTTTTTCCAGGTACGCACGGACGGTGTTAACAATACTAGGTTCGTCATCAACGACAAGAATCTTCGCACTGCTCACGGACTTCTCCTCCCAATGCAGCCCAGACTCTTTTCAAGATTATAGCAGAGCCGGTCGCGCACAAATATTCCTATAATCTGTGTGCATACGTGTACAAGCTGATCATCGAGAGGGGAACTGGTATGGTATTTCCGCGTCCCGGCTGGCAGCCCGGCATCCGATCCTGGTTAAGTTGGTTTGCGCTAATCCTGGCGCTGTGGTTAACGATTTCACACTTGGCCCTGATCTTCGAAGTGGGCCGCCTCCTGTTTGGCGCACTGTTGATCAGTCTGGCGATCTATCCGCTGGCGAACTGGCTGCGTCGTTGGCGCATCCCGCGCGGGCTGACGGTGATCATCGTCTACGTTGGGCTGGGCGGCGTGTTAGTCTTGATCGGCGCGCTGCTGATCCCGGTCATCAGCACGGAAGTGCAAACCCTGCGCAGCCAGGGGCCGGACGTGATCAGCTCAGCGTTCGGTCAGCTTGAAAAGTCCACTATTTTTCGCAAGTGGGTCCCATCCACGCAGACCGTCTCGCAGGATTTATCACAGCGGTTGGACGTGTTCGTCCAGTCGTTTGTGACGACCGTGACGCGTGTAGGGGGATTCGCACTCGAGCTGTTTATCGTGTTGATCCTGGCGTTCTTCTTCGTGACGGACGTGGAAATGGCAAACCGGCTGCTGGCTCACTGGGTCCCGGCGGCATACGAGCCGCGCGTCCGGGCGGTAGCGTCCGACATCCGCTACCGGCTGACCCGCTGGGTCTGGGCGCAAACCGGCATCGCGTTGTACTTTG
>CAYMTN010000281.1:0-6378 GCA_964393335.1 uncultured Anaerolineaceae bacterium
AATTAGATACACGCGCGTCCAACTGCCGAACGGGTGGTTGTGAATGGACTTCAGAAACAACAAGCCCCGCCAGGGGGACTTGAAATCGACAGACGAGGTTACTGGTTCGGACGCCGTTTGAGTCCGGTGACGCGGTACATTACCTGAAAATCACTGACATCCTTGACCTTGCGCGGTTGCAGTGGTTCAGCGGCGAACAGGTCCTGGACCCGGTCGTAGGTGTGCTGGCTGAGGATGATCTCACCGGCCAGCGCGTTTTCCTGGAGCAGTTTGGCGACGTTGACCGGCACGCCAATTGCCGTGAATTCCTTCCGGCTAGGGCTGCCCACGTTACCTAATACCGCCGCACCGGTATCGACACCGATGCCATAGAAGAGTCGCTGGTCAGGGGGCAGCACTTCGTGCAGCGCGCGCACGTCATACGTCATCGACAGCGCTGTGCGCACGGCCCGCACGGCATGGTCTTCCTGGGGATTGAGCTGTGTGTTGAACAGTCCCACGACCGCATCGCCCATGTACTTGTCGATGATGCCGTCATACAACTGGATGGCATCGGAACAAACAGTCAGGTAGCGGCTGATGACTTCCATGAGTTGTTCGGGCGCAAAATGCTCGCTGAAGGTCGTAAAGCCGCGCACGTCGGCGAAGATCACCGAGATTTCACGTTCATCGCCGCTCAGCCCCAGGCTGTCAATGCTCTGGATGTTACGCACCAGGCTGGGCGGCAGGTAGGTGCGCACGACGTTCAACGTCGCATCGCGTTTTTTGATCTCGGTCAAATCATCGACGACGAGTGCCATGCCGTAAGTGATACCCTCTGCATCTTGCAGCGGCGTCAATTTCAGGCTGAGGTTGACCGCGCCACGCCCTTGCAGCACCGGCTCGATCTCGATGACCTGCTGGCGGTTTTCGTCACGGACCGCCTGGATCATGGCGTCAAATCCCTCAAAGACGTCGGGCAGCACCGATTGCAGTGGTTGGCCGACCGCTTCTTCGTAGGGCACGCCGAGGATCGATTCCGCCGCCTGGTTATAGGTGATGATCAGGTTATGCTGGTCGGTGGTGATCACGCCGCTGGCGATAGAGGCCAGCACGTTGTCCATCAGGTCCTTCATCTCGGTGATCTCGATCAGGGCGCGGCGGACACGGTCAAACAGGCGGGCGTTTTGGATGGCGATGGCTGCCTGATTGGCAAATGCGACCAGCAGCGACATCTCTTTTTCGCCGAACAGGTTGGAAATGCGCCGGTTGTCGGCATACAGCACGCCGATGACTTTGTCTCTGTGGATGAGCGGCACGCAGATGATCGAGCGTGATGCCTGAATGACAATGCTCTCCACTGCCACATAACGCGGATCCATCAGCGCATCGTCGGTGACGACCGGCTGGCGTTTTTCAGCGGCGTCGGTGATGATCGTGCTGCTAACCGTGAACTTGCTCTCGTCGAGGTTCTGCCGGTTCAAGTCGCGCGCGATGCGAAACTGCATTTCGCCGGTGGCGGACGAGCGCAGCAGAATAAAACCGCGCTCAGCGCCGGTCAGTGCGATGGCGGTATCCATCACCTCGGTCAGCACTTCATCCGGTTCAAGCGACGAATTGAGAAGCGTGGTGGTTTTGACCACGGCACGAAGCTGATCTAACTCGGTACCTTCGTCCTGGAGGCGGTCGCTCAACCCCTCCAGGTCACTGCGCACGTAGTAGAGTTTGTCCAATACGCCGGGTGGCATGCTCATCCCTCGTTGGCGCAGAATGTCGTGCTGGGCGCGCAGCATGCCCTCCAGATCACCGACCACGCGGCTTAACCGGCGGAGTTCGTCTTGTGGTCCGTTATTGATGTTGGCAGTCTCTAGCATAATCTGTCCGCTTGTTTAGCCTGGCTGGCGCTGGATTTCGTAGATATTGACGGGTTGGTGGACGCCTTTAACCATGATGCCGCCGCGCTCAATCACCAGGATTCCGTTGTCCGGGTCGTAGAGTTGGGCTTGGCAGTGCCGGTGTGTATCCTCGCTGATAATGATCTGTCCGGGCGCGGTATTCTCTTGCAGCCGTTTGGCAAGGTTTACGGTGTGCCCGATAGCCGTGAATTCGCGCCGGGTCGCGCTGCCAACGTTGCCCATCGTGGCAACCCCGGTATGAATGCCGATGCAGTAGTAGGGGATGGGCGCTTCACCGATTTGCGCTGGTAATGTCATGAATTCATCGGCCATCTTGAGCGCGGCCTGGACAGCCCACCACGCGTGGTCGTTGCTGGGATTGAGCTGCGTGTTAAACAGACCCATGATCTCGTTGCCCATGAATTTGTCGATCACGCCGGATTGATTGTGGACGGCTTCCGCGCCGATAGTCAGGTATAGGTTTAGCAGTTCCATCAGTTCTTGCGGACGCATGTCGGGCGCGAACGTGTGGAAGGGACGCACGTCGATGAACATGGCGGTAATCACACGGCGCTCGCCGCCCAACGCCAGCCCATCGAGGCTCTGGATGTTTTCGATCATAGTGGGGGGCAGGTAGCGGCGGACAACGTTGAGGGTCGCATCCCGTTTTTTGATCTCGGTCAGGTCGTCCACCACAATCGCCACGCCCTCGGTGACGTTCTGGTTTTTCAGAGGGGTTAACTTCAGGTTCAGGTTGACTTCGCCGCGCCCTGGCAGTTCGGGGTCGATCTCGATCATTTCCTGGCGGCTGTGTTGGAAGATGTCGTCCAACAACCCTTCGACGTAGCCGTACATGATCGGCAGCGATTCGTGTAAGGGGAAGCCGAGCACGCGTTCAGAGGGTTCGATCAGGATGCGCTCAGCCGCCGCGTTGTAGGTCGTGACGCTGTCGTGCACGTCAGTCGTGATCACGCCGCTGGCAATGGAAGCGAAAACGTTGTCCATCAGTTCTTTCATCTCGGTGATTTCAGCCAATGCCATCTGCACGCGCTCGAACAAGCGCGCGTTATTGATGGCGATGGTCGCCTGATCGGCAAATGCTTTGATGAGCGGCAAATGTTTCTTTTCGTCAAACAGCGCGTCTCTGATACGGTTATCGACGTAGACAACACCCGTCACTTCACCTTTGAGGATTAACGGGACGCACAGAATCGAGCGCAAACCGTGAATCACCACGCTGTCGCTGGAGCTGAAGGCCGGATCGGCCAGCGCATTCGTCGTCAGGACCGGCGCACCGGTCTGCGCGACCTGGCTCACGATCGTGCGGCTGACAATAAAACTGCCTTCATCGATGGTTTCGCGGTCCAGGTTACGCGCGATGCGATATTCCATCCTGCCGGTTTCTTCGTCCCGCAGCACGATATACCCGCGCTCGGCCCCGGTCAGCGCGATGACGGTATCTATGACCTCGTTGAGAACCTGGTTGACGTCCAGCGACGAGTTAATCAGGGCGGTTGTTTCAGCCAGCGCGCGGAGTTGCGCGAGTTCGATGGCGTCATTTGCCAGATTCGCGGCCAGAGGTTCCAGGTTGTCATAGATGTCTTTCAAGCCGCTGAGTGTGCCCGGCGGCAGGCCCATTCCCCGTTGGCGCAGGATGTCTCGCTGGGAACGCAGCGCTTCCATAACGTCGGCCACAATCGTGCGCAGTTGTTGCAGTTCGTCCTGTACGGTTCCATTACTGCCAGGTCCAGCCATACACCGCTAGCTCCGCTGTCTCGCCAATCTGTTTCTTTCAAGTTTGATTATACTCGGATAAAGAGGGTGGGCAATACCCTGCACATATGTTCCATTGCCCGCGACGATGGCAGGCGCAGATCCAAAAAGCGCCGCACGCAGGCGGCGCTTGGGGTATGTGATAGAGGGACCGGGTTATTTTTTGGCTTTTCGGGTCCTCGGTTTTTTGGGCTTTTGAGCTTGTTTTTGGGCGAGTAATTCCACCGCCTGCTCCAGCGTAACGGCGTCCGCTGCGACATCCTTAGGCAGCGAGGCATTCGTCTTGCCGTGTCTTACATACGGCCCATACCGGCCATCATACACGCCGACGGGCTGCCCGTCTTTGGGATGCTCGCCCAGCTCCCGCAGCATGGACGGTTGGCGGCGTTTGCCTTTTTCCTGGGCGAGCAGTTCGAGCGCGCGATCCAGCGTGATGGTCAGTACATCATCCTGCTTGGTCATTGAGCGGTATTCGCCATCGTGACGGACATAAGGCCCAAAACGTCCGATACCTGCTTCAATATCGTTACCGGTTTCAGGATGTTGGCCCAACACGCGCGGCAGCGCGAGCAGCGCGAGCGCCTGGTCCAGGGTGACATCGTCCGGCTGCGCGCCTTTGGGCAGCGAGACGCGGTGGGGTTTCTGGCTTTTTCCCGTATCCTTGCCGTTGTCACCATTTTCGCCCAACTGCACGTAAGGTCCATATGGACCGGCGATCACGAATACGGGTTCGCCGGTTCTCGGATGCAGGCCCAGGGGTGTCGGGCCGCTCTCTTTTTCTCGCAGCAGGCGAACCGCTTCTTCGTCAACGAGATCGCCAGGCGGCATCGTATCCGGCAGCGAGACGCGGATCAATGCGCCGTCACATTCTTGTTCGAGATATGCGCCGTAGCGCCCGACGCGCACCCGTGCGTTCAGATCGTCAAGCGTCAGCGCGTAAATCTGGCGCGGATCGATTTCCTCTTCTTGTTTTTTGACCTGTTGATCCAGCCCTTGATCGCCCAGGTAGAATGATTTGAGATACGGCGTGCCCTCGGTCTGTCCCTCGGCGATGTCGTCTAATACCTGTTCCATCTGCGCGGTGAATTTCGTATCAACCAGGTCAGGGAAGTGCTGCTCCATCAGGTGATTGACAGCGAATGCCGTAAACGTCGGGATCAACTGCTTGCCGGACGCAATCACGTAACCCCGATCCTGGATCGTGCTGATGATCGTGGCGTAGGTGCTGGGGCGGCCAATGCCTTCGTTTTCAAGCTCTTTCACCAGGGTAGCTTCGGAATAACGCGCCGGAGGCTTGGTATCGTGGCCGACTGGCTCCAAATCACGGCAGGTGACGGTGTCATCGACGGCCAGCGCCGGCAGGATGGTCTCCTGGTCGTCCAGCGCCGCGCTGGGATCGTCTTCGCCTTCGACGTAGGCGCGGAAGAAACCCGGGAACAACACTCGCTTGCCGGATGCGCGGAATTCCGCATCATCGACCGTGATCGTGACGGTGGTGAGCTGGAGCCGCGCATCAGCCATCTGCGTGGCGATTGTGCGTTTCCAGATCAGGTCGTACAGGCCGTATTCCTGCCCGACCAGGTCAAGTTTGTCGGCAGCCGGCATCTTTTGCCCCGCCGGGCGGATCGCTTCGTGAGCTTCCTGCGCCCCCTTGGACTTAGTGCGATACTGCCGGGGCGACGGACTCAGATATTCTTTGCCGTACATTTCCTCCACGCGCTGGCGCACGGTGGTCAGCGCCTGTTTTGAGAGATGGACCGAGTCGGTGCGCATATACGTGATCAAGCCGCGCTCGTACAGGCGTTGGGCGACCTGCATCGTCTGTTGGGCAGAAAGCCCAAGCTTGCGGTTGGCTTCCTGCTGCAACGTCGACGTGGTGAACGGCGGCGCGGGCGTGCGCGTTTGATCGCGCTCGTTGACATCGCTGACGCGCCAGGTCCCTTTTAGCAGGCGGTCGGACAGGGTTTTCGCCTGTTCCTCGTTCAGCAGGACGACTTTTTTACCCTTAGGAATCCGGCCTGTCGTCTCATCGAAATCTTTGCCGGTTGCCAGTCGTACCCCGCCCAGACTGATAAGCTGCGCGGTGAACGGTTCCTTGTGAGCTTCAAGCAGCGCCTTCAGGTCCCAGTACGAGCCGGATTTGAAATCGCGGCGTTCCTGCTCGCGTAGCACCAGCAGGCGGACGGCGGCGGACTGCACGCGCCCGGCAGACAGGCCCGGCGCGATCTTTTTCCACAGCAGGGGCGAGACGGTGTAGCCGACCAGCCGGTCCAGGATACGGCGTGTTTCTTGTGCCTGGACCAGTTGATCGTCAACAGTGCGGCAGTGTTTGAGCGCATCCTGAATGGCTTCCTTCGTGATTTCGTGGAAGACCATTCGCCTGACCGGCACGTGTGGTTTGAGGACCTGGGTCAAATGCCAGGCGATACTTTCTCCCTCGCGGTCTTCGTCGGTTGCCAGGATCAATTCATCGGCGTCTTTGAGCGCCGCTGCCAGTTCCTTAACCACTTTTTTCTTGTCTTTAGGCACCACGTAAAGCGGCGCGAAATCCGCCTGCACGTTGACGCCCAGCCGTGACCATTCTTCCCCCTTGACTTTGGCCGGTATTTCGCTGGCCGAGGCGGGCAGATCGCGGACATGCCCCATGCTGGCTTCGATCCGGTAATCGCCCGGCAAAAAGCCGCCAATGGTACGTGCTTTGGTTGGTGATTCGACAATGACCAGTTTGCTC
>CAYMTN010000282.1:0-6378 GCA_964393335.1 uncultured Anaerolineaceae bacterium
CGATTCGACGGGCGCTGAGCAGATTCTGGAGGCTCGTTTGGCTGACGACGCCGCGATCCGGTCCTTCGTAGAAAACATCATCTCGCGCGGATTTTACGACTGGGAAGATGAACTGCTGCCCCCTGCGAATGATCCCGTTGTTGAGACGGTCACCGTCTCGCTTTACAGCGAAACGCGAACCGTTCGCCGGTACAGTTTTTGGCCTCAGGACAGTTATGCGCGTATCCTGGATGAATGCCGCCACTTGAGCGATACGCCGGTGCTGGTCATGCCGGATGCCGGGTGGGTCAGCGCTTACGAGGTCCCGCGCGACCCATCGGCGCCGATCTGGTTGTGGCCGTCTAATGCCCCGTTCAGCTTGCAGGAACTGGCCGATAACGACGAGGCGCGCTGGTTAGAAGGAACGTTGGCAACGCGTGTCTGGCAGAGCGTCCACGAAGACCCCGGCAACACGCAGATCATTGAACACGACAATCGCAGCTATCAGGTGGCGATTGTCGTGCCCGGTTTTTCACGCGATTCAGTTCCGGCCCCGGAAGTAGATTCGCAAACAGGCTCGTGAGCGGCCACGTGTTTTGGCACGTGCTCTGTTGTCGGCGGTCAGGGTGGGGCGTAAAATAGAGGTGATAATTCTATGCGCTCTTGTGACGTTTTATCGGAACGAGGTTTTGAGCGCCATAGCGGCTGCGAGCGGACACTTTTCAGCGGTCCGCTGTCAGTTTTCGGGTGATGAGCAGGTGCGGTCATGCTTGTTTGATGGCAGTTGCTCACTTTCCAACCAATTTTCATACTGTTTTGTGCATCCTGTGATGCGTGCAAAAATGTGTATAAGTGTTTCTTTTTCGAATACCTAAAGGATTTTTGTGATGTTACGCGCTTTTCTTCTGTACTTGTCCCAGGCGGGTTGGGCAAAAGACCTCATCATGCGGGTTGGTCCGGCACGTCGCAGCGCGCACCGTTTTGTCGCCGGAGACACGCTAGAGGACGCGATTGAAGTGGCGCGCCGGTTGAATGAGAATGGCCTGGGGGTCACGCTTGACCACCTGGGCGAAAGCGTGACCGACGAAGCGGGGGCGCTGCGGGCGACCGAGGCCTACCTGGCGATGTTGGATGCGATTGAGTCCAGTGGCGTGCGCGCGACGGCTTCGCTCAAGCTGACCCAGCTTGGTCTCGCTATCCGGGAAGAGCTGTGTGTCGCCAACCTGCACCGCATCCTTGAGCGTGCGCAAGCCAGCGGTCGCCATATCACAATCGATATGGAAAGCACGGAATACACTGATGCAACACTGCGCGTGTTCCGGCGGCTGCGTGAGGACTTCGATAACGTCGGGACGGTCATCCAGGCGTACCTGTATCGCAGTGAAGCGGATATGAAGGCGCTGGCGCGTGAAGGCGCATTTGTACGCCTGTGCAAAGGGGCCTACAAAGAACCGCCCGACCGCGCATTTCCTGACAAGGCGGATGTTGACGCCAACTACGTGCATCTGACCGAGTTGTTCTTGAGCGACGACGCCCGCGCGGCTGGCGCGTATCTTGCCATCGCCACGCACGACGAAAGGATGATCGAAGCCGCCAAAGCGACCATCAAAGCGCACGACGTGCCCTACGACACGTTTGAGTTCCAGATGTTGTACGGTATTCGCAGCCGGTTGCAGGAACAACTCCGCGATGATGGGTTCAAGGTCCGTATTTATGTCGGCTATGGCACCGAATGGTATCCGTTTTTTATGCGGCGCTTGGCTGAGCGTCCCGCGAATGTATGGTTTGTTTTGAGTAATTTCTTCCGCCGGTAACCGTGCTCGCTGGCGGGTCGTGATGAAAGGTGAATAACGTGCCGTTTGAGGTTGAGAGCGTCCACTTGGGCGAGATTAAGGTGATCGTTCCGAAGGTGTTTGAGGATCACCGGGGTTATTTCATGGAAGCCTACCGCAAAGATCTGATGGCTGGCTTAGGGATTCGGTACGAATTTGTGCAGGATAACCAATCTCGCTCGGTGAAAGGAGTCGTTCGCGGGCTACACTTCCAATGGGAACCGCTCATGGCAAAACTGATGCGCGTCGTCATCGGGTCCGTGTTCCTGGTGGCGGTTGATATCCGCCGGGGATCGCCAACGGTCGGGCAGTGGTTTGGCCTGGAAGTCTCCGCCGAAAACAAGCGCCAGGTGTGGGCACCACCGGGATTTGCACGCGGATTCTGTGTGCTCTCTGATGTGGCCGAGCTTCAGTACAAATGCACGGCGATCTACAACGCGTCGTGCGAGGGCAGTATCTTGTGGAACGATCCGGAAATTGGCATCGATTGGCCGGTTCAGAACCCGCTTCTGTCAGAAAAAGACGCCTACGCGCAGACACTCGCGCGGTGGCTGGCGTCGGATGCTGCCAAGGTCTTTGCCTACCAACCTTAGCGAAAGAGTCTGCTATGACGCTGCGAGGCCGGGCTACTCCCGAAGCAACTGCCGCCTATGCCTTGGCATATGAGGATGCCGCCGAGGGGCATTTTCGGCCAACCGTCACCGGGTTGGTCGTGTCGTCGATTGGCCTGGGGACTTACCTGGGCGATCCGGATGATACGACCGATGCCGCTTACCAGGCGGCGATTGAGCGTGCGTTAGCGCTGGGCTGCAACCATCTCGACACGGCGGTGAATTACCGCTTCCAGCGCAGCGAGCGCGTGGTTGGGCGGGCGCTGGCACACGCGGCACGGCATGGTGCCGCCCATCGTGCGGAGCTTGTGATCGCAACCAAAGGCGGTTTTGTGCCGTTTGATGGTATGCTGCCGTCCGACCCGCGTAAATGGGTATACCAGAAATACATCGAGACGGGCCTGGCGCACCCGAATGAATTCGTCGCGAATTACCAGCACTGCCTCGCCCCGGACTATCTCGACGCGATGATCGAGTGCAGCCGCCGCAACCTGGGCGTTGAAACGATCGACATCTACTATCTGCATAATCCGGAAACGCAGCGCATCAGCAACACGCGCGATACGTTCCGCCACCGGATGCTGGACGCATTCGAAACGCTCGAAGCGGCTGTCGAGCGTGACGCGATTGCCGCATATGGGGTGGCGACGTGGTCCGCGTTTCGCAGCCCACCCAACGCGCCGGATTTTCTGTCGATGACGGAACTGGTTGGGCTGGCGTTTGAAGTCGCGGGCGAGACGAATCACTTCGCATACGTGCAGATTCCCTACAACCTGATGATGACCGAAGCGTTCGCCCTGACGAACCAGCAGGTGAGTGACAGTTTTTTGAGCCCGATTGATGCGGCTGCCGAGTTGGGATTGACGGTCATCACCAGCGCCAGCCTGAAACAGGGATTGCTGGCGAGTCCGTTTATGGCCGATCTCAGCCCGTATTTCCCCCATCTGGAGACGGATTCGCAGCGGGCGGCCCAATTTGCCCGGTCCACACCGGGGGTAACCAGCGCGTTGATCGGCATGAGCCAGACGGCCCATGTCGAAGAAAATCTGGCGCTTGCCTGTCACGCCCCGGTCGATCCAAACGTGATCCGAGGCTTGTTCGCGGATACATGATCAACAAAGGCGGAGAAATGGTGACTCCCCGCCCCTATTTCTCGTCATAACCGGCATATTGCCGGTTTACTGCTGCGACATCAGCAGTTGCATATACTGGGCACGCTCGAAACCAAACGCATCGTCGACGTTCTTCTGGCTGACTTTGCCCCGGAACTCGTCCAGCGACTCGTAGTCTTTGTCTTCCATCCAGCTTTGCATATCCATCAGCATGGACGACAGATAGGGCAGGCCGTTCTCAAGCAGGGCTGAGGCCACCTGGACGACCGACGCACCGGCCAGAATCGCCTTGACCATGTCACGCCCGGTGTGAACGCCCGTATTCAGCGCCAGGTCCATCTCAGTGCGCCCATACAGCAGTGCGACCCACCGCAGCGGGACCTTGATTTCCTGCGGGGCGCTGTAGACCATGTTGTTTACCAGCGCTTCGTCCTGAACATCGATGTCTGGCTGCAAAAAGCGGTTGAACAGCACCACAGCTTTTGCGCCGCGTTTTTCAAGCTCTCGGACGACATACGGAGTCGAACTGTAGTAAGGGCTGAGTTTGACCGCCACCGGGATCGATACCTCTGAGGTCACGGCAACCACGATATCAAACAGCGCCTTTTCAAGCTCGCTGCCGGGCACATCCGGATCGGTTGCCACAACGTAATAATTGATCTCCAGCCCCGCGACGCCGGTTTCTTCAAGCTGCTTGGCGTAACTGGTCCATGCGCCGGGCGAAATGGCGTTCAGGCTGGCAAAAACCGGCATTTCAACGGCGCGCCGCGTCTTTTCGACCCACATCAGGTGCTCGCGCGGGCCACCACTTTCAACGGGTGGAAAGAAGGATGAGTGGACCTCCGGTGAGATATTGGCGGCGCGTTCCATGAAGTCAGCCATCGTCATTTCGTCGTGCTGAATTTGCTCCTCAAACAGCGAACGAATCACCAGCGCGCCCGCGCCCATTTCCTCGGCACGCTTGACCTTGTCCACGTAGTTGGAGATCGAGCTGGCAGCCACGATCAGTGGGTTTTTCAGGGCAATTCCCATGTAGGTAGTCGAAAGGTCGGCCATTTTTGCTCCTCGGTAGAAATCCAACACTGCTGATACGTTGTAACTATACCTCAGATGGTAACACCGTTTCAGTGACAAAAACTAGAGGCTGAGTATGACGATAGGCACGACTCAACCAACCGGCAGCGGCAAATGAGCGTTGACAAACGCGAAATAATGGTCTATTATCTGTATGTAGCCCCACCCCCTACCGGGGGGGGGTAAACTGGAGACAGGGTATGGACGAAAAAACGCGGGATGACGCCATTCACCGCCTGAAAAGCATCTCCGGACACGTCAACGGCATCGTCCGCATGTTGGAAGACGACCGGTATTGCATTGACGTGATCAAACAAATTCAGGCTGCCCAGACTGCGCTGGCGCGGGTGAGTGAAGGCATTCTTGACGCTCACCTGCGGACGTGCGTTACAACCGCCATTCAAGGCGACGATGTTGACGAGCGCGAGCGCGTGTTGGCTGAGGTGGTCGAAGTGTACCACCATACCCATAAGCGATAATGCTCACTCATCGATCTGTTCAACATAGTAAGGAGCGAAATCCATGCAAAGCAAGACGTTTGGGGTTCCCAACATCTCCTGCGGTCACTGTGTCATGACCATCAAAAACGAGGTCGGCGAGCTGACCGGCGTGCGCAAGGTGGATGCTGATAAGGATACACGCCAGGTTACGGTGGAGTGGGAAGCCCCCGCCAGTTGGGACCAGATCAGAGATCTGTTGGTCGAGATCAACTATCCGCCCGCCGACTCCAACTGACGACCGGACCCGGTTAGTGTAGAGAGAAGCCAATGGCTGAAAAGAATGTGTCCCTGCCCGTTACCGGCATGACGTGCGCCAACTGCGTGGCGACTGTCGAACGCAACGTGCGGAAATTGGACGGCGTGCAAGAGGCGAACGTCAACTTTGCCAGCGAGCGAATCACGCTGACTTATGATGATTCGCTGTTGAAGACGGAAGATATCATCAACCGTATTCGCAAGGCAGGGTATGACGTGCCCGAACAGACGGTTGATCTGCCGATCACCGGCATGACGTGCGTCAACTGCGCGGCAAATGTGACCCGCGCACTGAACAAGGTCGATGGTGTGTTGGATGCCAGCGTCAACTTCGCCAATGAACACGCGCTGGTCAAGATAGCAGCGGGCGTTTCGCGTGCAGAGCTGGTCGCTGCTGTAGAAAAAGCCGGATACGGTGTGGTTCAGGCCGAAGACGAGGGTGAACTGGAAGATGCCGAACAGGCCGCCCGCCAGGCCGAGATTCGCCACAACATCCGGCGCGTGCTGGTTGGCGCGTTGTTTTCCATCCCGCTGTTTGTGTTCAGCATGTCCCGCGATTTTGGGCTGTTGGGTGCATGGTCGCACGATGCCTGGGTGAACTACCTGTTTTGGGTGCTGGCATCTCCGGTGCAGTTCTGGGTCGGGCGCGACTTTTATGTCAGCGGCTACAAATCGCTGCGCAGCGGGTCATCGAACATGGACGTTCTCATCGCGCTGGGGTCGAGCGCAGCCTATTTCTACAGCATTCCGGTGACGCTCGGCATCATCGGCGGCCATGTCTATTTTGAGACATCGGCGTCGATCATTACGTTGATCGCAACCGGCGGGCTGCTGGAGACGGTCGCCAAAGGGCGCACCAGCGCGGCGATCAAAGCGCTGATCGGGCTGCGTGCCAAAACCGCGCGTGTGGTCCGGGACGATACGGAACAGGATATCCCGGTCGAGCAGGTGCGTGTGGGCGACATTGTGATCGTGCGTCCCGGCGAAAAGATCCCGGTTGATGGCCTGGTGACCG
>CAYMTN010000283.1:0-6308 GCA_964393335.1 uncultured Anaerolineaceae bacterium
GCGGGTGGAGTTGTTCGTGCTTCAGGTTGAAACGTGCCAGCGCGCCCACCATGTAACTGTCGCGGCTAAAGGCGCAGTGTTTGGCCGTGGCGTGCTGTTCCAGGTGCTCGTTGGTGACCCGGCGGTAGTCTTCGACCGGCAGCGTGTGCCCGTCCGTGCTGCCGATCATGCCGTCGATGAAGCCGTATTCATCCGGCTGCACCAGCGCGATGTACTCGGTCTCGCGCTCGAAGGTCGGCCAGGGCAGCGTGCCAAATAACTCGACGGTTGCGTCTACATCCTGAACCAGGGCTTCCGCACGTGCGCGCAGGTCTTCAAGCTCCTGGCGCGCAGGGAAGTGCTTGAACCCGCCGACCGTCATCGCTATTGGGTGTGTGTGGCGTCCGACGATGACCTTGCACAGGTCGCCGGAAAACTGCTTCATGTGCAGCGCACGTTTGACGATGTCCGGATGGCTGGCAGCCAGCGGGATCACGCTGCCGACGTTTAAGAAGTCGGGCGCGACCAGCATATAGGTGTGCAGGATGTGGCTGTCCAACATCTCGCCGTGAAAGGCAAGCTTGCGCAGCAGGACAGTCTGCTCGCTGAGCTGGACCCTCAGGGCGCGCTCGGTCGCGCGCAGGCTGGCGGTTGCATGTCCGATCGCGCAGATGCCACAGATACGGCTGGTGATGTGTGACGCCTGGCTGTAGGGCCGCCCACGCAGCATCGCCTCGAAAAAGCGCGGTGTCTCGACGATTTGCAGTTCGCACTGTTCAACCGCGCCGTCGCGGACATCAACCACGATATTTCCGTGACCTTCCACGCGCGTTACATGGTGGACGTTGACTCGAATGTTCTCTGTCATCGTCGTTAGTCCTCCTGAGGGGCTGCGAATGTGGATGACGGGAGGGGATCACTCGCAGCAGGTGAGATCGACGTGCTCAGCGGCGCATCATCCCCGGCCTGCTGCAACTGGTAATGGTTGAACAGGGTGAATCGCGCGTCGATCTCGCTGTCACTCAGACCATGACCGCGCAGGATTTCGCGCATGTACTGAAAGTTTGGTTCGGGTGCCCAGCCCCGGCAGCCCTCGCAGCCATCCCCGTAGGTCGGGCAGATGGCGTCGCACCCGGCGCGTGTGATCGGGCCGAGACAGGGTTTGCCCATGGTGTTCAGGCAGCCATTTTCTTTGAATTTGCATTCGACACACAACGGGTATTCCGGCAGTTTGGGTTTGCGTCCCTGGAGCACCTGCTGCACGACGCGTAAAAATTCGTAGCGGTCGATGGGGCAGCCAGGGATCGCCGCGTCAACCTCGATCACGGCGGAGATAGGCCGCGCCGGGTAGCTCTCGTAGGCGTCCTTGCCGTTTTCGCCGTAGACGTAGGTCTGCACGTTCTCAATTGACCAGCGGTTTTTTAGGGCGTTCACACCGCCGAGATGGGCACATGCGCCCAGCGCGATGACCATCGCGGCCTGTTCGCGGATCGCGCGCAGCCGGTCTTCATCGCTTTCACGCGTGCAAGACCCTTCGACAAAGGCGATTGCGTAGTCATCCCCTTTTTCGGTCATGGCTTCGCGGAACTGCACGATCTCGACCAGATCGAGCAGGCCGAGCTGTGTTTGCAGCAGGTCCACAACGGTAAGTTGGCAGCCCTCGCAGCTCGTGAAATCAAAGAAGGCGATTTTGGGTTTTGCAGGCATTAGAGCGCCTCCTCGAAGGCCAGTGCTTCGGCGTAGGTCCAGGACGGTCCATCCTGGCAGCTATAACGGTGGTTAACCTGGCAGTGGCCGCACTTGCCGACGCCGCACTTCATGCGGCGCTCGAAGCTCATCCAGATTTGTTCGGGGTTCAGACCTTTGCCCAGCAGTTCCATCGTCACGAACCGGTACATGATGGGCGGGCCGACAGTCACCGCAATCGTTTTGTATGGGTTCACGTCAACGTGTTCAAACAGCGTCGTGATCACGCCGACATGGCCTTTCCAGCTTTCGTCGGCGTGGTCAACCGTGACCAGGTATTCAATGTCGTCGCGCTTGGCCCATGCCTGGCGGTCTTTTTCAAACAGCAGTTCGGATGGATTACGCGCGCCGTAGAGGATGATCAACCGGCCAAAATTGGCGCGGTTGTCGATGATTTCGTCAATCAACGAACGGGCCGGGGCCAATCCCAGGCCGCCGGGCGCGATCAACATGTCTTTGCCGGCAAACGCCTCAACCGGGAAGCCGCGCCCAAACGGGCCGCGAATGCCGATTTGATCGCCCGGTTTGAGCGTGTGAATCTGCCCGGTGACATCCCCGGCCTTGCGGATGCACAGCCGGAAGGTTTCGCCGGTGCGGCTGGGCGACGACATGATGCTGATCGGCACTTCGCCCACACCAGGCACGGATACCATTACGAACTGACCGGGGATGTGCCCCAGGTTTTCGCCATTGGGCAGCCGCACGGTGAAGATTTTTTCCTGCCAGGTTTCGTCTTGCACGTCTTCGACGGTCGCTATGGTGGGCAGATAGATAGAGGTGTGCCCGTCATAAGCCCGCGGTGTCGTGGTTGTCTTCAGGTTAACTGTGGGTGTCGCTAACATCAGGCTCCCTCCTTTCTATAGACCCGGTTCCAACTGCATCTCGTCGTGCAGTTCGTTCAACGTGCCGGGGATGGTGATGTTGACCAGGCAGGCGCGTTCGCAGCGCCCGCAGCCGGTGCAGCCTGTCAGCCCGTGCACCTGCTTGATGTACTTGCCCTTGCGCATCACACGATGGCGCACCCGCGCGGCTTTTTCTTTGCGGAAGTTGTGGCCGCCAGCGACCAACGCGAACTCGCGCAGTTGGCACGAATCCCATACCCGCGTGCGCTCGCCATCCTGCATGGTGATGTCCATCGAATCTTGTACATCAAAGCAGAAGCAGGTCGGGCAGACATTCGTGCAGGAACCGCACGCCAGGCAGCGGTCGCCCAGTTCTTCCCACAGCTTCGCTTTGTAGCCCAGCGTGAGCAGGGAAGGGGTCTGGTCTTTGCTGACCTTCAGGCGCATCCGGAAATGGGGCCATTTGGCCGACAGCACCTGGCCCAGTTTTTGAATATCCTCTTTGCGTGCCATCTGGACATATACATGGTCCAGCAGCAGACGCTCGCCCTTTTCGGTGCCGCTGTCGACCATGTAGTGCTCGCCCATATCGGTCATGTGCAGATCATAAATCGGCGGCGCGGTCAAGGTGCCCATGTCCTTGCAGAACGACGCGTCATCACACGGGTGCAGGCACTCGATACCGATGATGTAGAGCTGCTCGCGGCGCTCCTGATAGTGCTCATCCTTGAAGCCCTCAGCAAAGACTTTGTCGTAGAGCATGATGCCGTTCATATCACACGTATGAACGCCGAAAACGACGGTCGGCTGCACGTCTTGATATACAGGCCGGACCTCAAAGTGGCGATTGCCCTGTTTGTTTTCTTCGCCGTGGAACGTGCACAGGACCTCACGTTGTGGCAGAAAATACTTTTTCGGGGGAAGAATGGTTGTCGTGTAGTCAAGTGTGAGCTGCGCAGGATCTGTGATGTCGTCAAATGCATAGCCGGTTTCGGTGGTGACAGGGCCGACCACTCGAAAACTGGCTTGCAGCGCCTTGACAAATTCCGGCAGCTTTTCCTTTGACAAGATATATAGGCTCATTGGTTACTCCGCCAAGGCTTCGTTGCAGGACAACGATTAACGCCGACAAACGATATATCGGCACGCGTGCTGATTGATCACACTCTTAGGTTAACAAGCCCCTTGCCAGCACCCCAGTAACGCATGGCTATTTTTGGTGTGACGTAAATCACTTCTGTGAAGCACGACACAAATGTGGGCCGCTTGAAACTGCTCACGCCAGCGGCTGTAAGTTGTCACCGGGCCCGCGCTGTGATTATGATCCCGATGAGGGGTTATATGCTGGCCGGGAGAATAGGGACTTGAGGAAAACCTGGATGAAACGAACCGCGTTTTTTACCGTATTGGTGGTACCAGTGCTGGCGATTGCCACTTTTGTGGTCTATCAGCAGGCCCATGACGAACGGCCCAGGCATGATGCGGCCAGCCAGCCCGTTGCGTACCAGTTGGTGCAAGTCGCCAGCGGCTTTTCACGCCCGTTATATGTCACGCACGCGGGTGATGGCTCAGGCCGTCTATTTGTCGTTGAACAGAGTGGAAAAATCCGCATCATCGATGGCGGAATCGTACTCGACACGCCGTTTCTGGACGTATCGAGTTTGATCAGCCGGGACGCCCTCGGCAGCGGTTACACCGAGCGTGGGTTATTGGGGCTGGCGTTTCACCCCAACTACGCCCAGAACGGCCTGTTTCTTGTCGATTATACCGACCTGAATGGTAACACAGTCCTGGCCCGTTATCAGGTTTCTGCCAGCGATCCGAACCAGGCCGACCCGTCCAGCGCGCAGCAGCTTCTCGCTGTGCAGCAGCCGTTCGCCAATCACAACGGCGGCGATGTGGCATTCGGGCCGGACGGGTACCTGTACGTCTCGCTGGGCGACGGTGGTTCCGGCGGTGACCCGCAGGGCAACGGGCAGAATCCCAACACGCTACTGGGTTCGATCTTGCGGCTGGATGTTGATGCATCCAATGGGTATGGCATCCCCGCCGATAACCCGTTCGTGGGGTCAAACACCGCCCGGCCTGAGATATGGGCATGGGGCGTGCGCAATGTCTGGCGCTACAGTTTTGACCGCCAAACCGGCGATCTCTACCTGGCCGATGTGGGACAGGATAAATGGGAAGAAGTGGACTTCCAGCTCGCCTCAAGCAGTGGCGGGGAAAACTATGGGTGGAACGCCTATGAAGGGACGCACGTCTATTCCGGGCAGCCGCCCGCGTCGGATGTCGTGATGCCCGTGCTTGAGTACGATCACGGCAATGGCCGGTGTTCGATCACGGGTGGTTATGTTTACCGGGGCAACCAGATTCCTGCATTGCAGGGTTATTACCTGTATGGTGATTGGTGTACGGGCACGATCTGGGTTGTCCAACCGAGTGACGCGAGTACCTGGCAGCCGGTCGTCTCGCTTGAATCGGGACGGCAGATCAGTTCGTTTGGTGAAGATGAGGCCGGGGAATTGTACGTGGTCGATTACGCCGGCACAGTGCTGCGTTTTGCCCCCTCTACTTCCGGGTAAAGAGCCTGTTTTGCCTCTGGAGATCGGAGCGCCCCCGGCATTGTGCAGCCGGGGGCGTTTTGGTTTTGCGTGGCGGACCTAACGCGACAGGGTAGGGTTGAGCACGCGCTGTGCCTCGGAAACACAGGTCGCGCTGGCAAGTGTCACCAGGTGATCGCCTTTGCGGATGACCGTGTCCCCGTGCGGGATGATCACACGTTTGTCGCGGCGGATCGAAACCAGGATACAATCCTGGGGCAGTGTGTCCGCGATTTCACTCACCGATTTGCCGTTAAAGGTATGTTTATCGGTAATGTCAGCTTCCAACACGCGCACGTTGCCTTCGTGGGCCTCACGCAGTTCGCGGAGCCGGGAGCTGGTATCCTTCCGTGAGGCGATAGCACTTTCGTACGCCAGGATAATATCCTGCCGTCGCAGTACGCCAATCACCGTGCGTGGATCCTCGCGGGTGACAATCGGCAGCCGCCCGACACGCCGCACCCCCATGCGGAACAGCGCCGTGCTGATCGTTTCATCCGGGTATGCGACAGCCAGCCCGTCAACCGTCGAGATATCGGCGGCTGTCTGCTGTTCAAATTCCTTCGAGAGCATCGCTCTTTCGAGGTCCCCCAGGCTGACAACGCCAAAGAGCTTGCCTTGTTTTTCAAGCACGGTAAAGCCGTGATGGTGCGTGCGCTCGAATTCGTGGACCAGTTCGGTGAGTGGCATGTCGGAGGGCACGGAATCGAACTCGGTAGTCATGGCGTCACGGACAAGTACGCTTTCCAGCAGGTCCACATCCCGTGAACTGCGCGTGGGAATCTGCGCTTCGTACAGGCTGTGGTATTTCAGTTTGGACGAGAGCGTCGCTTGAATCAGGTAACTGATCGTAACCACGAGCGCCGCCGGGGCCAGAAGGTGATAACCGCCCGTCATTTCGGTCACCATGAACAGGGTTGCAATCGGCACACGTCCCGCGCCGCTGAACACAGCGGCCATGCCCACTACGACGAACGCTGCCGGTACCTGGTTGAATACGTTGGCCAGCACACCGCCCAACATCGCGCCGACGAACAGGCTGGGTGCAAACACGCCGCCCGAACCGCCGGAGCCGACTGTGAGCGACATGGCGATGATTTTGCCGAACATCAAGACAATCAACAGGCCGATTGCCATCTGC
>CAYMTN010000284.1:0-6255 GCA_964393335.1 uncultured Anaerolineaceae bacterium
ATTACCAGCACCGCCTGTTCCCTTACCTCAAGCGCATGGACGACCGGCGGCCCGCTCTTTTGATGGGCGATCAAACGGCCCGCTGGCGCTGGACGCGTGGCTACGTCGAGAATATCGCCGCTGCGATAGCGCTGGCCGTGATCGATCCGCGCGCCCTGGGACGCGTGTATAACCTGGGCGAAGCGGTCGCGCTCTCGACCGCCGACTGGATTCGCGCGATTGCCGAGATCGCCGGGTGGAACGGGCAGATCATCGCTGCGCCCGACTACCAGCTCCCCGAAGAGATGAAATCACGCGCCGGGCTGGACCAACAACTGGTGACCGATACCTCGCGCATCCGGATCGAACTCGGCTACGACCCGCCGGTATCCCACCGGGCCGGGCTGTGGCGTACCATCGCGTGGGAGCGCGCGCACCCGCCCGATCCCGTCGATCTATCCGAATTTGACTACGCGACCGAAGACGCGATCATCGCGCGGCTGATGTCGTAGGCGCGCGCCCGGCCAGCGATTTTTGCATGAACAGACGGCTGTGACCGGGCGGCATATCGTCAAGCTGCCCGTACACGGTATACCCCAGCTTGCGGTAAAAATCGGGCGCTTGAAAACTCATCGTGTCCAGGTGCGCCGCGTGACAGCCGCGCTCGATGGCGATCTGCTCGGCCATGCCCACCAGGCGGCTACCTGCGCCCTGCCCACGCAAACTCTCGTCCAGCCACAGAATCTTGATGAACAGCCAGTCCCAGTACGTGCCGCCGATCAGGCCGCCGCGCAGCGTGCCGTCGTCATCGCGCACGGTGATCACCAGCGGCGTGAACGCGCCAGGCCGCCCGGTGTGGGACGCGTTGAACTCCGCGAGTCCCTGGCCTACGGCGGCGAGATCGTCCTCGTGTGGGTGATCCTCAACCGTGATCTGCATGGTGATCCTCTCCTGGTATGTGCCTGTCGCGCTCCATAGTATAGGATCGATTCCGCGAACGGGCACGCGCCCCGGCGCGCCGGGTGGCGCTTGCGCTCCGCCGCCGCCGCAATTACCATACATGGCAGTATTCGCGCCTGTGAACCCGGCCAGCAGTTGCGTTAGGCGGCACCACGTCATGTACAAAGTCAATGTGTCCATTCCGGCGGTCAGCACCAACGTTGGCCCCGGTTACGATGTCCTGGGCCTGGCGCTCAACCTGCGCAATGTCGTGGAGATGAGCCTGAGCACCACCGACCGGCTGATCGTCGAGACGCACGGCGAAGGTGAGGACGCGCTGCCCGCTAATTACCACCATCCCGCCGTGCGCGCCGCGATCAAACTTTTCCAACGGCTGGAGCAGGCTCCGGCCGGGCTGACCGTGCGCTGCACCAATCACATCCCGCTGGACGTGGGCTTGAGCGCGCGCGCGACGCTGTCAGTCGGCGGGCTGGTCGCGGCCAATAACCTGCTCGGCAGCCCCTTTAGCCACGACGAACTGACCGGCATGGCCGCCGAACTGACCAACCAGCCGGAAGCGGTCGTCACCGCCATGCGCGGCGGATTGGGCGTGTGCAGCAGCGGGCCGGATGGGCTGCTGTTCCGCGCGGTGGAGATCACGCCGCTGCGTGTGGTAGTCGTGCTGCCCCTGCTGCCCGAGTACCGGCCCCGCCGCCGTGAGGACCTGCCGGCGACCGTGCGCATGGCCGACGCCGTTTTTAACATGGGCCACACGGCGCTGTTGATCGAGGCGCTGCGCGAAGGCGACGTCCGGCTGCTGCGCCGCGCCATCGAAGACCGGCTGCACGAACCGCACCGCCGCGACGCGATCCCCGGCTACGGGGCCGTTGTCGCCGCCGCCAAAGAAACGGGCGCGATTGCCGTGACGCTGTGCGGCGCAGGTCCGGCGCTGATGGCGTTCGCCACCTTCAACCACCAAAGCATCGAAAGCGCGATGCACGGCGCATTCCGCGCGGTGGGCGTCGAGTCGCAAACATGGTCGCTCAGCAACGACCTGCAAGGCGTCGTGATCAGCGTCGTCGAGTGAGCGGCGGACGCGTCCCGGCCCTGATGGCGTTGGCACAATGGGCTTTCGTAGAGGCGGCAAACACCCCTACCGCTAACCGCTGAAAGCTGATCGCTCTATTCACAGAAAGGACCCCGGCATGATCGAACCAGTCAACCTGACGGCGAAATTCGCGCTGTTTGACGATCTGTGGAATCCACGCATCGCAGGCGAACTCAACGACTCCTACGTCAAGCTGGCGAAAATCCAGGGGGAATTCGTGTGGCACCACCACGCGGACGAAGACGAGCTGTTCCTGGTGATCAAGGGGCGGCTGTTGATGCAGTTGCGCGACGGCGAGCGCTGGATCGAAGAGGGCGAATTCATCATCATCCCGCGCGGCGTCGAGCACCGCCCCGTCGCGCCGCAGGAATGCCACATCCTGCTGCTGGAACCGAAGACGACGCTCAATACCGGCAACGTACAGGACGAGCGCACCGTCAGCGAGAACCAGTGGATTTGATCGTGATCCCGGTTTCCACGAATGTATTGGCAGCAAGCTGAGGGCATGATTAGAATCAGTGATACAGTATGGATACGATCGTCTATAGCTATACTGAGTTTCGACGGTATGCGTCATGAGATGTTTAGGAGGGTTAAGATGTTTCACAAACGTGGATTAATGATGGCAAGTGCCTTTGTGCTCGTGGCAGTCTTATTTGTGCCCGTTCTTTCGTTTGCGCCGGGTATTTCGCCCGCCCATGCCGGGCTTCACCAGACGTTCACCGGCACTATCACCAGTGGCGCCGATTACGATCTGTACGCTGTGAATCTGGGGATGGGCTGGAATATCGTCGCTACGCTGGTCTGCGCCGAAATCGCGCCCGGCAACCGCCCGCTCGACCCGGTGCTGTCGGTCTATTACCCCGGCAGCGATCCGTCCAATCCGGGAGACTATGATCAGTATGACGACGATGGTTTCGGCACCTACTACGATCCAAACGGCGTGAACTGCAATGCGTTTGCCAGCTCGCGGGTCATCTTCACGACTCCGGTTTCTGGCACCTACACGTTCCGCGCGGACGGCTACAGCGATGCAACCGGCCCCTACATCCTGACGATCAGCGACAACACGGCAGGTGGCTGTGACACGAGGATGGTGATTCCGTCGACAGCGGTGGGTGGCACGTTCGTGAGCGATGCCCTGCTCTACTCGGAACCCGGCAATCCCATCTCCCCGGCCTTGACGATGACAGCCGGCAAGTCGGCCCTGGTGCTCGGCGTGGACACCAGCGGCCAGTACTACGAGATTCTATGGGTCTGCTCGTATCTCTGGGTGCCCAGGGACAGCATGGGGCCGAACTACGACGCCGTATGGGGTGGCAGACCGCTGCCCACGAATGTCATCACCGCCACCGGTAAATAGCGGCGCGTCGGGCCGCATACTCCGCCCTACTGCGTTTTCTCTGATATAATCCGGTAAGCAATCAACACTCCGGGGAGAGGGCCGTTGGTCCTTTCCCCGAAAAGCGTCCTACAGGCAGCCACTCCTGGCACACAACCCCCTGACGGGTTATTTTGGGTTTGACCATGAATGATGAACTTCGCGCGCGGCTGGGCTGCTGGTCGCCGTGCGCGACGCAGGAAAGGAAACCAGGACTGGTGCATAATCCGAACCCGGCTCCAACCCCCTACCCGGACCTTAACGCTGTCCTGCGGGAACTCATCAGCAGCATGCAAACGATCCTTGGCGCGAACTTCATCGGAGCCTACTTACAAGGCTCGTTCGCGGTGGGTGATTTCGACGAACACAGCGACGTGGATTGGATCGTCGCCACCAAAGACGAGCTGAGCACGCCAGAAGTCGAGGCGTTGCAAGTGATGCACCCCCGCGTCCGCACCCTGGATAACCCCTGGGCGCAGCACCTCGAAGGCTCGTATTTTCCGCTGGACGTGCTGCGCGACCATACGCAGGCGGGCCGCCCGCTGTGGTACCTCGATCATGGCAGTTACACGTTGATCCGCTCGGATCACTGCAATACCGTGCTGGTGCGCTGGGTGGTGCGTGATTGTGGCGTCCCACTGGCGGGACCGGACCCGGCGACGCTGGTCGATCCGATCCCGGTCCGCAGGCTGCGCCAGACGATCCTGGCGACCATTTGTGACTGGGGCCAGGACATTCTTGACAATCCGGCCCGGTACAATAACCGCTTCTACCAGGCGTTCATCGTCCTGAACTACTGCCGGATGCTGCACGACCTGCGCAATGGCTGTCCCGGTTCCAAACTCGCGGGCGCGACCTGGGCAAAAAAGACTCTCGACCCGGCATGGCGCGACCTCATCGACCGGGCCTGGGAAACACGGCGCGATGCGACGATTCACCAGCCTGCCGACCCGGCAGATTATGCGGCGACGCTCGATTTTGTGCGCTTCATCATGGACGAGAGCAGGCAGTATGCCGCCGCGCACGACCTTCTACCGTAACCGGCGGCGTGTGCGTGACCGGCAACACTGGCCGCACGCCCATCGCATGCTGTTGATCGCCATCATCTGCGCCGTGATCGGCCTCGCGGCGTGTGATCCCGGCCTGGACGCCCCGCCGGACAGCGGCCTGCAAGCCGCCACGCTGCGCCCGACACAGCCCTCCCCGACGCCGGGACCTGCCTTCCCCACGCCAATCATCACGCCCGCCGCCCGCACCTGCTCCGACGACGAGATCGCCGCGACCCTGCGCCGCGTGCCGCCCTACCGGCCCGACGACAGCGTGCTCGGCATCGTCACCGGGGACGGATTCTCGATGGACGGGCAGCCGTTTGTCGTGCGCGGCGTGAACTACTACCCGGCGTCGTATCCCTGGCAGCGCTTCAGCGACGCGCCGCTGGCGACCGTCGAGCGCGACTTCGCGCGGCTCAAAGGCGTACACGCCAACACCGTGCGCCTGTTTCTGTGGTACCCGCCGCTGTTCGTGTGTCCCGGTCACGGTGCGGTGCCGAACCCGGAGTCGATCGCGTGGCTGGATGCCGTGATCCGGCTCGCCAGCGCGTACAACCTGCGCGTGATCCTGACGTTGAATCACCTGCCGGACCTGATCGACCAGCCGCTGTATACCAGCGGGTCGGACGCGGCGCTGGCCCAAACCGCCTACATCGTCACGCGCTACCGCACCGAGCCGACGATCCTCGCCTGGGACCTGCGCGACGCGGGCGACGCCGACTACACGCCCTCCGGCGACGATCCCGCGCCGTTCACGCGGGACACGGTGCTCGACTGGCTGGCCCGCACCGCCGCCGCCGTGCGCCAGATCGACCCGTACCACGCCATCACGGCGGGCTGGGCGCGCGACTCGGAGGCAACCATCGCGCTGGTGGACGTGGTCAGCTTGCAGGACGTGGGCCTGCTAGAAAACGGCGATCTCACCCTGCGCGAGCGAGTCGCCAGCCTGCGCGCGTACACGCCCAAGCCGCTGCTCTTGATCGCCACCGGCAGCAGCACGGCGGTGATCGACGACACGGCGCAGGCGCTGCGCCTGCGTGATACGGTGCGCGCCGCCGAGGGCGATCACCTGGCCGGGTGGCTGGTGTGGACCATGGTCGATTTTGCGCCGGATGCCGCCTGCTGGCCGGACCCGTGCGCCGTTCCCGGCGCGATCCCGCCGGACGAAACGCGGCTGTTTTTCGGGCTGTGGCGCGTAGACGGATCGCGCAAGCCAGCCGCCAACGCGTTCGAAACGCTGGCCGCCGGGTCATGACGTTCGTCACGGTTTTTTACTAATTTCATCATCTAAATTGACTTATTTAGACAGGCTTGCTAAACTATGGCATAATGAGTGAATATTTACCGAATTGGGATCGTCGCGGTTTTCGTGGCGAAACGCTGCCGGGGAATTACACGAACCGGCGGCAGACACAACACCGGTAACCAACCATCATCGTATTGGAACTACACACACAGGAGAACATCATGGCTGACGTTCAGCAGATCGAGACCCAGCAGCCCACCACCGACGTTGATACGCCGCTCTTGACCATTACGCCCTCGGCGGCACTGAAGGTGCAGGAACTGCTGGCCGAGCGTGAACTGGCCGGTTTTGCGCTGCGCGTCTTTGTGCAGGGCGGCGGCTGCTCTGGCCTGTCGTATGGCATGGCCTTCGAGGAGACCATTTACCCGCAGGACAACGTCGTCGAAGCGGGCGGCGTGCGCCTGGTGATCGACCCGACCAGCCTGTCCTACATGCAGGGGTCCGAGATCGATTACGTGGACAGCCTGATGGGTGCCGGGTTTGCGATCAACAA
>CAYMTN010000285.1:0-3046 GCA_964393335.1 uncultured Anaerolineaceae bacterium
GACCTGCCGCGCACGCTCGAAGTGCTCGAAACGCAGGGCGTGCCGATCCTGGGTTATGGCACGGATACGCTGCCCGCGTTTTACAGCCGGGACAGCGGCCTGCCGGTCGATCAGCGCGTCGATACGCCGGAGGAAGTCGCCGCCATCGCCGCCGCGCGGGACCGTCTCGGCCTGGCGCATGGCACGCTTGTCACCGTGCCCGTGCCGCAAGCCGACGAACTGCCCGCCGGCGAGGCCGAACGCGCCATCGCGGAAGCGACTCGCCTGGCCGATCAAGCCGGGATCACGGGCAAGGACATCACGCCGTTTGTGCTCGGCAAGGTATTGGAGCTAACCGGCGGGCGCTCGCGGGATGCCAACATCGCCGCGCTGGTGAACAATGCCCGCGTCGCGGCGCATATCGCGCTGGCAATGGCGTAGGTACTCCGCCCGTCGATTTTCTGCTGCGCCTCCCCCCTCTCCGAGAACCTTGCCTCACCCCCTCGTCATCCGAGTGATAAGGGGTGAGGCTGGCAACTTCTGGCACTTTGTAGATTCCTGGTAAAATGGCAGGTTACCATTAGCCGGTCTTCCACCACGAGGAGCACACACCATGCCGCACCTGCTTGTTACGCAATTACGGTTCGCCCGCAGCGAGTTAGTACGGTGTCTGGACGGCGTGAGCGATGCCGATGCCCGCCGCCGCCTGGAACCGATGAACTGCATCAGTTGGATCATCGGCCACCTGGCAAACCAGGAACACAACTACTGGGTCATCACGGGCCAGGGGCGGGACGTCGCGCCGGGCCTCAATGACCGGGTCGGTTATGGCAAACCCGCCAGCACGCCCCCGCTTGACGACATGTGGGCTATCTGGCGCACGGTCACCGCTGCCGCCGATCCGTTTCTCGACACGCTGACGCCCGCCCTGCTGCAAGACCACATGCAATGGCAGGGCAAGCCGACGTTCAACAACACCGGCTCGATGCTGCTGCGCAACCTGTACCATTACTGGTTCCACATCGGTGAAGCGCACGCCATCCGGCAGCAGCTCGGCCACCCCAACCTGCCGGACTTCGTCGGAGATATGAGCCACGTCGAATACACGCCGGAGTAGCCAACACGCACGCACCGTGCTAAAACCATCACCACTGTCAAAGGAGAATCCATGCCTCAGAAAATCATCATCGACACCGATCCCGGCGTAGACGACACGATGGCGATCTTTTTTGCGCTGCGCTCCCCGGAGCTGGACGTGATCGGCCTGACAACTATTTTCGGCAACGTTCACACCGACCTGGCGACGATCAACGCGCTGCGCCTGCTGGAAATCGCGGGCCGTCGCGATATCCCGGTCGCGCAGGGAGCCGCTGCCCCGCTGGCGGGGCCGTTCGAGGGGCCGGTGCCGTTCGTGCACGGCGACGACGGGCAGGGAAATGTTCACCTGCCACCACCTTCCACCAGGGCTGTCTCCGAAGCGGCGGCGGCGTTTATCGTCGAGCAGGTCATGGCCGCGCCAGGTGAGATCATGCTGGTGCCCATCGGCCCGCTGACGAATATCGCGCTGGCGCTGCGCCTGGAACCGCGCATCGCGGAGAACGTCAAGGAAGTGGTGCTGATGGGCGGTAACGCGCTGTGTCCCGGCAACGCGACACCCGCCGCCGAGGCCAACATTCACAACGATCCCGAAGCGGCAGACGTCGTATTCGGCGCGGGCTGGCAGGTCACGATGGTCGGGCTGGACGTAACACACACCGTCAACATGACGCCCGCTCACCTGGACCGCTATGCGCAGGCGGATAACCCGCTGGCGCAGCACATCAGCCGCATCGTGCCACATTACCGCCACTACTTCGAAAGCTCCTACAATGTGAAGGGCATCTGGGTCCACGATTCGTCGGCGGTCGCCTACGTGATCGACCCAACGCTGTTCACGGTGGAAGCCTGGCCGGTACGGGTCGAAACACAGGGCTTCAGCCGGGGCAAAACGTGGCCGAACCTCCCGCCGCGTATCCTGCCAGCGTGGCAGGATCGCCCGCTGGTTAACTGCTGCGTGGCGGTTGATTCGGCGCGCCTGTTGGCGCTGGAATTGGACCGGTTGACGTAGGGGCGTTGGTGGTGACTGGTTGTTAGTAATTGGTCGTTAGCTGGAAATGCGGATGGCAACGTAGGGGCGTTTGCCGCGCCCAACTGGCGTATTTTTTATCACTCACAGCAGGAGTCCAGGTAAATGGCCCGAAAAATGATTATTGATACCGATACCGCTTCCGACGACGCCGTCGCGATCATGATGGCGCTGCAAACGCCTGACATCGAGGTCGAAGCGATCACCATCGTCGCCGGCAACATGCCGGTCGATCAGGCCAGCATCAACGCGCGGTACACCGTCGAGTTGTGCGGGAAAAACGTGCCGGTGTATCACGGCGCGGACAAACCGCTGATGCGCGACATCTACCGCGCCTATTTTTTTCACGGGCCGGATGGCATGGGCGGCATGAATTACCAGGCCCAAACGCCCCCCGCTGGCGGTCACGCCGTTGACGTGCTGATCGACACTATCAAGACCAATCCCGGCATCATCCTGGTGACACTCGGCCCGATGACCAACGTCGCGCTGGCGGTATCGCAAGCGCCGGAAATCGTCGAGAACGTCAGCCGGTGCGTGGTCATGGGCGGGGCGGCCAACGTCGTCGGCAACATCACGCCCGCCGCCGAATACAACATCTGGTGCGATCCTGAAGCGGCGCGTATCTGCTTCCGTTCCGGCCTGCCGGTCGAGATGGTCGGGTGGGAGTTGTGCCGGGGCGATGCCAATCTCAGCGACGAGGAGATGCGCTACTGTAAAGAGACGATCAACACGCCGCTCTCTCACTTCGTCGTCGATTGTAATTATTCCGCCCTGGAAGCGAACCGGAACTGGCTGGGCGATCCCGGCCTGGGGCTGCCGGACCCGGTCGCGATGGCCATCGCCATCGATCCGGGCATTTGCACGCGCCAAAGCAAGCACTACGTCGAGGTCGAGTGCGACGGCACCTATACGCGCGGCATGACGGTCGTCGATCAACTG
>CAYMTN010000285.1:3146-6254 GCA_964393335.1 uncultured Anaerolineaceae bacterium
CTGACGGGTAAACTGCCGGGCGGCTTCATCGCCAATGCCACCTGCGCCGCCGCGCGCCTGGGTCTGCGCACGGGGTACATCGGCTGGGTGGGCGACGACGATGAAGGCTCTATGCTGCACCGTGACTTTTTGAGCTGGGGCGTCGAACCGGTCGGGCTGCTGCGCGTGCGCGGCGAAACCACGCCCTTCACCCTGGTGATGACCGACCAGCGCGGCAAACGCTCGATTGTGCTGCCCTCGTTTCCGCTGTACAACGCTGAGCTAACCTACGAACAGGCCCAGATCGCCGCCTGCGCCCGCGTGATCTACAGTTTCCCGCGTGACCCGGTGTGGTGCGCGCAGCTTCGCCACGTCACCGTCGAATCCGGCGGATTGTTCGCGCTGGATATCGAAAGTGCCGTGAAGATGCGCGGTGACGAGTTGATCCACATCATCCAGATGGCCGACATCGTCTTTTTGACGGACAGCAGCCTGAAGACACTCGGCCTGCCCCCGATCCACAAGTTGATCAAAACACAGCAGTGGATCATCCTGACAGCCGGCAGCAGGGGCGCGTATGGCATGGAATCCGGGCGGCGCAAACCGGTCTTCGTGCGCGCGTTGCGCGTCCCGGCGCTGGATACGACCGGCGCGGGGGACTGCTTTCACGCGGCGCTGATCGCGGCCAGGCTGGACGGCGCGACACTGCCGGAGGCGCTGGCCTTCGGCAACGCGGCGGCGTCGTTGGCGGTGCAGCACGCCGGTGCACGCGGCGGGCTGCCCACGCGTAAAGAGGTTGAGGCGCAGCTCCGGCTGGCCCGGCATTCATAAGCCTGCTGGCCGGGTTGTAGCATGACCCGGCCCCACCGTTGGAGACGGACCGTATCGTGATCACACACGTAACATTCGGCATCATCATCGACGACATCGTATTTCCTGAAGGCATCACGCGTATGGGCGTGCTCGGCGGCGGCGGCTCCCAAACCGCCTGGGGCATGGCCGCCGCGCTGGGATCGGGTGCGACGGTCGGATTGGTAGCCGGGACCGGCCCCGATCTCGACTCCGCTGCCCTGGCACCGCTGCGCGCCGCCGGAATCAACCTCGAAGGCGTGCGTTTGACCGATCACCCGACGCCGCGCGCGTGGCAGACCGTCGAATTTGACGGGCGGCGCACGCAGGTTTGGCGCGTGCCGGTCGAATCGCTCGGCGTGCAGTTGGCACGCAGCCGGGACGTGCTGCCCGGCAGTTACTTCGACGCTCGCTGGTTTCACTGGGGCATTCACCCCGGCGATCCTGAATCGCTGGCGTTTGCGCGCTGGCTGCGCGATCACGGCCACCGCGTCAGCCTGGAACCGTTCAGGCCGCCGGAGCGCCCGCTGGCCGATTCCGAAATGCGCGATCTGCTGGCCGCGTGTGATGTCTTTTCGCCGAACTGGCTGGAAGCGGTGCGGCTGGCCGGTGCGGACGATCATGACGGCGTGATCGCGCGCTTTGACGCGCTCGGCTGCCGGATTCTCGTGCTGCGGCGCGGGCCGGATGGCGCGGAAGTGTGGAATCTGCCGGAGCGGCGCGGCGTGTATGTGCCTGCCGTACAAACGTCGATTGTGGACGTGGTCGGCGCGGGGAATGCGTTTTGCGGGGCGCTGGTCGCACGCCTGCATGACCCGGCTCAGCCGGACGATTCGCTGGCGGATGCCGCCTGCCACGCGAGCGCGGCGGCATCGTATCTGATCGAACAGGTCGGGCTGCCACCGACCCCGCCCGATCCTGCCGACTATGCGCGCCGGGTGAGCGAGGCACGATCCGGCCTGCGCGCGCTGTCATTGGCCTGAAACCGAAAGATCAAATGGATCGACAGCAAGGGATCGACCAACTTCAGCGCGAACATCGCACCCTGGCGGGCGTGTTACGCGGGCTGACGCCGGATCAGATCGACGCGGCACCGGTGTTTGACGCGTGGACGGTGAAAGACATCATCGCGCACATCGCGGCGTGGCATTGGGCGCTCGTCGAAGCGATCGACGGTGTGCTGGCCGGGCGCGCGCCCTGGTTCGTCAACGCCGCGCCGGACGCCTTCAACCGGCGCGAGGTCGCGTGGCGGCGCGAAATGCCGACCGCCGAAGTACTGGCCGAGTGGCAAACGGCGTTTGACGCGTTGATCCGGCGGCTTGAGCGCCTATCCGATGAGGAGTGGCAGCGCGCCACGCCGGTCACGTGGGGCGACGGCCAGCCGGTGACGGTGCGCTCGTTGTTCGCGTATGAATACGAAGGAGCCGGGCATGAAGGTGGACACGCCCGGCAGATCGTCGCGTGGACCAGCGGTTGATACGGGGGACAGGCCGCATACAGCGCCCGATCCGCCGATCAGATCGTGATCACCTTGTCGGCGCGCCATTGCGCCTCGACGATGTCGCCCATGCCCTCGCCGGTGACCAGGATCACGGTATTTGTTATCTCAGCCATCATTCGCTCCTTTCGCGGGAAATGAAAAAAACTGGCCCACAACCCGAAGATTATCACAAGTTGCCAAATTCCTTGAATCTGAAGTATTGTGAATAGATGAATCATTCACAAACGAACCGTAATGCTCTTTTTACCAATAGGATTAAGGGACCATGACTGATCGCTCCCCCATGCACCAGCAGATTGACACCCTGCCGCCGCTTGTACGCGAGATCGCCAAACCGTTCGACGAATCCGCCCGCGCCACATTTGATTTTGAGCTGTGTACCGCGCTCAAACGTGTGTACCTGACCGGCTGCGGCGACAGTTACCACGCACCGGCTGGCGCGGAACTGGCGTTTCACCAGCTCGCCAACGTGCCAACCCAGGCCATCAGCGCCTTGACCTTCAGCCGGTACGTCGTCGCGCACCTGCCGCAGACCGGACCCAAAACGAACCTGGTGATCGCCGTATCGGTGTCGGGCGTCGTCAGCCGGACGATTGAGGCGCTGCGGCTGGCACGCCAGGCGGGAGCCGTAGGCATCGCCCTGACCGGCACGCCGGGCGCGCCACTGGCCGAGTCCGCCGAAAAAGTGTTCCAGACGACGGTGCCGCCGCTGCCGGATGAACTGCGCGGCATGGTCGTGCCGGGCGTGCGCTCGTATCTCGCTTCGCAGATGGCGCTCT
>CAYMTN010000286.1:0-6243 GCA_964393335.1 uncultured Anaerolineaceae bacterium
ACGAAGTATATGACCCTGTATTTGTGCCAGCAGGAGTGTATCGGGTTTCGCTGACAACGGTGCCAGGTGGCATAATGCGGTTAGAGGGCATTGTGTTGGGTGGAAACTGCCAGGAATACTATGAGATCGGCGATGATTTTCGATTGTTCGGACTTGATTCAGACCAGGATGCTTCTGAAGGTGTTCAGGCGGTACTGCGTAGTGCTGGATGCACGGTTAGCTGGAATACCTGGTGGGTTAAGTCGCCTTACAAAGTGACTTTCGAGAAGATAGATTAGCCGCGAATTCGCAGCCAACTTGCGCCGTGATGGTCTCTGCACTACACTTAACGGTGCACTTTAACAACATGAAGCCTTGGCGCTGCTGTACGGCAACCCAAGGCATGGTCAGGCTGATTGCAGCAGCCCGACAGCGAATAGTTTAACCTACTCAGGCCCGCTGGACAATGTTGCGTCAGTGGGTCTTGCCTTTTTACAACAACCATACAACAACAGCGGTGTAAAACAGGCGCAAACACCCATGCGCGAGAAACAAAAAACGCCACATCTGGCGTTTTATGGGGGGAGAGGCCCCTTAGATGGGGCGGTTGTGTGAGCGGGCGACGGGATTCGAACCCGTGACCTTCTCCTTGGCAAGGAGACGTTCTACCGCTGAACCACGCCCGCGTGCCTCAACTGCGCAACAGTATAAAACATCATGGGCGATTTGGCAAGAGTCAAAAAAGAAAAATACGGTGAGGGCGGAGCCTCACAGGCAGGGCGCTCGACGGCGCACGGAAAACGGTTATGGACGTCATGGTATTCTTGCGCGGGCTGGTGATTGGCTTTTCGATTGCCGCGCCGGTTGGCCCGATTGGCGTGTTGTGCATCCGGCGCACGCTGGCCGATGGGCGCGTCTACGGATTGGTATCGGGCCTGGGTGCGGCCAGCGCCGACGCGGTCTACGGCACGATTGCCGGTTTCGGGCTGACAGTCGTCTCCGGTTTTCTGGTCGATCAACAAACCGCGCTGCGGCTCGTGGGGGGGACGTTTTTGATATACCTGGGCTTGCGGACGTTTTACGCCCAACCGGCAGACCGCGCCGCCGAGGTCGAAAAGGGGCGCGGCCTGCCGGGTGCGTACCTGTCTACGCTAGCGCTGACGCTGACCAACCCGGTCACGATCCTGTCATTTGCGGCGATCTTTGCCGGGGCAGGCATCGCGGACGCGGGCCGACATGCCGGGGACGCGCTGACGTTGGTCGCGGGCGTGTTCGGCGGGTCGGCGGCGTGGTGGCTGCTGCTCAGCGGCGGAGTCAGCCTGGTGCGGACCGCATTCACGCCCGCGCGCCTGCGCTGGATCAACCGCCTGTCCGGCGTGGTCCTGTTCGGATTCGGGCTGGCGGCGCTGGCTGCCACGTTCTAAGCGCCGGACGGCTCGAACGTCAGCAGGTAACCGGACGTCAGCACGCGCATGGTGCCCGCGCTCATGCCCGCGCTGGTTTCGACCATCGGCGCGTAGTCGAAATCAGCCTGTGACATCGTCTGCAAACGCAGCGGCTGGCCTGTCACCGCCGGTGACAGCGGAATAGCCGAAAATCCGTAACTCTGTTCCCCGCTCTCCGGCTTCAGCACGTTGAAGTAGACAAACGCCGATCCATCCGGCAGCAGCACGCCGCCGTACTGCCGGTCGTAACTCCACAGCGCGCCGTAGCCGCTCTCAGCCGCAAAAAACTGCTCCCGGTTGGCCGCATGCTGGAAGTCGAGCAGCGGCGTGATCGCGCCCGTCCCGATGTCGATCAGGCGGGCCATCGGCCCCAGCGAGTCGTTGTAGTAGTCCGGGTTGGCGTCGAGCACCAGCACGGTTCTGCCATCCGGCATCCAGGCCAGCCCGTCAGGCGCGTCACCTTTGGCGTCGTACCAATCAGGCATACCGGCCAGGCGGATGTCCGGCCAGGCCGCCAGCGGGCGCGGCATGCCGCTGGCCAGGTCCACCAGCCAGATCGCGGATTGTTCGCAGTTGTAGGGCGATGGGCGCACCAGGATCGCAAGCTGCGTGCCGTCCGGCGAAATGGCCGCGCTGCCGTCCAACGAAAACAGCCCTTCGAAATTATAGACGGTGAACGGCTGTGAGAACGTGGTACTCAGGTCGGCGACCGGCTGCGGAAGGCCGCCAGGAATGCCGTCCGGCCCCGCTGCGATACGGTGCAGCACGTTCGTCATGTTGTTGCGGCCCAGCGTCATGCGGAAGAAGTACAGGTCACCGCTAACCGGATTCCAGACCGGCGTTATGTCAATCAGCGAATCGTTGTTGGTGAGCTGGTCGATTCCGTCGTCGGTCAGGTTGGTATAGACTCCGCCGGTCACGTCCAACAACCAGATATCCGGCTCGTAGCGTTCGATCAGCGCGTCGGCGTGCGTGGCGATCAGGCGGCTGTCCGGCGACCAGAACAGGTCGCTGCTGCGCATCCCGGCAGGCCAGGGATAACACCGCGCGGCGGCGTCAATGTTCCCGATGCAGATCGCCTGCCCGTCGGCATCCGTCCAGGCGATTTTCAAGCCATCCGTCGACAGCCGCGCGCTGCGGGCGTCGATGTCCATCCCGAGAAACTCGGAGAGTTGGTCCAGGCTCTGGATGTGCGTCACGGACCAATCGCCAACGCGCGTTGGCCGCGTAGCGGGGTGGGCGGCGGTTGTTTTCAGGGGCAAAATCAGCGTGGACAGCATGATCAGGGTGAGCAGTCGTGAAAGCATGATGGTTCCCTTCTCATTTCGGCAGTCTGCCGAAACATTAAACTAACAATACGACTCGATCCGGCGTTCATTATACAACACGTTTTCCGGCCTGTCAGAAGATCGACGAACCGCCCCCGATTCGATATTCCTCTAACACTCCTCCGACGCCGGTCTTATGCGGCGGCGGTACACTGAACTTGGACGTACCAGAGGCAAAAGATCTCCCCGACGCGGGATGAATAGACAGGGGAACGACGATGGATTTGAACCAATTCACTACCAAAGCGCAGCAGGCCGTGATGGCGGCGCAGCGGCTGGCTGAGTCGTACCAGCACAGCGAGCTGGAGCCGCCGCACCTGCTGTTGGCGCTGTTGCAGCAAAGCGACGGCGTGGTGCCGCAGGTGATCGGCAAGATCGGCGCGCGCCCGCAGGTCGTCGCTGCCGAGTTGGAGACGGCGCTGGCGAACCGTCCCAAAGTATACGGGGCGGCCCAGACCGGGGCCAGCCGCGCCGTGATCGACGTGCTGACCGCTGCCGAAAAAGAAGCGAAAAACATGCGCGACGATTACGTCAGCACCGAGCATGTGCTGCTGGCGCTGACCGGCGAACGCACAACGGGCGATCTGCTGGCGCGGCATGGCGTCGATCACGATACGGTGCTGCACGCCCTGGCTGACATTCGCGGCGGGCAGCGCATCACCAGCCAGGAGCCGGAAGGCACGTACCAGTCGCTTGAAAAGTACGGGCGCGATATGACCGCGCTCGCGCGGCAGGGCAAGCTTGACCCGGTGATCGGGCGCGACGAAGAGATTCGGCGCGTGGTGCAGGTGCTCAGCCGCCGCACCAAAAACAACCCGGTGCTGATCGGTGAGGCCGGTGTCGGCAAAACCGCCATCGCCGAAGGGTTGGCGCAGCGCATCGTCAACGGCGACGTGCCGGAAGGGCTGAAAAACAAACGCATCGTCGCGCTGGATATGGGCAGCCTGGTCGCCGGGGCGAAGTTTCGCGGCGAATTCGAAGAGCGGCTTAAGGCCGTGCTGAAGGAAGTCAGCGATTCCGACGGGCAGATTATCCTGTTCCTGGATGAGCTGCATACCATCGTCGGGGCGGGCAAGGCCGAAGGCGCGATGGATGCCGGGAATATGCTCAAGCCTATGCTGGCACGCGGCGAATTACACTGCATCGGCGCGACTACATTGGACGAGTACCGCCAGTACATCGAAAAGGACGCCGCCCTGGAACGGCGCTTCCAGCCCGTGCTGGTCGAAGAACCGACCGTCGAGGACACGATCAGCATTTTGCGCGGCCTCAAGGAGCGTTACGAGGTGCATCACGGCGTGCGCATTCAGGACAGCGCCGTGATCGCCGCCGCCGTGCTCAGCGCGCGCTACATCACCGACCGCCAACTGCCGGATAAAGCCATCGACCTGATCGATGAGGCTGCCAGCCGCCTGAAAATGGAGATCGACTCCAAGCCGCAGGCGCTCGACAACGTGGACCGCCAGATCATGCAGCTTGAGATCGAGCGCGAGGCGCTGAAGAAAGAACGCGACAAGGCGTCCAAGCAGCGCCTGAAGGACCTGGAAGGCGAACTCGCCAACGTGCGCGAAACGTCGGCGGCGCTGCAAGCCCGCTGGCAGCAGGAAAAAGACGCGATCCAGGCCATCCGCCACACGAAAGCGCAGCTTGACGACCTGCGCGTGCAGTTGGAGCAGGCCGAGCGCCGCAATGACCTGGAACTGGCCGCGCGGCTGCGCTACGGCGATCTGCCCCGCCTGGAGCAGGAATTGACCGCGAGCGAGGCGCATTTACAACAGCTTCAGGCCGATAGCGCGATGCTCAAAGAAGAGGTGGACGCCGACGAAGTCGCCACCGTCGTCAGCAAGTGGACCGGCATCCCGGTGTCGCGCCTGCTGGAAGGCGAAGTCGAAAAATTGCTGCGCATGGAAGACCGGCTGCACCGCCGCGTCATCGGGCAGGATGAGGCGATCCGTGCCATCAGCAACGCCGTGCGCCGCAGCCGGGCCGGGCTGCAAGACCCGCACCGTCCGATGGGCACCTTCCTGTTCCTGGGGCCGACCGGCGTCGGTAAGACGGAGCTGGCGCGCGCCCTGGCCGAATTCCTGTTCGACGACCAGGACGCGATGGTGCGCATCGACATGAGCGAATACCAGGAGCGGCACACTGTCAGCCGGTTGGTCGGCGCGCCGCCCGGTTACATCGGATATGAAGAAGGCGGCCAGTTGACCGAAGCGGTCCGCCGCCGCCCGTATGCGGTCGTGTTGTTGGACGAGATCGAAAAAGCGCATCTCGAAGTCTTCAACCTGTTCCTGCAACTGCTGGATGAGGGGCGGCTGACCGATGGGCACGGGCGCACGGTCGATTTTAAGAACACCGTGATCATCATGACCAGCAACGTCGGCAGCCAGCGCATCAAGGACATGACGGATCGCGACGAAGACGAGGTGCGCCGCACGATCATGGCCGAACTGGATCGCACCTTCCGGCCAGAGTTCTTGAACCGGATTGACGAGATCATCCTGTTCCACAGTCTGACGCCGGAGCACATCAAGCAGATTGTCGAGATTCAGCTTCGTGGCCTGGATGAGCTGCTGGCCGACCGCCACATCCGCATCGAGTTAAGCGAGGAGGCCAAGACGTTTTTGGCCGGGCGCGGGTACGACCCGGTGTACGGCGCGCGCCCGCTCAAACGCACGCTTCAGCGCGAGCTGCAAGACCCGCTGGCGTTGGCGATCCTGGAGGGGCGTGTGTTGGACGGCGAAACGGTGCGCGTCGATGTTGCGCCGGATGGTGACCATTTGACGTTTGACGTCACCGAGTATGCGGTGGCTTACTGATCCCTCACATTGAGAACTATACTGTTGGGCACCAGCAGTAAGCCTCACCCCTTAACCCCCAGCCCCTTTTCCCCTCTCCATTTTGATGGAGAGGGGCCAGGGGTGAGGCTAACCGGCGAGCATCTGCCGCATGATCAGTTTAGCAGGATCTGCCAGGCTCAGTAATGCGGACATCACAGTAGCTGTCCGTATATTCGTTTTGGCGGGGGCGTCTGCCGCGCCCACCAATTTACGGACAGGTTGTTAGTTGCCGCTGGCGGCGGGTGTCGCGGTGCCGCCCGGCGTGACGATGGTGCCGCCTGCCGCTTCAATCAGCGACTGGACGTCAAACAGGAACGGGCTGTTGGACGGCAGCAGCACGATCTGCACGTTGTCGCTCAGTTGCTCGATATAGCGCCACTGCAACAGCATCGGATTCTGTGAAAGCTGCTCGTTGATCAGGGCCAGCGCTTTGGTTTCACCTTCGGCGCGGATTTCGGCGGCGTCGGCGTCACCACGTGCCAGCTCGCGGACCTGCTCGGCTTCTTGCTGGCGCTGCTTCACGCGGAACTCGGCCTCTTGCGCTTCCTGCTGGGCGACCTGCTTGCGCTCAATGGATGCGACGTATTCGGGCGAGAACGAGATGTTGCGGATCAGCACGTTGCTGACCTGGAAGCCGTCCGGCTCGATCAG
>CAYMTN010000287.1:0-6241 GCA_964393335.1 uncultured Anaerolineaceae bacterium
TCCGGCAGTACCTTTTTGCAGTGTCTATCATTGTAGCGACAATGTCAAAACAGGAAACCCGGCCAGAAATTAAAGAACGATCTAATTTGTGAACAAAAACAGATTAATCCTTCCCCAGTAAGCCAAAGGCGTTATAATGGAACCATCCATCTTCAGTATCATGAAAGTAAGCTTGATTCAATGGTATTACAAACTGTTACGCCCGATGCGGCGACCTGGGACACGTTCGTCACGTCACACCCGCGCGCCCACCTGCTCCAACTCAGCGATTGGGGCGCGCTAAAGAGTGACTTCGGCTGGCAGCCGCTGCGCGTGGCGGTCGCCAGCCCGGACGGGACCCTGCTGGCAGGCGTGCAGTTGCTGCTCAGGGACCTGCCGCTGCGCCTGGGCCGCCTGGCCTACGCGCCGTATGGCCCGCTGGTCGATTGGGCCGATGGCGAGCAGGTGCGGGCGCTGATGGCGGCGGTGGACGACGCCGCGCGGCGGCAGCACGCCGCGTTGTTGACCATCGAACCGGGCTTCGGCCTGGATCACGTCGATTTTGCCGCGTTTGGCCTGCGTCCCAGTCCGCGCACGATCCAGCCGCCGCGTACGCTCGTGATCGACCTGCGCGGCGACGACGATACGATTTTGAACCGGATGAACCAGGGCACGCGACGAAATATCCGCAAAAGCATCAAATTTGACGTCACCATCCGTGAAGGCACTCCCGCCGACGTGGCGAGCTTCAACGCCCTGCTGGCCGAAACCGGCGACCGGAGCGAGTTCGGCGTCCACGTCCCCGCGTATTATGAGCGGGCGTACGAGCTGTTCGTGCCGTCGGGCCGCGCCGCGCTGCTGCTCGGCAGTTACGCCGGGCAGGACCTGGCAGGGGTGATGGTCTTCACGTTGAACGACCGGGCATGGTATCTCTACGGGGCGTCGTCCGAGCGGGAACGCCAGCGTATGGCATCCTACGGGGTTCAGTGGGCGGGTATCCAGTGGGCCAAAGGCCGGGGTGCCAGCCAGTACGATATGTACGGCGTACCGGACGCCGATCCCGACACGCTTGAAAGCCAGTTCGCCGAACGGGACGACGGGCTGTGGGGCGTATACCGTTTCAAACGCGGCTGGGGGGGCGACGTGCAGCGCAGCGTCGGGGCCTGGGACCGCGTGTACAGCCAGGCCGTATACCTGGCCTATCGCCTGGGAACACGAATCAGGGGAACCTAAACAGGGGGAAGGCAATTCAGTGATTCTCATGGACCAACGACACAGCCCGTACGCCTCCGAGGTGATTCTGTACCGCACGCGTACCGAAATCCTGACCGACCAGCGCATTATCGCCCATGGCACGATGACCCCGCTGCGCGCCATCTCGAGCGTCAGAGTCGCTTCGACGTGGTATTACATCCCGCTCCAGGCGGGCCGCCTGGTGGCGCTGCCTGTCGGGGCCGTGCTGCTGCTCAGCCTCCTGGGCCTGACCGGCCCCGCACCCGGCACCATGACCCGGCTGGCATACCTGTGCCTGCTGCTGGTAGCGGGCGGGTTTGTCGCGTTCGCCCCGCAGATCATGCCGACTCACATGATTGTCCTGCACACGCCGGCGGGCCGCGTCCGGTTTTTATATTCGCACGACCGCGGCCACCTGCAATCCGTCGTCGCAGAAATAAACGATGCTATTGCGCAAATCACAAAAGCCGATCAACAATAGATGCGGGAAGTTATGCGCTCGTGACGGCATGTCTGGTGAAGCACCAGCCGGTTGCTCTCGTGGGGAACGCAGGCGTGATCCGCATGACTCCCGCAAAGCAAAAGAGTGACACGCATACTCGACAAGGCCCCTACCATGCGGGTTGAGCAATTTCACGACCGTCACCCCCTGTGGCAACGCTGCCTGGACCATCTCACATGCCTGGATATGGCCCGCCGGATCGTGGACGGCAGCGGCACGCTCAAGCCCGCGCTGTACGTCCTGTGCGCGGTGATCGACGAACACGTCGCCGGGCACATCTCGCTGAAAATGCAGCTCATCCCCCTCGCAGCAGCCAACGGCGCAGACGTCGTGCCGCTGGCTACCCCGGACGGGCGGCGGCTGCGCGAGTTATTCGTGCAGACGTTTGGCGTGGAAGCAGCCTATCGCCGCCAGGGCTTCGGGCGTGCGCTGCAACTGGCCGCGCTCGACCTGGCGAAAACGTTCGGCTGTTACCAGCTCCGGTCGTGGTCCACGCCGGATAAAACCGCCAACTATGCGCTGAAGATCAGCCTGGGCTTTGCCGCGCTGCCCGCCACCCAACAGACGCCCGGCGGCGACACCGTGAGCGGCGTGTACTTCGTCAAAACCATCACCTGAACGGGTCACGGGACCCATTCGAATTTCCGCCACCTGGCTCTCACAGCCAGACGCCGATCCCCGTATACTGGACGGTATCGACGATGCTGTGCGGGAGGTGCCGCGTATGACGCTGGGCGAGTTTATCATTCTGTTGATCGTTGCCGCCGTTGCCGGGAGCCTGGGGCAGGCGTTGGCCGGGTACTACCTCGGCGGGTGTTTTGTATCGGTTGTGGTCGGGTTTATTGGTGCGTATATCGGCGTCTGGCTGGCCCGCGAGCTAAACCTTCCGAGTCTGCTGGTGATCACGATTGGCGGCGACGCATTCCCGCTGATCTGGTCGATCATCGGATCGGCGATCTTCGCGCTCATCGTCGGCCAGTTGACCCGGCGGCCACCTGCCGCGAAATACTGATCCCCCCAAACGGCGGCAGTGTTAACAGCCTGTCCGGTCACGTCGTCAGGCGGCGCGGATAACCGAAATCGGGTAGTATAAGCCGCTGATCGTATACCCTGACCGGACAGGCTGAAAATCCACCCATGAGCGCTGATGCCCTGACCCCTACGCCAATCACCGATCCCGGCACCTGGAACGCGGTCCTGCGCGCCCTGCCGGCGGCGCATGTCTTGCAGACGTGGGAATGGGGCGCGTTCAAACAGGGTGAAACCGGCTGGACGCCGGAACGTTTCACGTTCAGCGCGGGCGGTGCCGTCGTGGCTGCCGCCTCGATCCTGACACGCCACGTCGGGCCGCTGCGCGTGATCTACGTGCCCAAAGGCCCGGCGCTGGATTACGACAACGCGGAGCACGTGCGGGCTGTGTTGAGCGCCCTGGAACAGATCGCCCGGCAGCGCCGCACCATCTGGCTGAAGATCGACCCGGACGTGATCGCCGGAACGGGCATCCCCGGCAGCGAATCCGACCGCCCGCCGCGCGACAACCCAACCGGCCAGCGGCTGATGGCGCAGTTACGCGGGCGCGGCTGGCGATTCAGCGCGTCCCAGGTCCAGTTTCGCAACACGCTGACCCTCGATCTCACGCAGGATGAAGACACGATCCTGATGAGCATGAGCCAGGGCACCCGCCGCAAGGTGCGCACCGGCCCGAAAAAAGGCGTCAGCGTGCGCCCGGCGACGACCCCCGCCGACCTGCAAAGACTCTACGACCTGTACACGGTCACGGGCGAGCGGCAGGGCTTCTTGATCCGCCCGCCCGCGTATTACCGCGAAGCATGGGCGCGCTTCATCGACGCCGGGCTGGCGCAGGCATTTGTGGCGGACTACGACGGCACGCCGCTGGCCGGGCTGGTGCTGTTCCATTTTGGGTCAAAGGCGTGGTACTTCTACGGCATGAGTTCGAACGAGGAACGCAACCGCATGCCGACCTACCTGTTACAGTGGGAAGCGATCCGCTGGGCCAGGGCACACGGGTACACGACCTATGATTTCTGGGGCGCGCCGGATACGTTCGACGAGGATGACCCGCTGTGGGGCGTCTACCGCTTCAAGGACGGATTCGGCGGTACGGTCGTGCGCCACATCGGCGCGTGGGACTACGCGCCCAACCCGGCGCTGTATTGGGCCTATGAACGGCTGATGCCGCGCGTATTGGGCGCGATGCGGCGGCTGGCGCGGCGCGGTGCCACGCCCTGACCGCAACCCGACGCCCCGCCGCGCGTACTCGATTCAGGAAAAACGCGGCTGATCGGAGCCGTACAACAAGGAGCGAAACCATCATGGGTTGTATGCGTGCGTTATTGTGTTTGATCCTGCCGCCGCTGGCCGTGCTTGACCGGGGCTGCGGCACCATTCTGATCGTCACGGCGCTGACCATCGCCGGATGGGTGCCGGGCGTGATCGCAGCGCTGGTGTTGAATTATCTGGCCGCGAACCAGCGCCATTAGGCGGTTTACAGGCGGTGGTGCATCCAGCCTGCCCCACGATAGACGAAGGCCAGCGACGCCTGCTGGACCACTGCCGCCTGCGCCTGAAATAGCGGGAAGAACTGCACATTGGTGACGCCGATAAACTGCCCTTTGCTGGATGCCATAAAATCGCCGAGCGGCGAATCCGACCCCATGTGGAAATCGCCCTGGATCGCATAGTGCGACGTGTAAACGGCCAGCCGTTCCGTTCGCGGCATCAACCCGGTTTCTTCCTGCGTAAAACTCCGCTCAAAAGCCAGTACGTGGCACTGGTCCTTGCGTACGTATAACTCCTCCAGGCTCATGCTGCGCGCGGGGTTGCCAGCCTCAAGACCGTACAGCGTGGCCTGTCTCAGCGCGAACACGTCTTTTTGCTCGTCGTTGAGATAAGTCTGTAACAAGCCCAACACCTGGATCATGCACTGCGCCTGGAATCCGGCGGTCAGCACGACCACCGGGATTTCTTTCATCGTCGAAGCCTGGTCTAAAAAGCCCATTCTGCCGTGCTCCTGTTTGTTTAGCGACAACTCCCCCGATTGTACAGCATCTTGCGGCGGCGCACCTGCGCGCGGAGAGGTGTTCTGGCGTAACCAAGCGCCTCTTGCTGCTGGCTAAAAACAGCCGAACGTATCCGCCTCAAACGCGGCCAACAGATCATCCATCTGCTGCACGCGCCGCGCCGCGATCTGCCGGGACGCCTCCAACACCAGCCCGCCGGGCAGTTTGGCGCGCCGTTTTTTCACGATGTCGTAAGCTGTGCGCAAGTCGCGCGCGTTTTTGGAAAAATCACGCAGCACGCCCACCGTCCCCAAAAAATCGAGTGCGTCGGCATCGCATAACAGAATCGCCTCCAGGCTGCGGGCAGGGTCCGGGCTGTGATGAAACGCGATGCACTCCAGCACCAGCGCTGCGAAAGCGTCCGGGTACGCGCGCTCGCGCAAGAATTCCCCGGCAACTTCCGCCGATCGTGCGGCGTGGTCCACGCCGTCCCGTTTCCAGATCGAGTACCCGCCCCAATCGTGCAAATGAGCGGCCACCCACACGGCATCCCGGTCATACGTCTGGTCCGCGCCGATTCGGTCGATCAGGTGTAACAACCGGCGGGTGTGATTGATCCCCCACGCACCGCCGTATTCTTCGGTCAAGCAAACAAGTTCCTCCCGATCAATACGCATCGAGTCCTCCTCAACCCGCCAGCCCGGTCAATCGTCCAGCGTCCCGGTGAGCAGGCCCAGCGGCAGCGGCGCGGGCCGGTCATACGGACTGCCTACCGTCACATGCTGGCCGTCGCGTGACGCCTCTTCGAGCGCGTGCATGATGTCCAGCACGTGAAAAGCCTGGTCGCCGCTGGCGCGGTGTGGCCTGCCGGATCGCAGCCCATAGGCCATATCCGCCACGCCGACGCCGCGCCGGACCTCCGCGCTGTGCGTCAGCGGAATCTCGCGCCAGTCGCCATCCGTCGTCAGCCAGGCCCGCACCGGCCCGCCAAACGTATTCGGGTCCGGCACGCTGAGCGTCCCTTTTGAGCCGTAAATTTCGATGCGCGGCAGCGAGTGCCGCCACACGTCGAAGCTGACCACCAGCGTGCCGACCGGCCCGGCGGCGAAATCCAGCGCGCCGCTGATATGCGTGGCGACTTCGACGGGAAGCCGCTCGCCAAAGCGCGCTTCGCTGGTGGCGATCCGTTCCGCGAACGACGCCCGCGTGACCGCCGTCACGCGCCGCACCGGCCCCAACAGGCTGACCAGCGCGGTCAGGTAATACGGCCCCATGTCGAAGAGTGGCCCCGCCCCCGCCTGGTAAAAGAACGCCGGGTTCGGGTGCCAGCCTTCCGGGCCGTGACTCGCCATAAACGCGGTGGCCGCGACCGGCTCGCCGATCCAGCCATCGTCGATCAGTTTGCGGCAGGTCTGCAAGCCGCCGCCCAGGAACGTATCCGGCGCACAGCCGACGCGCACGCCCGCCGCCCGCGCCGCGTCCAGCACAGCGCGCCCGTCCTCGCGCG
>CAYMTN010000288.1:0-6239 GCA_964393335.1 uncultured Anaerolineaceae bacterium
ATAAACAGAATTACCATAAAATACTCTCATAACAAATAGCAACAGAAGGCACGATCGACTCGTTTGACGTGGCCGGTATGACGCTGACCCTTGGCGACGGTAGCCAGATTTTTGTCGAGCTTGGCCCATCACACTACTGGCAAAACCAGGCCGTCACGCTGGCAGTAGGCGAAACGGTAACTGTTGAAGGGTTCTACAACGGTGACCAGTACCACGCCGCGACCGTCACCAAAATGGACGGGTCAATTCTGGCCGTGCGTACGGCTGACGGCTTACCGCTGTGGTCGGGCGGTTCATCCGGCGGCACCAATAGCCAGAACGGCACTGCCAATGGGACGGATGCGGCGCAGGTCGCTGCTGAAGACTGGATCACGCTGAACGGGACCGTTACGGCGACGACTGCGTCAAGCCTGACTGTCCAAACGCAGGCAGGCGAAACGTTGGCGCTGCAACTTGGCGAGCCAAGCTTTATGCAGCAGCAAGGGATCGCGTTTGCCCCTGGAGACGAGATCACGGTCTTAGGGTTCTGGCAGGATACGATGTTCCGGGCGGGCGAAATTACCAAGCTGGCAACCGGCGAGCGCCTGATGCTGCTCGATCCGAATGGCCGCCCATTGTGGGGCGGGCCGGGACGTGCTGGCAATCGCAGTGGTCAGGCGCAAGGCGGAACAACAACAGGGCAGGCGCAGGGTACCACAACGCAAGGCCAGGCCAGCCAGGGTCAAGGCGGCCAGGGCCAGGGCGGACAGGGTCAGGGTGGCCAGGGCCAGGGCGGACAGGGTCAGGGTGGCCAGGGTCAGGGTGGCCAGGGTCAGGGACAGGCCGCCCAGGTTGCGGCAAATCAATGGGAAACGGTGGCCGGTCGCGTAACGCAGGTCGAGCCGCTGGCATTCACCCTCCAGCTTCAGGACGGGCAGACAGTGCGCGTTACCCTTGGCCAGGTGGATTTTTGGAGCCAGGACGGGTTATGGTTCTCGGTCGATGATCAGCTTTCCGTTGATGGGTACTGGCTCAATGGGCAATTTGAGGCTGGCGTCGTGACACTGGACAGCGGCCAACAACTCACCATTCGCGACCAATACGGGCGCTTACTGTGGAGCGACAGCACTCAAAGCGGGCAAGGTCAGGGCGGGCAGGGCCAGGGTAATGCTGCTGGTCAGGGTAGCCAGGGCAGCCAGGGCGGCGGCAAGGGCTATCGCGGCGGACGCCAATAATCACAGCCCGATTCGACGCAACGCAATCCACAAGAGGAGACACGCTCACCATGACGACCCAAGACCCTCGTTCCCCCAGCCTGCCGCAGCGCGTGTGGGAGTCCGTCCAGCGGGACGAACTCCCACCCCAGGATGACCGGGGCCGGATGAAACTCGTGATGAACAATCTGGTTCTGCACATCCACCCCAGCAAAGTCGCCAAACCGGCCCTGAAGTTCACCTACACCTGGGGATTGGGTGGGCTGTCGATCCTGCTGATGATGATCCTGGTTGTAACCGGTGTGATGTTGATGTTCGTCTATACGCCGACGCCGGAACACGCCTACAACGATATGCTGGCGCTGCAAACCGAGGTCTGGTTCGGGCAGATGATCCGCAACCTGCATCACTGGAGTGGCAACCTGATGGTTATCGTGGCATTTTTGCACATGCTGCGCGTATTTTACACGGGCGGGTATCGCCCCCCGCGTGAATTTAACTGGGTGCTCGGAATCGCCCTGCTCCTGCTGGTGATTGGGGCCAACTTTACCGGTTATCTCCTGCCCTGGGACCAACTCGCATATTGGGCAGTGACGGTCGGCACCAGCCTGCTCGACTACGTGCCGGTCGTCGGCGAAGGGCTAAGCCGCCTGATCCTGGGCGGGCCGGAAGTCGGCGCGGCGACGTTGACCAACTTCTACGGATTGCACGTGGCGATCATTCCCCTGACACTGTTCGGCGTGATCTCGTTCCACATCTGGCGCGTGCGCAAAGATACGCTGTCGATTCCGCGTAACCTGGACGACGAGAAACTCCAACGAGTCGAAAAAGTAACGACGCTGCCGCATCTCGTCTCGATTGAGTTTGTGTTCGCGCTGGTGATGATCGCGCTGATCGTCATGTGGGCGTCGTGGGTGAATGCGCCGCTGGAAGCCGCCGCTAACCCCGACCACAGCCCCAACCCGGCGAAAGCCGCGTGGTACTTCATGGGCTTGCAGGAACTGCTGCTCCATTTTCACCCAGTTTTTGGCGCGATTGTCGTGCCAGGGCTGGCGCTGGGCGGGCTGGGCGTGCTGCCATACCTGCGTTTTGATACCGACGCGGAAGGCATCTGGTTCCGCTCGCGGCGCGGACGCCGCACGGCGCTGGCCGGTGCACTGGTCGCCCTGGTCATGACGCCGGTGCTGGTGCTGCTGGACGAATACGCAATCGATCTACCGGCGCTGCTGCCCAGCCTGCCGACGGCGATCAGCAATGGCTGGGTGCCGCTGGCTGCGCTGTTGCTGCTGTTGGTGGTCTATTACGGCGTGATACGGCGTGTGTTTCGCGCATCGGCGTGCGAAGCGCGGCAAAGTGTGTTTACGCTGCTGGTGGTGTCATTTGTGGTGCTGACGGTGATCGGGATCGCCTTTCGGGGCGAAGGCATGGCATTGATGTGGCCCTGGGAGGTCCTTTAATCATGGCTGAACGGACTCAACAACCGGTGGAACAGCCCACTGAACTGACTGAAACACAGATATCACGGCGCAGTTTTTTGAAGCTGGCGTGGGGCGCGGTCGGCGCAGCGATGGCAGCCGAAGCGGGCCTGGTGACCTACCGCTTCTTTTCGCCCAAGGTAGTTGATGGGGAATTCGGCAGCGTGTTTGCCGTCGGTGCAGTGGATGACTTCCCTCCCGGCAGCGTGACCCAGATCAAAACGGGCCACTTTTACCTCGTGCGACTGGAAGATGGCGGCTTCATGGCGCTCTACCACAAGTGTACGCACCTGGGCTGTTCAGTTCCCTGGAACCAGGCCGAGGGAAAGTTTATCTGCCCGTGCCATGCCTCGGCATTTGAAGCGGATGGCGGTGTGATCAACCCGCCTGCGCCGCGACCGTTGGACCGCTTCGCCGTCAGCATCGAAGATGGCCTGATCAAAGTGGACACCGGCGAGCGAATCCGGCGTGACAAGACGGATCCCGCCGCTGTGGTGTATGCGTAGGAGCGACGATCATGACACGTGAACTGGCCTGGATGGGATTTCTGGCGACGATGTTGATCGTCGTGGTGATGGGCGTGGCCGTGCTGCGCGAACCCGCACGCCAGCAAGATGCCGCCTTCGACCTGCGCGTCGAAGCGGTGCTGGCAGGCACGGACCTGTACGCGGAAAACTGCGCGGTGTGTCACGGTGCGGCGGGCGAGGGATTAGGTGCGGTGCCACCGCTGAACAACATAGGTGTGCGCGAGATGGCATACGACGACATTTTTCACACCGTCGAGCGCGGGCGTTACAACACCGTCATGGCGGCTTATAGTGTGAACGAAGGCGGCATTTTCACGAATGCGGAGATCGACAGCCTGGCCGCCGTGATCAAATATGCCAATTGGGACACGGTTGAGGCGCGTGTGGCGGCCCTCGGCCTGACACCACCGGAGCCGGTCGTCGTCGAGTTGAGCGACGACACCCTGCAAATGGTCCGCAGCCTGCCGGACGGCGACGCGCTGGCGAGCGGCTTGCAGGACTTCGCCCTGGAATGTTCCGCGTGTCATGGGGCCAACGGAGAGGGGACCACGCTCGCACCTGCGCTGAACTCAGACGAGCTGCGCGCGCGCCTGACAGATGCCGACATCACGCGCACCATCGAGCAGGGCGTGCCCGGCACGTTGATGGCAAGCTGGAGCCGCGCCTTGAGCGGCGAAGAGATCGCCACGCTGGCCATGTTGATCCGCCGCTGGCCGGAGTTGGACGCCGCCGGAATCGCCGTGCCGGTTATCGAGGCCGCGCCGGTTGACATGAGTCCCGAAGCCGTCGCGCAGGGGCAGTGGTTGTTCGACATCATGTGTGTGCAGTGTCACGGCGTGGACGGGTTCGGGACGCCACTGGCTCCCGCGCTGAATAACCAGACCTTCCTCAGCCAGACGCCTGATGCTGCCATCCAGCAGATCATCTCGCTAGGTGTTTCCGGCACGGCGATGCCCGCCTGGGGAGGCCGCCTGAGCGAAGCCGATGTCGCCGCATTGACCGCGTACCTGCGCAGCCTGGAACCGACCGCTCCGGCCATCGCGCAGACCGGTACTACGACTGCGCAGACCGGCGTGGGGGGCGGCCCACCCTGGCTGCGTAACTGAACTACCGTTTTATAGCTGCCGGACAGCCGCGAAGCTGCCCGGCGTACCAATCTGAAGGAGCGAATCACATGAGCGTCAAACCACGTACGAACCTGCTGCTGGATACCGGGATCATGATCCTTTTTGTAGCCGTGCTACTGTCCGGCCTGCTGTTGTGGACCGTATACCCGGCGGGCGGCACCCGCGCCGGGCGCGGGCATGGTGATGGAGCCGCTGAGACGGCTGTCTTGGCACTGGACAAACACACCCTGGTGACCGCCCACGAATGGGGCGGCGTGATAGTTGGGCTGCTCGTGCTGCTGCATCTGCTGTTCCACTGGAAATGGATCACGTGCCAGGCCAAACGCGTGTTTGCACACACGCCGCCATCCCGCCGCACCCCGGCGCGCGCCTGCACGGATGCCCCGTGCCCTGACGCATGACCGGCACTGGCGCGGATACACTGCTTGATGGTAATGTGATGCTGTACACACGGTGGATACGAGCGAGACATACATGAGCCGGAAAATCCTGGTTGCTGACGACGAACAACACATCATCGACACGGTGCGCGCCTATCTTGAAGACGCAGGGTTGCAGGTGCTGACCGTGCGCAACGGGCGGGAAGCGCTGTTTACCTGCCGCCACGAACGGCCCGATCTGCTGATCCTCGACGTGATGATGCCGGAGATGGACGGCTGGGAGGCTGCTCGCCTGATCCGCCGGGAAAGTGATGTGCCGATCATCTTCCTGACGGCACGCATTGACGACGTGGATAAGATCATGGGCCTGGAAATTGGCGCGGACGAATATATCACCAAACCGTTCAGCCCGCGCGTGCTGGTGGCCCAAGTGCGTGCCGTGCTGCGCCGCGCCTATGGTGATCTCGCAGCCGAGCCGACGATCTGGCGCGTGGGAGACCTCGAACTGAATGCCGAAACCCGGATCGTCACCTGGGGCGGCGCGCGCGTCGATCTCACGCCCAGTGAATTTGACCTGCTGGCCGTGTTGGTGGCGCGGCCTGGACGTGTCTTCACCCGCATGGAACTGCTGGAACGCATCCAGGGTGAAGCTTTCGCAGGCTACGAGCGCACCATCGACGTCCACATCAAGAATCTGCGCGCCAAACTCGAAGCAGACCCGCGCCAGCCACGCATCATCGAAACGGTGTATGGCGTCGGCTACCGGATGCGTCCCGACCATGAGTAATCTATTCAGCCGGCTGTGGGTACGGCTGTCACTGGCGTTTCTGGTCGTAGCATGGTTGGCGATCGGCGCCATTGCCTTGATCGTCGGCGCAACCACTGAACGCAGCTTCCGCCAGTACGTCAACCAGCGCGACACGACGTTTTTCGACGCCGAAACCGTGACGCGCCTGGAGGATTATTACGCCGAAACTGGATCATGGGTGGGAGCTGACTCCCTGCTGCCGGGGCCAAAGGGCAGCGGCGGCGGGAGCGGAACGGGTGGCAATGGAAGCGGCGGGCGCGGCAGGGGCGGCGCGCAGGTGCTGCTTGCGGATGCGGACGGCGTGATCGTAGCATCCACCGATCCGGCCCGCATCGGCACGACGCTGGACTCGACCACGCGCGAGCGCGCCATGACTCTGCAAGTGGCGGGCGAGCGTGTCGGCTGGCTGGCGCAAGAAACACCCGGCACGCAGGCGCTGGGCGCGGCTGAAAACCAGTTCTTGACCGAAACGACGCGCTGGTTGGCCGGGAGCGCCTTTGTCGCGGCGCTGATCGCGGTTGTGGTCGGGCTGGCGCTGGCGTGGCAGCTCAGCCGCCCGATGCGCGCCTTAACACAGGCGGCGCACGATCTCGCGGGTGGCAAACTGGGCCGCCAGGTGCAGCCGCGCGGCACGACCGAAATCGTGGAACTGGCGCAGGCGTTTAACCGCATGTCGCACGATCTGGCCGAAGGCGAGGATATGCGCCGCCGCATGGCTGCCGACATCGC
>CAYMTN010000289.1:0-6171 GCA_964393335.1 uncultured Anaerolineaceae bacterium
CGCGTCCGCTTGTGTACGGTGAAGCGCCAGGCGGTCACGTTGACCGTTTTGTGCCAGTCGATGTGCGTGACATCCGGCGGTTTGTGGCGGGCGTCGGTCACGACCAGCGCCGCGTCGTCCAGTGTCGCGCCCCGGCGGCTCGGCATCAGGCGTTTGAGCCCGTGCTCGATTGTGTACCCGCCGCCCAGCAGCGCGACCGCGTCAAGCGGCAGTACGATGCACACCGGGCTGACTCCCTGGTCACCCAGGCTGTGCAGCAGCGCCAGCCCGCCCACGTGAACTGCCAGCAGCAGGCCGATTATCAGCACCGGCACCAGGAACCGGACGGCAAAATGCTCGGTGTCAATCTTTACCACGCGCTGCCGGTCGCCCGACAGCGCCAACTCGTCATGTGTCATGCAGCGTTACTCCCACAGGTCGTCACGTCCCAGCATGCGCCTGATCTCGCGGCGCAGGGACACCGTGTCAAACGGCTTGGTGACATACAGATCAATATCACTACTGGCAAAGGCGCGTCTGCGTTCAGGTGTTTCCTGCAACACGGAGAGGATGATCACGGGCAGATGGCACAATTCTGGATCGGAGCGGATCGTATTGTACACGGCCCACCCGTCCATGCCCGGCATCATGATATCGAGCATGATCAGGTCGGGCTTGATCTGGCGCAGCAGGGCCAGCCCGGCCGGGCCGCTGTTGGCGGGATGGACCTGAATCTCCGGGTGGCGCAGCACGACGCGCAGCAGTTCGACGATTTCGTCTTCGTCTTCAATTGACACTACGTTATATACCATGTTGGACCTCGCGTACAAACACAGAGCGGCCAGCTTATGGACAAACCATTTAGAACTCGCAGCATGGGAACAGGGGTTGTTAGTTGTCGGTTGTTGGTAAAAGCGTGTACCCGCACCGGGTTGACCAACAGCTAATCAGCAAAGACCAACACCCAACCTCTATTGTGCGACTTCGTTATGTTTCCTCCATTATGTCTAGAATAACATGTTTTGACCCGCTCGTGCGGATCGCCCTACGGATCCGCCGGGGCGCTCGTGCTCTTTGACCAAAGAGACTACTTTGCTGCATCAGGCGAGCCGAGTATAGTTATAGCATCCATTCCAAAAACGTGCGTGTTACCCAAAACGAATGGCGGAGAGTGAGTCATGCCAACCGCACCCCTGACCATTGGCATTGAAGAAGAATACCAGATCATCGATCCCGAAACGCGCGAGTTGACGTCGTATGTCCAGCAGATGATGAACCAGGGCCGCGTCGTGTTGGGCAATCAGCTCAAAGCCGAATTTATGCAGTCCCAGATCGAAGTTGGCAGCCATATCTGCCGCAACGTGCAAGAAGCCCGCCAGGAATTGATCCGCCTGCGCCGCACGGTGACCGAAGTGGCCGACCAGCACGGCAGGCGCATCGCCGCCGCCTCGACGCATCCTTTTTCACGCTGGCAGGACCAGCACATCAGCGAAGGTGCGCGTTATGACGATCTCGCCTCGGAGATGCGCGACGCTGCGCGGCGTTTGTTGATCTTCGGGATGCACGTCCATCTCGGCATCGGCAAATCACCCGAAGCCTACGACCTGATGATCGACATTCTCAACCAGATGCGCTATTTTCTGCCGCACGTCCTGGCGCTGACCACGTCATCGCCGTTCTGGCACGGGCGCGACACCGGCCTGAAGAGCTACCGCAGCCTGGTATTCGAGAACATGCCGCGGTCCGGCATCCCGCCGCATTTCTCCAGTTACGCCGAATACAAGCATTACGTCGATCTGATGGGTAAGGTCGGCTCGTTGATGCGGCGGACCGACACGCAAAAACCAACCGCCAGCGTGGAAGGGCTTGGCGATCCGACCAAAATCTGGTGGGATGCCCGCCCGCATCCGGACCTGGGCACGCTTGAGATTCGCATCTGCGACATGTGCACGCACATCGACGACGCCGTCGCTATCGCCGCGCTGATCCAGGCGCTCGCTGCCAAGCTGATCCAGCTCCGCAACCAGAATATGTCGTGGCGCATTTACCGGACCGCGTTCATCGCGGAAAACAAATGGCGCGCGGTGCGCTACGGCATCGACGGCAAGCTGATCGATTTCGGCCAGGAAATCGAAGTGCCGATGCGTTTTTTGACGCAAGAGCTGCTCGACATCGTCGACGACGTGCTGGACGGGTTGGGATCGCGCCAGGAAGTCGAATCCATCAAGACCATTCTCGACCGGGGCACCAGCGCCGACCGCCAGTTGAAGGTGTTCCGCCGCGCGCTCAACGAAGGCGCGACGGAGCAGGAGGCCGTGTTCGCCGTCGTCGATCACCTGATCGAAGAGACGAGCATAGGTTGGCGCAACCCACGTTAGTGCCGGAGGAGCCTGCTGCGCTAGAGGCGGAATCCGGGATCATGGGGTGAGGAGACAGCCTGTGACCGTAACCGGACGCGATCCTATCGCCATCAGCGAGTGGATCGTTTTGCTGGCTGCCGCTGCCATGCTGGTCGGATTCGCGGCGGTTTCATGGACGGACGTCTATATCGCCGGTACGTATCACCCGCATGTTTCCGGCCTGCGGCTGGTCACTGCCGGGCCAAACGCCGAGACGCTCAAACCGTCCGACAAGGTGTACGGCTCCGAACGGCCCGGTGTCGCCATCGTCGGCGGCAAATCCTACGAACTTACCGCGCTCGGCACGCTCGCCTACGCCGGCCTGCTGGCCGTGCCGCTGGCCGCGCTCGGTGGGGCAGCCGTGACGATCCGCGCGCTGGGCAAATCTTTTTTTGAGCGGCGCACGGCGGTGCGGCAGCGGCGCGTGCTGGCCGCGCTGGTGATGCTGTATTTTGTGCTGGTGTTTCCGGGTTACGCCGCGTCGGGTTATGGCGTCTGGATCGCGGCTGCCGGGTCGGTCGTGATGCTGATCGTCGCGCCTGCCGCCGATGGCACGTTCGCCCCCTGGAAAATGGATTTTTCCAACCTGTTCCGCTGACGGTCATGCCTGTTCTGAATCGCCTGACGTTTATCCGGTCGTTGTTTGACGGCGCAGCCGCGCGTTACGAACGCGACGTCGTGCCGGTCTATGCCCCGCTCGCGGCGGATTTTGTGCGATATGCCGCGCCGCAGCCGGGGGATCGCGTGTTGGATGTGGGCACCGGCACGGGGTTGATCGCGCGCCTGCTGGCGGGCCTGTGTGCGCCCGGCGTGGGCCAGGTCACCGGCCTGGACCTGTCCGCCGCATCGTTGGAGGTGGCGCGCGCGTGCACGCCGTCTTATGTCCGGTACGTGTGCGGCGACATCCAGCGCCCGCCGTTTGCGGCGCGCCGTTTTTCGCTGATCGTGGCGTCGTTCGGGCTGAATGCGACCGATCCGAACCGCAGCCTGCCCGCGCTGCGGCGCTTGATCGCGCCGGGAGGCCGCATCGTGATCCAGGAATGGGGGCCAGAAGGCGCGCGCAGCCGGGCGTTGGGCCGCGTGTTGGAGCGTTATGTCACGCCTGCACCGGACGAACGCCTGCAAGCGCTGCGCTTTCACATGGAAGCATACGAGCCGCTGTGGAATGCCTACGTGCAGGACGTGGAGGATACCATCGAGCGGCTGGAAGACCTCGGCCTGACCGTGACACACGCCGCCGAAGAGTCGCCGGTTTTGGTGCGGCTGCCGGTTGTCACGTTCCTGGCGTACTGGATGGCGCATCCGGGCCGGTACGAGGAAATCCACGCGATGGAACCGGCACAGCGTACCGCGTTCGATGCCGCCGCCCGCGCCGCGCTGGACCGGACCGCGCGTGATGGATACGTCGTTTGGCAGCCGGTCGTGCTGCGCGTGACCGCGCAAGCGTGACGGCTCAGCGTTCGGTCGCCACGACGACGCCGGACAGCACGCCGAGGCCCAGCGTGATCAGCAGTACGACGGCGTAGACCTCGCTCAGTGCATCCGACGGGTTGTACAGCAGAACCACGCCCATCACGACAAACACCGCCATCGCGGCAAATGCCAGCCCGTAGGCGATTTTTTCACGTGAAGAGAGGGGCGAACCGGTCTGTTTGTGGCTCATAAGTGGGTCCTGGACACTGTGCGGCGCGTCAATCCCCGAAGCGGTACAGGCTGAATCCCTGCCACCGTCGAGACGGCGGGTAGTATACCACGTCTGATCCGGCGGCATGATCCGGGTTCGTGACGGAAAATCGCACGACAAAATCACGCGGAGTAAGGCGCACCCAATCGTAATAGGCAGTGGCGCGCGGGTAAATGGCGACCGACAGGTGGCGCGCGTCGTAATCGAGCAGCACGTCCGGGGGCGACAGCCGGACGCGTTCCGGCGGGCCGAAGGCGGCGACCAGGTCGCCCAGGCGCATCATCGCCGCCGCCGAGCGCCAATCACGTTCGATGACGTAACGATCGGTGCCGGGCAGCAGCACCAGGGACTGCGGCGCGGCGTGGTCCGGCGCGTACCGGTACGCGACCACCTGATCAGCGCCGGTCGCGTACTCGTCGGGGATGAACTGCGCGCTGCCGGGCACGACGCCCGGCGCGGCGTCGAGCGCGTCCGTGAAGGCACCCAACGGCAGCCGGAACGGGCACACGTCCAGCCAGCAGCCATCTGACGTCGGGAGCGGCACTACGTCCGGCGCGGCCCAATGCCCGATCCAGCGCGCGCCGCCGATCAGCAGCGCGCACACGACGAGATGTAACGCGATCCACCCCGCGAAACGCTGCACCGGCGGCCCCTAATTTCTGGCCGGGCGGGACGCCCAGCGCACGGCCAATCCAAGCAGCGCGTTTGTCACGAACACTTCGGCGACAATCGCCGCCAACAGCGCCGCACCTAACCAGACCGCGTAATGCACGTCGGTCCACGTCTGCAAGGCCGTTTCCAGGTCCATCAAACGCAGCCCCTGGTCGCCCCATACGCCCATGCCGAGCAGTTCCAGCCAGTGCGTCACGTGCGCGCTGCGGGGCAGCAGCGTCTGGCTCAGCACGTGCGACCCGGCTTCCAATGCCAGCCCGACGACGACCAGGTGCGCCAGCACGCCCATCACGCGCAGCAGCAGCATGACTCCGCGCCGGTGGACCCTGGCCGACAGCAGCACACCCAGCGCCGCGTACAGGCCGACCAGCACCGGAATCTGCACCAGGGCGGCTGTCATCAGCGCGGCCAGCAGGATCACGGCCCCTTCGAGCGGGACTTCCGGCGTGATGCCCGTGATGTACAGGTCGATGTGGTAACCCTGGTAATCCGCCACCCCGGCCAGCATCCGCGCGGCGAAAAACAGGCGCGGCAGGACCAGCAGGATCAGCACCCACCGCAACTGGAAAAACACTGCCGCCCACCGCGCGCGGATCACCATCTCCGCACCGTGACTGGTGACCTTGAATGCTTCCCACGTACCGCGCTGCTGCTCGGTTGTCACTGCATTTGATGCGGCCAGCAGGGCCAGCGCCAGCGCCCCGCCTTGCAGGATGACCAGCGGGTAATACAACACACTGTACGCCACCGTCCCCGGCGATGATCCCGCCGCCAGATCGGCCCAGGGCGACCAATCCGCGTCGTATGCCGCCGCGTTGATCCCGACCAGCCCGGCCAGGATCGCCAGCCAGGCCGCCCACACCAGCCCACGCCACAGCGGGCGTCGCTGGGGACGATCCAGCAGGTAGCGTAACACCGGGTTTTCGGGCTGCGCCCAGGCGGGCAACTGGGCATAGACTGCCCGTCGAATTCGCATCATGCGGTTATCCATGCCTCGTGCAAAAATGAACCTGACGGTTTAGCGTTTTTCCGCAGGGGCGCTGCCTGCTGCGGCCAACTGGTCGCGGGTGAGCCAGCCGGTTTGCCCCATACAGTCCACCTCGTAATAGTCCACGCCGTCCAGGCGGCCCGCGCGTAATACCGTGACCTGCATCCCGCCGAAGCACCGCCCGCTGGCCAGCGCGCGCGGCGCAGGTTTTTCCGCCAGCGGGACCAGGGCGGGCACGGCGGACAGCGTAACCGTATCGCCCACCGCAACCAGCGGATCGTCGAGTGGTTCCAGCGCGGCAGCCGGGTCGAGGTCCGCCCGCGTGAGCGGCAGCAGCCCGACATACACGCGCCAGCCGTTTTCCAGGTCAAAAAACGGGGTGCCGGTGGCCTGTGCGACCGCGTCATAGAATCCCGTGCCGCCTGCCATGAGGGCGACGATCCGCGCGT
>CAYMTN010000290.1:0-6146 GCA_964393335.1 uncultured Anaerolineaceae bacterium
CCGTGAGCCAGCACCGGGTTACCGTCGTACACGGTGAGATCCACCGTGATAGCTGGCTCGTCCTGGCCACTTACGGGGATTCCCACTGCAAACAGCACCGCAATAGCGAATAAGCCCAGCACGCGTCTTAACATGATGTTTCCTTCCTCAAAACATGAACTATAGTTACCACCGGGTGAGAGTCTCTTTCACAACACGCAAGACACCTCTGCCTGAAATTACCTTGAGGAGAAACCAATGGATGCCGGAACTTGGGGGAGCCTGTAATCACAAAGAGAGGGAAGGAAACGTCAGGTAATGTGACTACAGGATAGGACCATCTATTGATCAAACCATAGGAATGTATTAGCTGTATAGTTACTTCAATCGAACGCGTGAATCTCACGTTGGGGGCAACTTTGCGAGTCAGGGGAAAAGCTCTGGCAGGTCCGCTGCTTGCCGCGCCCGGCACAATGTACGGATAGGGTGTTAGCTGATCGCTGCGCTTTCACCACACGCCAGGCACCCAGCGGAAGCGCACGCGCTGCGCGTACCCGGCATACCCAGGCAGCTCGCGCTGCAACGTGCGATCTTCCAGCACCGTGCGAATCAGCAGGAACGTGATAGCAACCACCCCTGGCACCAGTCCCCACAGCGACCCCAGGCTGAGCGGCAGCGCGGCAAAAAAGAGCGCCAACCCGGCATAGGCCGGGTGGCGGATGACGCGATACGGGCCGGTGTCGCAGACGCGGTGATCGCGCTCGGTCTGGATGCGCACGTACGTTTCCAGGTGCGCGTTGGCGAGCGGTGCCCAGGTGACCAGCCAGAAGAAGACCACGATCAGCAGCAGCGCCAGCAGCGATACGCCCGGCGGCACGCGCGACCAGCCGAATCGGTGATCCAGGCCGGATACGATGAACATCGGGAAATATAGCACCTGATACGCCAGCACCAGCGGGCGATCCCACGCTTTGACGTTCGCGTGTTTTTTCCGGCGCTCGTCCATCAGCTCCGGCACGTTCAGCATCAGGATCGTCGAGCTGACGAAAAAACAGGCCGCGTACACGCCGGTCACCAACCAGCCGCGCCGCCAGGACAGACTCCCGGCGGACGCCATCAGGATCGCGGCCAGCAGCGCTATCAGGACCACGCCTTGCACGATCACCAGCAGCAGACGCCTGCCGGGTGACATACGGGCGAGTGTGTTCATGCGAACCCCTTTCGCGTGGACGAAACGACTCACGCCCATAATACACGCGTGGGGGCCGGTTTTCACCAGCACATAACAAAAAGGAATCTACGGATAGGCTGCACCGCACGCTGCGCAGCCATGTCGTGAACCGAAACAGGCGTCACCATGTTCGGCGCGCCTGTTTTTGTTCGCCCTCAGAAGCGCTGGGTGTAGGCGAACCTATAGTTCGCCAGCAGCGCCCCGATTCATCGCTGGCCGCTTGTAGCTGATCGCTGAAAGCTGACCGTTATTGTACCGGGGCAGGCGCGGAAAACGCGCCCGTCTCAAGCTGTTCTTTGGAAAGCTGCGCATCGGTGAAATTCGGGTTGAAGGCAATCGCCTTGTTGAACTCGTTGATCGCCGCGTCGTACTGGCCGAGGGCGGCATACGCCATGCCGCGCCAGTAGTTCGTCTCCTCGACGTAGGCGGTCGTGGCCTCCGTGTTGTTCGCCAGCGTGATCATGTCGTTGAAGCGCCCAATGTTAAAATACGCCTCATACGGGCCGAACTCGTACCACATCAGCCGGTAGGGCAGGCCCTGGCGGAAGGCTTCGTCGTAATAGATCGCGGCGTCGTGATAGCGCCCCAGCCTGACCGACGACGTACCCGCGTCGAACCAGGCCCACCCGTCGGTCTGGTTGGCGGTGGCTTCCTGTTTGGCGCGATCCAACGCGGACTGCGCGGCCACCAGCGGATCGACTGCCGGGCCGAGCACGTCGCGCACTTGTTGTTCCTGGTCGAGCGGGAACAGCAGAATGTAGGCGCGGTTGAAGTGCCGCCACCAGGAATCGAACTCGGCGTAGCTGTGCGTGACGCCGGAGCCGTCGCCCAGCCCCAGGTAGCTGTCATAGACCCACAGCGTCTGCGAGGCGTCGTCGTAGGCGACGACCGTTTCATAGTGGCCCATCCAGCCGAGGTTATCCACGTCAAAGCCGCTCTCCGCGATGATCGGGAACCCGGCGGCAATCGCGCGTTTGATCAGGTCGATGTCGCCGCCGTAGCGCCACAGCGCTCGCGCGTTCAGCCCGCTCTGCTGGTTGACGAACGCGGCCATCTGTCCAGGCGAGACGTTTTTGTCTTCGACGTTCGGTTTCAGCCAGGCGCGCGCCACGTCCTGATCGTTGCTCCAGCCGTAGTAGGACATGGCCATCGTCAGGTTCGCGCCGCCGCAGTTGTTCCATGTCTGGTAGACGTGGCGCAGGCCGGTCAGCCGCGCCGACGCCGGGATGCCGTCCTGGGCGTAGGCGGGCGCGACTCCCAGCACGGTCACGACGACCAGCAGGATCACCAGCGCGGCGCGGGTCCGCGCGTTCTTCGGGAAAAACCGGGTTGTTTCAACCGGTGATATGTTCATAACCCTTGCCTTGTTGTAATCCGTCGATGGGCCGTATTCCGTCATCTGACCGCCGCTTATCATGGCGTAACACTAACGTAGCGCAGGTGGGGGCGATTCTGCAAGATGCCGTTGGGTCAGCGTAGGATGGCCAGTGGACGGTCAGCGGAAACACCCGGATGCCCACTTGACGGGGGGCATCCGGGTAGGCTGGCAGGCGGAACAGGGGGGACCTTACCCGTTGGTATTGACGTGTTCCGGCCTGATTTTGTATGTGACGCGTGTTTCCTGGTTGCGGCGGCTGGGGTTGCGGCTGTAATAATCCGGGTTGCCGGTATACAGCGCGGAAAGCTGGTTGATGTGATCGAGCGCGCCCTCTTCGGTGGATTCATCGACCCTGCCGCGCACCTCGATCCAGCGATACGGATTTTTCGGATCAATCGCCAGGATGGTGACGCGCGGGTTGGCCTGCAGATTTTTGTCTTTCTGGCGGCCCCGGGCCGTATTGATCAAGACGTGTGTGCCGTCGTAATTGCACCAGACGGGCGTAGCCTGCGGTTGGCCGCTGGGCATGATCGTCACCAGCGTGATAAAAACAGGCCCTTCCAGCAGGTCCTTAAAATTGTCAGGGATTTGTACCATAGCTTCCCTCCTGTGCGGACACGAGGTTTTTTGACGTCAGATAATGTAGGTTATAACAAAGTGCGTGGGACTCGGTCGTTAAATCGGGATTAGAAATCGATGACTCGTTACTGGTTTACATCAGCGCCGCTGCCCGGTCACCTGGACTGGGGCGGTCTGCTCAAAACGGCCCAGGCGCTGCGGGGGCGCGGCCAGGACGTGCGGTGGGTGTCGGAGCCACGTATCGGCGGGCTGGTCGAACGGGCGGGCGTGCCGTTTGCCGCCGTCGAGCGGACCGGCTGGTTGTGGCCGCCCCCGCCCCTGCCGCGCCCCGGCAGTTTTGTGAACGAAAATATGGTCACGCTGCGCTACCGCCGCGCGCTGGATACGTGGTTGAGCGCAGATCGTGTCGCGGCGGGAGTCGCGGCGCTGCGTGACCTCGCCGCCGAGATCGGCCCGCCCGACGTGATCGTGACCGATCCGTTTTTGGCGGCGGCGGCGCTGGCGGCGGAATTATTCGACGTGCCGCTGGTCGTCGGCGGGTGGGCGTCCGGCCCGCCGGTGGACGAAGACCAGATGGTGTATGTCCAGCGGCAGTTGGGGCACGAGGCGGTGGAGCGTATCGAGCGGTTGAGCGCCCAATTCGGGCTGGCGGGTGTGAATTTCAGCGGCGGCCCCGCGCCGAGCATCCAGAGTCCCCGGCTGCACATCAGTTATTTCAGCGCGACCTGGCACCAGGCCGAAAGCGTGCTGCCGCAGACCGAATTCGTGGGCGGGATCGTCAGACCGCCGCACGGCGATCCGCCCGCGTGGCTGGCGGCTATTCCGGCTGATCAGCCGTTGGGGCTGGTGACGCTCGGCAGCACGTTCACCGGCGACCTCATGTTTTTTGCGCTGGGCGCGCAGGCCATCGCCGGGGCGGGGATGATCCCGCTGGTTGTGATCGGGCCGAATCCGCTCACGCCGGAGCAGAAGACGCGCCTCAAGGCGAATCTGCCGGGCGGATCGCGCCTGCTGTCGTGGGTGGACTACGACCACGTCTTCCCGCGCCTGCGCGTGATCGTCCATCACGGCGGGATGGGCACGACCCACGCCGCCATCGTACACGCCATCCCGCAGATCATCGCGCCGCACGCCGCCGATCAACGCGGGCAGGCACGCCGCGCGCGCCAGGCCAAGATCGGGCTGGAACTATCGGCGGCGGATATTCGGGCCGGGCAACTTGACCCGGCGGTGCAGGCCATCACCTCGACGGACTGGGTGCTCGAATCGGTGACACGGCTGGCGCAGTCCTTCGCGGACCTGGGCGGGCCGCCGCGCGCCGCCGACCTGCTGATCGACGTGGGCGCGGGCTAATCCACCGCCGGGGCGGCGAACGGCTCGATGGGCGCGTCGATGTCGCGGATCGTGTACGTGCCGGTCGTTTCGTTGGTCTGGGTGAGCAGTGTATTGGGCGGCGTCTGCTCGGAAAAAGCGCTCAGGTCGAAATCCGTCCAGCCAAGCCGCATGGCGCTGTCGAACGCGCGGATGTTGCCGTCCGCGTCGATCTGGAAGGCCATCTCCCAGGCGCTGTCGGCGTCGAGCGCGCTGTAAAACGCCTGTATCAACGCGTCGCCCGCGCGGGCCGCGCTCGAAAACGCCAGCACCCCCGCGACCAGATCGTCACCCGCCAGCCGCAGCGTGATCACGTCTACCGGCGTGCCGTCGTCGAGCGTGCCGCTCGCCAGCGACGCCTCGGACGTGTGCGCCAGCAGCAGGCTGACGTTTTCGTCGTACAAATCCGGGCTGTCGAGGTTGTTCAGCAGGTCGTCGAGCGCCAGCACGTCGAGCGCGGGCCACTCGGCGGCGTCCGTGAGGATCACCCAACCCTCCGGCAGCGGCGAGTCCGCGCCGTCGCCCGCGCGCGCTGCCGACAGGTACACCAGACCATCAACCACACGCGCCTCCGCCGTGAGCGAATCGGTCTGCGCGCCGTCCACGCGCGAATCCGTCTCACGCATGTCGGCCCGGTACACGTTCTGGAAATTCGGCTGACCGGCGGCATCGTGCGTGAAGGTCGTCGTTTTTTCGATGACGTGATGGCTCGCGGTTTGCAGCTCGTTGCTGCCGATCGTGATCGCGCGAGTCTCGTCGGACGTTTCGTGCGCCGTGCTGACGAAACTCGTGAAGTCCTCCGAGGCGCGGACCGCGTCCAGCACGCGCCCGACCAGCGCGTCCCGGTCGGAGTCGCCGCCGTCCTGGGCGGATGCGCCGAACTGCGACCCGGCGAGGGCGCATAGGGCGATCAGCGCCAGGACGAATCGCCGGTAGGGGGTGTGGTTGCTCATGATGGTATGCTCCTTGAATGTAGCGGTCAGCGGACAGCGGGTAGGGGCGCTGCTTGCCGCGCCCGGCGCTGTTTATTCCTCGCCCGCCAGGTGCCGCCGCAGCTTCGCCAGGTACGCCCGGAAAGTTTCCAGATTCGGGCCGCCGATTTCTTCTTCGATGGCGACGCTTCGTTCGACATACGGGATCGCCTCCGCCGTATTGCCGGACCCCTCGTGCAGCACGAACCCGATGCCGTAACACGTCACGGCTTCCCCGGCGCGGTCGCCGACCTCGCGGTGCATAGGTAGGGCCTGCTGGTAAAGGTCGAGGGCGCGCTCGTGCTGGCCGAGGCTGGCATACGCACTGCCCATGTTGTTGAGGGTGGCGGCTTCCCCGGTGCGGTCGCCGACCTCGCGGAAGATAGGCAGCGCCTGCTCGTACAATTCGAGGGCGCGCTCGTGCTGGCCGAGGCTGTCATACACCAGCCCTATGTTGTTGAGGGTGGCGGCTTCCCCGGCGCGGTCGCCGACTTCGCGCCGGATGGGCAGCGCCTGCTCGTACAATTCGAGGGCGCGCTCGTGCTGGCCGAGGCTGTCATACACGGCGCCCATGTTGGTAAGGGTGGTGGCTTCGTCACGCCTGTCACCCTGTTCGCGGCAGATGTCCAGCGAGGCG
>CAYMTN010000291.1:0-6134 GCA_964393335.1 uncultured Anaerolineaceae bacterium
CATGTGAATCCACGTACCGGCGCGTCCTTCGACGTGATCGTCGCCCAGCGTGATGTCCGCTTCGCCGTCCAGGATGATCAGCGTGGCGGGCATCGAGGCGGTATGTTCCGAGAGTTCCTGCCCCTGGGCAAAACCGAACACGACCGCTTTGACCTCGTCGCCGGTATGCAGCGTGCGGCTGACGATGCTGTCCGGCGGGACCTCCGGCAGTGCCTCGACCAGGCTCGAAAAATAAACATAAGGTGTCGTCATACGTCTTCCTCGTGTGAAATAGTCATGCTCCAGCCGAGCCACGTTCCGCCGCGCGATACTGTGTCGCGCCGCGTCCTGGGCGGCGCATATCTGGTACGGCAGGGCGATAGCGCCCACCGGGCACACGTCCTCGCAGGTGGCGGCATACGTGCACACATACGGGTGAACGAGCGCCGCTTTACCGTCCACCAGGCCCAGCGCGCCGGTCGGGCAGTGCGTCACGCAGTCGCCACAGCCGGTGCATACCTGCCGGTTGATGTGTGGAAGCCAGCGTCTGTCGTTCACCTGCCCACCAGCCTGATCGTGCCGATAGACTCATCATACTCCATACGGCCCGCGAATACATTGATCTGGATCAAGACCGGTTGGTGAAGCGGGCTGAATGTGGCGCAGTTCCCCATTTTGACAGCCTCCATCCTGCCGGGTATCCTTAGCGCGTGTAGAACGGATATTCTAATAAGGAGCGAGTCATGGCAGGGCTAAAGAGGATTCCCACGCCGTTTAGTTATTCGTCGGCAGTTGTCGCGGGGGATTTTGTGTTCCTGGGGCTGCATCGCGGGTTTGGTGACCGTTTTTCCGACCAGATCGCGGGTGCGCTTGAAGGGATCAGGCAGACGCTGGGTCAGCTTGGCCTGGCGTTGGACAGCCTGGTAAAGGTCAACGTGTGGCTCAAAAACGTCCAGGATTTGCCGGAAATGGAGCGCGTGTTTGACGACTATTTCGAACACGATCAGTTTCCCGCTCGTATGACCTCGACGACCGAGTTCATCGACGCGGACTGCCTGCTGATGATCGAGGGCCTGGCGTATACGCGGGCGTGATCGGCGGCGGGACGCCAACCAGCCGCGCACGTCGCGCGGCTGGGCATGATCACGGCCAGCGGGTGTCTGTCAGTCTTTGGTGATGTCTTCCGGCTCCGGGGCTTCGGCGACGTCGGCGGGATTGTCGTCGTGTCCGGCGACGCCATTCGGCGCACCATCCGGCGCTCCGTTGGGCGCGTCGTCCGGCAGACCGCCTGCCTGCCGCCAGCTCTGGACGGCGTCCAGGGCGTCGGCGGTGCCAATGCGCTTGAGCGTTTCGGCGGCGGCCCACGTGGCCTGCCAGTCCCCGGCATCCAGCGCGGCGATCAGGCCCTCGACGGCGGGCTGCCCGATTTCCTGCAACGCCGCCGCCGCCGCCCACCGCGCATCCCAGTTGGAGTCGTCCAACATGCGGATCAGCGCCGGGATGGCCGGTTCCCCGATCATCGCCAGCACGCGAATCGCCGCCCGCCGCACGTATTCGTCCACCTCACGCAGCGTTTCGAGCAGCGGCGGCACGGCGTCCGGGCCGATCTGCCACAGTGCTTCGGCGGCGGCCCACCGCGCGCGCCATCCACGGTCGTGCAGCAGCCGGATCAGGCCGGGGATCGCGGTCGGGTGGCCGATCTTGCCCAGCGCCCACGCCGACGATACCCGCACGTCGCGCGTATCGTCGCCCAGCAGGGCGAGCAGGCCCGGCACGGCGGTGGCGTCGGCCAGGCGGCCCAACGAATCTGCTGCCCGCCAGCGCACGCGCCATTCGGCGTCCCGCAGCATTTCGGTCAGTGCCGGGACCGCCTCGGTATCGTTGATCTCGCCCAGCAGGTTGATGATCGTCAGGCGCATGCGCCAGTCGTCGTCGCTGAGCGCGTCGATCAACACCGGCACCGCTGCCGGGCCGATCTCGCGCACGGCCTGCATAAAGACGCTGGTGTTGCCGCCGCCGAAGGGTCCCGACCGCCCAAACTGAATCACTTCCAGCAGCGCGACGACCGACGCCGTCGCTTTGAGCTTGCCGAGCGCGCTGGCAGCAGCCTCACGCACACGCCAATCTTCATCGCGCAGGGTGTTGATCAAAGCCGGGATCGCGGTTTTGTCGCCGGTGTCGCCCAACTGCCGGGCCGCCGACAGGCGCACGTCGCGGCTGACGTGTTCCAGCGACTTGATCAGACGTTCGACGGACGCGGGACCATCCCCTGTGACGCGGCGGTCGGATACGGGGTCGGCATCGCGCGTCCGGTCGCCAAACGGCGGGCCGTTCAAGGCCCGGCGCGGCGCAAAAATCGACGGGCGATCGGGCGTTGGGCGCGCGCGTTCCAGCGACAACGGGCGCTCCGCCGGGCGCGAGCGGTCATCGCCAAATGGCGTGTCGCCGGAAACCGGGAAGGGTGGCGAGCGGCGGTCGCGGGTCTGCGCATCCTGCACCAGCCGGATCAGGCGGCCCCAGGGCAGCGTGGACCCGTCGGTAAAATCCAGCGCAGACAGCGCTTCCAGGCGGGGGTGTAAGGTTGTCGCCTGCCGGACCAGCGGGATCACACGCACGCCGACGCCAAGCGCGAACATCCACTCGTACATGACCTGCTCGGACTGCCGGGCCGCCGGCGTCAGGATCGCGATCAGGACCGACGCGTCGCGGATCGCCTGGTCGATGGCTTCGCGCCATGCCTCGCCACGACGCAGCCGTTCGTTATCCGACCACACCTGAAAACCGGCTCCTTCGACCTGGCGCACGACATCGGCGGCGAAATCCTGGTCGCTGCGGGTGTACGATACAAACACGTGACCCATCACTTAAACGCTCCCTTCACCATCAAGCTCGCGCAGGTGGTGGATGTGGACACCGGTGCAGCCGCCGCTTTGGATCAGCAGCGGGGGTGTGACTGGCTCCATGATGCCGCGCGAACAACAGGGCATAGAGGAGGGTACGGCAGTGTTATTATAAGCTGAATCACGGCCCGTTTTAAAGTCCCTAACTGTTGGGGGGTACTTTATAACACTTTCCATACGGCGGCAAAACGCGCGTGCGCCTTATCTCTCATTTTACGCGGAAATCCGGCCCTGTGGCGCATCTTTACGAGGATTTTGCACGGTTTTTGCGAGGTTTATACATCACTCGTCGCCGTGTATGCCTGCCAGGCGGCCAGCGCTTCGCGCGCGGCAGACGTGTCGAGCGTGCGCAGCCCGCTTTCGGCAGCCCACTGCACGGATGGCTCCTCGTCATACAGGCCGCGTTCGAGGCCGGGCACGACCTGCGCCGCCACCGGTTCGCGCGGCTCGGTGCCGATACGCGCCAGGGCCTTGATCACGCGCCGCCGCACGTCCGGGCGGGGATCATCCAGCGTTTCGACGAGGCGTTTGATCGCCACCGGATTCCCGATCTGACCGAGCGCTTCCGCCGCGACAATGCGCACGTAAACGTCGATGCTGTCGAGCGCACGCAGCAAGCCGGGGATGGCATTCGGATCGAGAGGCATCGAACTGATCTTCCTGATACATCAACGAATCTGTTTTGGTTATAACGTAAGTGCCCTGCGGCGGATAGTGCCATAGGTAGCCAGGAGTCACGCGAATTGTCAGTTTTTTGCTTTCCGCTTGACTCTGACGGTACGTCATGGTTTATCATGGGGGCCAGTCGAGGGAGGCGTCACAATGTACACCGTCAAGCAGTTGGCCGATCTGGCCGGGATCAGCGTGCGAACGCTGCATTACTACGACACGATCGGGCTGTTCAAGCCGTCGGTAGTGGGCGGAAACGGCTACCGCTACTACGACGATGCGGCTGTGATCCGGCTGCAACAGGTCCTATTTTTCCGCGAGCTGGGTTTCAGCCTGGACGCGATCACCACGATCCTCGATCAGACGGATTTTGACGTGCTGGACGCCCTGCACACGCACCGCGCGGCGCTGCGCGACAAAGTCAAACGATTGAATGACCTGATCCGCACCATTGACAGCACGATCCTACACCTGACAGGAGAAATGACCATGAGCGATCAGCAGTTATTTGCCGGGTTCACGCCGGACGAAGAACAGCGTTACGCGCAAGAAGCCCGCGAACGGTGGGGCGCGGAGGAAGTAGACGCGTCCTATAAGCGCTGGAACAGTTACACGCAGCACAAGAAGGACCAGATTCTCGCGGAAGGTGGCGCGATCTACGCCGAACTGGTGAGTCACATGGGCGAGGGGGCGACGAGTCCTGCCGTGCAAGACCTGATCGCACGCTGGCACCAGCACATGCGCTACTTCTACGAGCCGTCCGTCGAGCGCCTGCGCGGATTGGGGCAGTTGTACGTCGATCACCCGGATTTTGCGGCGAACTTTCGCGCGATGCACCCTGATCTGCCGGAGTTCATGCGTGACGTGATCACGGTTTATTGCGACAGGCTGGAAGGAAATGACGGACACTGATCAGCGGACTCTGAAAGCGTGCTAGAATCTGGTAAGTTCTATTCGGCGTGAAGGAACTCGCTGTGTGAAGATTCCACCTGACGCGCTTATCCCAGAAGATAAGTTAACACAGTATCTACTGGTGCTGCGCCCTAAAAACGATAAATCCCGGTTCCTGGCACGGGCGAGGTTTGAATTGAGCAATCCACGCGATCTGGAAGCAGCTATCCGGCGATTGATCAAGTCGGTCGGTGCCGTGTGGGAAAGAAGTAGCGAATACGGCGATTTTTACCGGGTTGAAGGTGAGCTAATTGGCCCAACCGGACAAGTGGCCGTTACAACTATCTGGATTATCCAGACACGTCTCGATAATCGGTTCCGGTTTGTTACCCTGAAGCCAAGGAGCAAGACCGATGACGAAACTTGAGTTGTATTCTGAGGTGGTGCTAACGCGTGATTTTCCTGAATTCCGGTTGAAACAGGGAGATATCGCCACGCTGATTGAATTTCTCGAACATCCCGCCGGAGGTGAAGAGGGGTGTATCCTGGAAATCTTCAATGTGCTGGGGGAATCGATTGACGTGATCACCGTCCCCCTGTCGGCAGTTGCGCCCCTGCGGGCCGATCAAGTGCCGTCGGCACGTACCCTGGCGCATACGGCATAATCCTTCCCGGCGGCAGACACGCGATCGTACCTTCCGCCGGGTGTGCCGGGTGCGGCCTATGTGCGCGGTGAATCCGCTGCGTCGGGTGCGGGGGCGTCCGTGTCGTTGGGGGAACTCTCCGCGCGCGCGACCTCGCCCACGCCTGGCGGCGTGACCTCGCCCGCGCTATCGGGCACGCTCGCACGCGGACCATCGCCCCACGCGACCGGCCCGACCTGGAAATACCGCGCGCGGATTTCGTTGACGCTCAGCACGCCGTCCGCCGCGCGCAGTTCCTCGACCATCTGCGATCTATCCTGCGGGCGAACGTCGTCGAAGCGCCCGGCGAGGTCCGTGCCGTAGAATGGCAGCAGGTCGGTCGTGATCTTCTCCGCGATGCGGACCAGTTTGGGCCACAGCGTACGCTCGATAAAGACCCGCTCGCCGACCAGGGCGTTTGCTTCGGTGGCGTTTTCGCTGAACATGCCAACCGGGATGCCGAAGATCTGGAAAATCTCCTCGCGGTTGAAGCGCCGCGCGTTTAGAAAATCCATGTCCTGCTGGCTCAGCCCGACGCTGTGCCATTCGACCGCCGCGCCGCGCAGAAACGCCGTTTTGCGCTCGTGCCCGCCATACGCGGCGCGCCACTCGCGCTTGAGACGCTCGAAATCGGCGTCGTTCACTCGCTCACGGATCGCCACGATGCCCGCCGGAACGGCCATCCCATCCCCGAAGTAGCGGCGGTTCCAGTCGGCCATCGCGCGATCGGATTCGACGGCCAGCCGGGCCGCTTCGAGGGCGCTCAGGCCGTAATAATCGTTAGCAGGATGCCAGCGCCGGAAATGCACGACTTCCGCAGCGTCAAGCGGAATCTGCCGCCCGTCCACCTCGTACACGTACCCGCGCACGCCACGCGCCGCGTCCGGCACGATCCGCACGCGATCCGGGCGCAGCGGCCACAGTTCCTGCGGCGTGCCGCCCGGTTCCCCGGCCAGAAACCAGTACGCATTGCCGTGAATCTCCAGGTTGCCGACCGTGTGCTCGATCAGCT
>CAYMTN010000292.1:0-6123 GCA_964393335.1 uncultured Anaerolineaceae bacterium
AAAGAAACTCCCAACACCCACAAAACCACACATAACAACACTCATTAACTACACTAAAAACTTAATCACTAACCGCACCACTCCGACCGTTATCCGGCTGGAGCCCCATGGATCAAGGTTCCACAACCATAATCCGCCGACAAACGGAAGCAGCACAATCCGCCCGTCCGGGCTGACCACAAGATGGGGCGATTTATCCGGCACGCTGGATTCGTGCAGCAAGTTGCCGGTGATATCCCATTCGCGGAGATACAAGTCGCTGGTTGAGGTGATCAGCGTGCTCTGGTTGTCGCCAGCATTCCTGAACGCCACAGCTTCTACCGCGCCGATACCTGCTTCAAAGCTGAGCACACCCTCGCCGCTCACCACATCCCACAGCACGACCGTACCTTCAGCATAACCAGCCGCGAGCAACTGCCCGTTCGTACTGAGGCTGATGCTATTAAGCGCCCCCAGTTCTGCGGCGAACTGGTTCACCACTTCACCGGTTTCGACATCCCAAACCAGCAGCAGTCCATCGTCTGAATTGGTGAAGGCGGTTTGCCCATTCTGGTTGAGTACGATACGATAAATCGCGCCCGCGTGCCCCTCAAAGCGGCGGAGTTCCTCGCCCGTCGAGGTGTCCCACAAGATCATGATCTCATCATCGCCTGCTGACAGGAACGTTGCGCCGTTGGGCATGAAGACCGCGCTACGCACCCAACCCGTGTGCCCCTCAAAGCGGCGGATTTCGCTACCGGTTTCGAGATTCCACAGCACCAGTTCGCCCTGGCTGCACAGGTCTTGTTCCAGCACGGCGCAGGTGCCAGCCAACGCCAGCTTCGCATTCGGGCTGTATGCGACGGCGGTTACACTATTCCCTTCAGTTTGCAGGATCGAACGTGTCCCGGCGTTGAAGGCGACAGTTTGTAAAGCCAGCACCGCCTCAGGGGGTGGGGATTTAATACTCACCGCTTCGAGAGCCAGCGCCACTGCCAGACTGGATGATTGGACTTCGTTCACATCCACCGCCGCATTCGCCAACACCAGGCTGTGATTAACATCCGCCTCACGCTCTGCTTTGGCACGAGCATCCGAGGCTTGATCGCGCTGCCGGAATGCAAAAACAGACAGCAAGACGGCAACAATTAGAAACACCCCCAGTCCGGCCACCAGGTAGCGCAGCCGGTTGGCCGACTGCCTCTGCGATGCTTCGGCTTGTTGGGCTGCTTCTGCCGCTTGACGCGCCAGTTCCAGTTCATGCGCCTGCCGTTCGAGCTCTGTCTCCTCGTGTTGGCGCTGGACAGCGACGCTAGTGTCCAGGAATTCATGCTCTTCGCGGGTCAGCGCAAGCAGCGTCTCGGCGGCCCAACCTTCGAACTGTTCGAGTCGTGTGCCGCGCAGCAAGTAGCTGGGGTCACGTTCCGCGTTCTGCCAATCGGCGGCAGCAGTAGCCAGCAGCCGCTGCTGCCGGATGTCGTAGCGGCTCTCATCCAGCCATGCGCGCAGTCGCTGCCACTCACGCAGAATCGCTTCATGAGCAACTTCGACGACCGATATGCGTGTCGCCGGATCATGATCTAACGACAGAAGCCGGTAGGTAGTATAGGTGTCGATCACGTCGTCCATCACGTCGGCGTCTGGCGTCACAGCCAGCAGTTCGGATCGGGACACGCGCCGCCGCGTATCTTCAGCCCCCTCGCCTAATGTAACCAATCGCAGAAACATCTGGTGCGCGGCTTCGCGGCCCGCTGCGTCCAGTTCATCGAAAATGGCTTCAGCGCGTCGAGCGAGTGCGCCGGTGGTTCGCCCAATGGCTTCGTAGGTATGCCTGGTGAGACAGCGACCATCGCGGTTGTCGAACAACTCGGTCAGAGCGTATTGCAGTAATGGCAGCGCCCCCGGCTGGTAGTGAATTTCCGATACCATCGTCGCGATCAAACCATCCTCGAAGGTCACACCGACCTGTTCCGCCGGTTTGCTGATGGCACGCTGGAGTTCGTCGGCGGACAGTGGCAGGATCGTCTCCATCCGACTGCGGATCATCTCACCAAATTCCGGGTAATGCAGCGGTTTGTCGTAAAAATCCGCCCGCAGCGTGATCACCACCCGCACGCGACTGCGGCTCGCCGTGACCGCCGTATACAACAGGTCCAGGAAACGCTGGCGCAGCGTCTCATCTTCGATCAGGGTGAAGACTTCTTCAAACTGATCCACGACAACGACCAACTCGCTGTCATCATCCGGCAGGATCAATTGTGCCGCCCTGAGCAACCCGCGCGGATCGCGGATCAGTGGTTCGTGCAGGTTGCGCGCCTGGTCCGCCGCGACGCGCATCAGCGCAACCTCCAACTCGTCAAACGGATGGGTGCCCGGCAGCATATCGACAATAAACCACTTCTCCGAGCCGGGTAAGTCGCCGCGCCACAACGCCGGAATCAATCCAGCACGCACCACGCTTGATTTTCCGCTGCCGCTGGGTCCCACCACCGCCAGGAAACGCACAAACTCGCCGGAGTCGCCCATCCGGTTGACCAGTGCGGTAGTCAATTTTTCGCGGCCAAAAAAGTCGCGGGAATCCGCTGCCTGGAAGGGCCGCAGTCCCTTGTACGGATTGTCTGGCTGCGGCAGAAAGCCGGTACTCGCGCCGCCCCCGGTGATTGTCAGCAGATCGGAATCACTCTCCTCATCCACTACCAGATTCAGCTCGCGCGCCCGGACAATACACTGCATCCGGCTGCGCACGCCCAGCTTGCGAAAGATTTGGTAGATGTACCACTTGACTGTGCTGACTTCGACGAACAACTCCTGCGCGATCTCTTTGTTCGATAGGCCACCAATGATTCGCAACAAGATATCTTGCTCGCGGCGCGTCAACTGCTCTACTACATCATCACCCACTGCGAGCTTGTCAAGCTGCGCCGCCTCACGGAATGCCACCGCCAACGCTACCGCATCGCTGAACCGCCTGGCAGGGTCTTTTGCCGTCGCTTTCTGGACGACGGCGTTAATGTCGTCGCTCACGCCATTGTCCAGCGTGTCGATCATGGGCAGCGGATCGTTGAGGTGTTTGTACAGGCGCTCGACCGACGACAGGTCGGGGAAAGGATGTTCACCTTTTAGCATCTCGTACAGCACGACTCCCAGGCTGTAAATGTCGGTGCGCGGTGTGATCGGCTCGCTGCGCGCCTGTTCGGGGGAGATATAGTCCAAGGAGCCGACGATGGCGTCCACACCCGTCAATCCGCCGTCAGTGACACTGATATCTTTGGCAATGCCAAAATCAGCCAGGTAAGCATTGCCATCTTCGTCCAACAAGATATTGCCCGGCTTGAGATCACGGTGAATGATGTTGTTGCGGTGGGCGACTGATAGGGCGGAGGTCACCTGATCTAGCAGCAGCGCGGCGGACGGGAGGTCATAAGGACCATTGAGCAGAGCGTTGGATAAACTGCCCCCGCGAAAATAGCGCATGACCAGATACGCGCCATCGGGGTCGCGCCAGTAGTCATGTAAGGGCGCAATATGCATATGTTCCAGCCGCGCGATGGTTTGGGCTTCGATCTCAAAGCGGCGGATGAATTCGGGGTTGTTGGCGAGCCTGGGCAGAATCACTTTGACGGCCACTTCGCGCCCGACCGCCACCTGACATGCGCGGTACACCGCCCCAAACCCCCCTGTACCGATTTGCTCTTGCAGTTCGTACCCTTTGATCGACGTTCGGCTCAGGTCATTCATTGCTGCCCCCTTCTTTGCTGTATTTATGTATTGTAGGGCTGATTTCTGTTGCTGTGGGTAATTCCATACTTTTTCCATACTTCAGTTCACTACTTTCTCCAATCTCCCGCGCAGGCATGGATTCGCTTACGATAGACTAACAAACCTATCCGTAAATTCCTGGGCACAGCAAGCAGCAACCCTACAAAAACGATTTTACGGATAGACACTAAACCCTCATTGCAGCACGTTGCGAAACCCACACGTAAGCAGAAGACGAGGAGGAATAGACCATGTTTCCCGTACGAGTCAAACAGTTCTTGTTCGTTTCGTTAGCAGTGGTGCTGGCGCTGCCCGTGCTGCTGATCGCACCGGTTGCAGGTGCACAGGATGGTGATCCCGCTCGCGCCGGCTTCCGGCCTGATGCACCGTCTTATGGCGTGCGCGGTCCGTATCCGGTCGGCTTCATGACCTTCTCCGATGGTGCCGAAGAGCGCCTGATGGAAGGCGGGATATGGTATCCGGCAGTTAATCCAGACGGAGTCGAAGAAGCCATCACCTATGAACTGGGTATCGGCGATGTCCTCCCACCAGCGAATCCACTGGCGGGGCGGGCACTCCTGGATGCCGCGCCGGATGTGGCGAGCGGCCCCTATCCGCTGGTTCTCAGTTCACACGGGTTGAACGGACAGATCTATTTTTCGGCGTATCTGCACGAGCATCTGGCGTCACAGGGCTTTGTCGTGATGGCAATGACACACGGCGATACGCTGCACGGCAGTTTGCTGGCGAGTACGGACGAGCAGCGGGCAGCCCTGGCGCAGACCGCAATTGACAGCCTGGTGCTGCGCCCGCAAGATGTATCCCGCACGCTGGACTATGCCGAGGTGCTCACCGCACCTGAAGGCGCGCTAGCGGGTGTAATCGATACGGATCAGGTCGCGGCCATCGGCATCTCTTACGGCGGGGCTACGTCGTTGCTCGCGGCGGGTGCGCGCCTCGATTTCCGCCAACTGCCGGACCTCTGCGCATCGGGCGTTTACGCCAGTATGCTATCCACGATGGTGTGCCAGATACATGGCGCGGATTTGCCCGGCCTGGAAGCGCACCTGATGGAACTGGCCGGGGTGGACGGCACGCCGGGGCAGCTCTGGCCCTCATTGGGAGATGCGCGTATCGACGCTGTTGTGGCGATGATGCCGGGTGGTGGATCGGTGTTTGTCAGCGAAGAGGGCTATGCCAATATCGAGATACCGGCATTGTTCATGAAGTCCGGCAATGATGAAATGGCGATCCCGGAATACAACGTAGACCCTGCCTGGGAATACAGCGGCAGCGCTTCCAAGAGCCTGATCACGCTGCAAAACGCCGGGCATGTGATCGCGGGCCAGTGCGATCCGGCTACTGTCAAGGCCATCCTCGCTTTCTTCCCGTCGTGCTCCGATCCCGTCTGGGATATTGATCGCGCCCACGATCTGATCGATCACTTTGTGACCGCCTTCCTGTTGGCTGAACTGTACGGTGACGCAGATGCAGCAGAGGCGCTTGCACCGGATGCGGTGCAGTTTCCCGGAATCAGCTACGAGACGACCGGTTTCTAGTCAACGCAGGTGGAGCGGGCGCTCGCAGCGGAGGAGCACCCGCTCCTGGCACATCAACGTCCGTCCGTCAGAATCGAACAAACAAAAGGAGAACAACGCATGAACGCCCGTTTTTCTAAATCTATCGTGTCCGTTATTTTAATCGCCATGCTGGTGCTCCCCGCGCTGGTGCTCATCCCGTCCGCAGGTGCACAGGATGACCCGCCCTACGATGTTCTAATCTACATTCCCTTTCCATCCGAAAGTTACACAGCCATTGTAGGCGATACGATCTGGATCGCCAGCGAGTGGTGGACTTGCCACGCGTCGGGGTTGGTAACAAGTTTCGAGAATGCGTGGGCCGTCGAACTCAAAGTCGATGGTGCACTGGTCTTGGACGGTTCGGTCAAAGCGACAAAATCTTACTGGCGGCCCATGATAGAGGGTGAAGAGCCGAATGAGATGTGCTTTAACCATCCGGGTAAGACTTACGGGGCCTTCTGGGTCTACGACCTGAGCGGACTCGAGGTTGGCGAACACGTCATCGAGTGGAAGACGACACAAACCCGTCAGGTTACCGACCTGTACGACTGGGATGAGGATGGCCAGCCGGACCGGTATCCCGCCGGGATCGTAGACGACGCAAGCGCAACGGTTATCGTTGCAGCGGAATAGCCCTAATGTTCAGACCGGAGTCCCGGGGTGGGGCTTCGTCTCCGCGTGAGCGACACTGCCGCTCCGTGGAACACGCCGCCGGAGGGCTAATTGGCTCTCCGGTTTATTCTCATGCGCGCGTTTCGGCGCGCCTTGCAGCGCGCCCAGTCATCGCCGTGCGATGACCGACCCC
>CAYMTN010000293.1:0-6012 GCA_964393335.1 uncultured Anaerolineaceae bacterium
ACTACCAGGCGGTATACGAGCAGGATCGTCGACAGGGCCAACACGTACCTGAACAGTCGCCGGCCCTCATTTTTGGCATTGCTGAGTTGCAGAAGAAGAACCAGCCCAAAAAGGAGATAACTCTGGCGCGAAAGTGAGACAAAAACCGCCGGGGTGGCCAGGCCAATATAACTATAACCGACCAGATCGCCGTACAAATCGTGGCGTGTGTTCAACAGGTAAAACGCAAATGGCAGAAGCGTGACCAGAATCGCGGCAGTCGCGTTAGTTCCCCCACCAACAGCGAGTTCTTTGCGGGAAACCTGCTCGAAAAAGTAGAAGTAGTTCACCAGGGCTGCGGCGACTACCCCACCGGCCACGAGGGCCATGACGATCTTGTTGATATACTCCACTGAATCGGCAACATCGATCACCAGCATCGCCAGGAAATAGAGCTGGACAAGCTGAGTCACGCCGACAATGGTTTGGGACGTATCTCTGGCCCACCAGGTGGAGACGACCGCCAGAATCAAAAACACTAACCCTAACCTTGCAAGCGTCGATGAGAATATTCTCTCCCAGCTCTCCCGAAGCAGCAGTTTGCGGGCCAGCCAGGCGGCAAATACCAGCACGCCTAAAATGCGCACCCCCGTGACCTCGCCGCCGACGACCACCACGTTTTGCAGGGGGATCGTGACCGCAATCATGATCAGGCCCCAGCTTGGTTCGTGCAAAATAGCTATGACGACAGCCACCCCGACGACCAGGCCGAATGCTTGCGAGGTGCTGACAAACACACCCCACCCAAGCAGTATCGACCCCAAAAGGCAGGCAACGATCAGCCAGGTTTGAACCATACGATTTGCAGAGATCATCTCATTCGCCTTCTACAGCGCGGGGTATTTTTCACGTAGCTCTTGGGCAAGGACCAATCCCTTCATCACGCATTTGTCAGAATTGATGTATTCCCAATCGCCAAAACGCCCCAGCACGTACATGTCGTGGTGCACCATCCAGTCCTTGATGTGCTGCACCAGTTCTGGGCGGCGGTGTGTATAGACCGGATACGCATATTTTACATCGACATGATCCTGCCAGATCACATCATCTTGCGACTCCAATACGCCGATTTCACAGAGGAAATCAATCGTGTTTTGGGCAATCAGAGTAACATCGACCGGCTTTTCGGGCGACAGTGATACTTCAGCCATGATGGCATGGTGCGGTCTGGCACGCAGCGTTTCCGACGAATTATGATTGAGCGCGATCTTGTGTGAATAAATGCCGGGGTCAGCCACATAGATGCGCTGGATCGATGTTTCTAACCGTCGCCCAACGAGCAAAAGCTCTACGCGGAGCGACATATACTCAAGCTGATCGGAAGCTGCCACGACATCGGACGGCGTGCCTGCGACGAGACGCGTCAGCACCGGCAGCGGCATGGTCGATACCAGGAACTCCCATTCAAACTCCTGCCCATCTTCGGTGACAGCAAGATGCCTGCCAGGGTCAATACGCACGATGCCGCTGTTCAGGCGCACATCGGGCAGATGAGGCACGAAGCTTCTGTAGATTTCTTCGTACCCGCCTGTTTTGGGATAGCCTACGTAGGTATCCGACTGTAATGGCTTGCGCTGGCCACCCTTCAACTCGAAGGTTTGTTTCTCGCCTTTGGGGGCTGCCACCCGTTCGGAGATCCATTCGCACGAGATTCCGGTAATATCGCGCGCCCAGAGTTTGCGATTATAGGGCAGCATGAAATATTCCGCGATCCCTGAGCCAAATTTGCGTAAGATATATTCTTCGAAATTCTTTGCTTCGGCAGCATGCCCTGCCGCGTTCTCCAATCCCGATTGGCACGCCGCCACGATTTCCGGGTCTGGAATCTGGTCAAAGTTTTGCTGAAACGGGTACGGTATCAGGACTCCGGTGGAGTAGATGCGCGCATCACGCTTCTGGAGATACAACCCCTCATCCAACAGGTCTTCGACCAGGGCGCGCACTTCAGGATGCGGTGTGTGGAAAGAATGCCCCCCAATGTCAAAGACGCCGCCGTCGTATTCTATTGACCTGCACAACCCTCCCACGGCAGCTTCTTTTTCGAGGACAATCACGTCATCGCCCAACCCGTATGCCAGAGCCAATCCTGAAGGACCCGCGCCGATGATCAATGCCTGCGATTTTATTGCCACAAGTGTTTCCCCTTACGTTTATCTGGATAACTCACGATACAAGGCCGCATAACGATCTAGACTCTGCTCAATTGACATGTGTTCGTTCATCCATTTCCAGGCAGCCTGGCTAAAATGGTCCCGGTCTGCCGGGGAGTTTAGCAGCGATTCGATGGCTACACTCAACTTGTCTGGGTCCCGGTCGCTCAATATGTACTGCTCGCCTGGCCGGCCAAATTCCTCAGGCAGACCAAGAAAAGGCAGCATGATCACAGGCACGCGCGACGCCATCGCTTCGGGCACCACATTGGGCATCCCCTCACGCAGCGATGTAAAAACAAACAGGTCTGCGGCGCGTAGATAGTACTCTGGATTGGAGACGGAACCAACAAAATGAATGCGTTGCGCTGCGCCCGACATCTCGACCAGGTTCTGGATTTTGCGCCCGAAATCGGCCAGAAAATCGTAGGCGAGATCGTGCCGGGGTCCGACAAAAACGACATGCAAACCCGGATGGCGGGGTGCCAGGCGGGCAAACGCTTCTAACAGCAGCTCCGGGGCTTTACGCGGTGTGATTGGCCCGATCGACAGAAGCACCGCCGCATCATTCGGGATGTCCAGTTCGCGGCGGATACCCTCTCGTTCGTCGCTGGTGTTGGGCGGGCGAAACCGCTCCGTATCGACGCCATTCGGAATAACCTCAATCCGCGCCGTCACGCCCAGATCACGTAATGTGCGGCGCATGACATCGCTGCTCACGACGATACAATCCATGAACTGGTACGGCACACGCCAGACGACACGCTGCACCGCGCGTTTCAGCCGGTGGGAGGAAAACGCGCCCAACATCGTATGTGTGTAAAGCAGCGGAATACCCATCCGCCGAAGCTGGTAGAGCCAGGGAACAGACCATAACGGGATGGACAAAAAATGGATGACGTCGGGCGGATTCTCCAGTTGCCTGCAAAAACGAACGAGCGTTTGGTTATAGATGGCGTGCCGTCTGATACGGTTTTCATCGGGCAGCCGCACGCACTGAACGGTCACATTATTGACCGTTTGGGCCGGTAACATGGCCCCTGGTGGCAGTGTTTCCCAGTCGATACGCATGTCCGACGATTTGGCCTCGCCCAGATCGGGCGTTCCACTAAAAACCCACATGTCGATGCCGCGCTGCCGGAAACCGGGCATGTATCGCTGGAAACGTATCGCTGGCCCGGAATAAACCGGAAAAAAGGTTCGCGGCGCAAGGGCAACCGTATACCGTTGTGAGTCAGTCATCTGTATCACTTTTCTAGCACGTGGTCGATCACAGCGCCGATTTGATCGGCAGTGGTGGCGGCAGAAAAACGCCGCCGGGCCAACCGTGCGCCGGCGTCACCCATCTGCGTCCGAGTTTCAGAATCGGTAACCAGGGCCAGCAGGTTTTCCGCCAGAGGGCGAACATCACCCCTGAGAACCAGCAAGCCGGTTTCTCCGCTTAACACGGATTCGCTCACTCCGTCCGTAGCAAAACCCACGACGGGTAACCCGGCAGCCATCGCTTCGATTACGGCTCGCGGATGCGGATCTCGCTCCGCCGTGTGTAACAAGATGTCACTGCCTGACAATAAGCGCATCACGTCCTGGCGGAACCCTAGAAGCGTGATCCGCTCGTCGAGCTTGCCCTCACGAATCCGGGTGCGGACGTGTTCCACGTAAGCGGCATCACGATCCAGGCTGCCGATGAGCAGCAAATGGATATTTGGTGCATGCTGTACCGCCTGCGCCAGCGCCTCGACCCCGTAAAGCTGTCCCTTGCGGGCGCAGAGATGGCCCAGGCTGACCACCACCACACTGTCGGGCGGCAATCCACACTCGCCCAGCACATAAGCCCGATCAGCCTCGCGGTCGAAGGTATAGCCGTCCAGCGGCACCCCATTGTAGACGACATGCAGCCGTCCGGGTTTCACAAATCGTTTGATAGACTCCGCGCACGCCTGCGAAACCGCGACGACGGAATCGGCCAGCCGCAAAAACCCCATCTGCCGCCAGGTTTTGCCCCATCCCATTTCGCGCACGTGAACAATAACGGGAACACGCGCCAATTTGGCCGCGATCAACGCATTGCGAGAACTGCCGTGCGTGCTGTTGCCGTACACCACATCGAATTGCCCGCTCCGGATCAGCCGCCACATGGCCGGAATGGCCTGCCGGTTGAGTGCGGGCAGGCTGTGGAATGGAATACCGGCTTCAGTTAGCTTGTCTGAGAACAGCCCGTGCCCCGGCAGCAGAACCGCCACATCATACTGTTCGCGGAGGTAGCCGAGCAAAAGCCAGAGGCTGTTTGTGGGGCCGGTCCAGTCCGCCGTATAGGAAACAAACAACACGCGAGAGGGCATATCATTTCTTCTGAGCACGAAACACGACGGCAGGCGCAAAACGGATTTTTTCGTATTCTTTGAAGCTAAATTGGAACTGGGGATCAAATCGCTCGGTCGGTGCGTCCGGCGCGATCCCGGTACGCAGCGACCATAATCTGGCTCGAACGGCATTGAGCACCTGGTCGAATGCGCCGTAAACCGCCCGGCTGATCCGGCGCGACCCCAACGGCATCAGCGTCCCGCAAAACGTGTAGGATAAACTCTGCGCGCCAGCGGGTTTGTCCATCTCCAGCCCATAAGCGGCCAAAAGCTGCTCGACCCCTTTATAACTCATGTGGAAATAGGACTGGTGGAAAGGCTTCAAAAAAGCCACCGAGCCACCGAACCAACCGCCCGGTTTTAAGACGCGAGAAATTTCGCTTGCGGCGATCCAGGGCGCATGTAGATGCTCAAGCACTTGCATCGAGAATACAACGTCATATTCCGCGTCTTGTATGGGCAGACAATGAGCATCCGCCAGAAAATCGGTCCCCAACGAGCGCACAATGTCGAAAGCTGCCACATCAAACCCTAACTGCTGCAGATAGGGTACTTCTCCTGCGTCGCCGCACCCCACCAGCAAGAGCCGTTTTCCATCGGCTGCCAGGGGGCGTAATAGCTCCTCAATGTGATATTCTCCCCAATGATAGCGCCCCCCCGCCTTGCTGGTGATGCGAACTCTCCCCGCCTGGCGGGTCTTCTCATCTCGCTGGACATGTCCGGCGAGCGTTTCGGCAGGAAAAAGGAATGGCAATCCTTCAATCACCGGAAACGACTCGCCACAATGGGCGCATGTCAGGGACTCAGACGCGCCGCGTTCTAACGCCCCTTGACGGCATTCGGGACAGCGCAGCAGGGGCATCAGCACATCGAGCCTGTCGCCCACTGCATTTGGTGACTTTTCGTAATCGTTCATCCTACCCACCTGCGCAGGCCGCACACGCCATACACGTCATCTGGTGCAGTTGAGCTTCGTTATCTCGTCGCTTCAACATCGGTTCGCGCTTTCGCTTGTATGTTTTCGTTAGAATCGTACGACCAACTGGAAAAGGGTTGACCGCCATCTGAACAGCCTGATTTCTAAAGCGTAAAGTGGCTGGAATCCTTACCAGGAACTGGCTACACGTGGAATTTACTTTTCACCGGTCAGAGACCAAACGTGACCTCCACGTTTTCAGTGTTTTGAGATACTTTGAGGACCGGCGAAACCTGTGCGTAGCATATTGTAGCCAACGTCTCATGCCGTAACGCCGCAGCCCCACAATATCAACCTCGTCGGGCGGGTTTTCGCCAAAATACGCCGCCAGAAATTCAGCGACCGCGGGCGGATGTTTTTGTTCCAGGACAAACTGGCGCAGAGGAATGAGCGTGTACGATGCGTCCGTATCGAGTGTGACAGGCCCTGGGGGGCGTTTATGCAAACGCGCTTGAGCGTTTTCCAGACGCCGTTTTTTGGCCAA
>CAYMTN010000294.1:0-5990 GCA_964393335.1 uncultured Anaerolineaceae bacterium
TATGGGGCAGCGCCCCACCAAAACCTGCGTGTTTTTTCTGCCGACCTGTACTAGCCACAACGGGGCAAGTCTGACATTGCACCTGGCCTTGACCGCCTATCTGTGCTGCCATGTCGTTGGGGTGGTGAGTATCTTACACAGTCAGGGGGGCGGTTTTGTCGGGATGATCTCACGCCCACATGCCGCACCGCCAGAGAACAAAGCAGAACGAATATCGTTTCTGCTGGAGTAGGTGCGGAATGTGGGTCAAACGTGATCGATGGCGTGCTGGCTGTGAGATCGATCATCGCGGTGGCGCTGATCGATGGCAGGTATGGTGGCGGGACGAGCCAGGGGATAACACACGGCCCCGGACGTCGCCGGGGCCGTGAGCCAGCACACGATCAATCGCCAGGGTTAGTTGAAGGGCGTGAGCCCGCCGACGCACGACGAGGGGATATACCCGTCGTTTGGCCCGGCGACAAAAATCTCCGTCCATGACTGTCCGTCGGGTCCGGTCGTGGGAGTCGGGCTGACAAACCACGCCTGCCCGGCGTGGACCATATTCGCGCCAACCGGCGTGCCGCCCGGCGAATCATATACGGCGCTGTCGCACACGAGGTTATGCTGCTGGAAGCCTGCCGGGACCGGGGCGGCTTCATAGCTGCCGTCGCCAAAGTAGGAACCGACGACCGCGCCCGTCGTGCAGTTGAACTCGACCCAACTCACCGCGGTCACGCCGCCTGACCCATCGGGTCCGGCATAGGTCGTGAGCTCGAATTTCAGGCTGGTACCGGCGGGCACGCTGTACGCGCTGGGGTTGACGCCATAACTTCCGGGTCCGACTCTTGGGCCGAACCAACTGTGGTTTTCCAGGTATGAAAACACACTGCCATAGCCCGGCACGGTCAGGACACCAAGGTCTGAGCCGGTGGTGCCCACGTTCATGTCTTCGGGCAATGAAAAGGAGACGCTGTTACAGGTATCCACAGATGGCCCCCCAATGAGCTTGATCCAGGGAATGTCTGGGCAGAGGCGCTGCTCGCGCTGCCAAGTACGAAGATAGCGGCTAATACAACACTTACGGTCAATGCTGCAATCCGGTATTTCACGATCGATCTCCTCTCCTTGTCCATCGGAATAATCATGCTTGCGTGCACCTATTTTGATTGTAACAAAAAGTGCGACAAATCGTGTTTTCTGTTAATTTCTATACGACTTTTTTATAGTTGGTTGACTCTCAGGGGAAAACAAACGGCCCCGGACATCGCCGGGGCCGCGAAGAATGAGCGCAATCCGCGCCTACCGTGCCCACCGCTTCATCTCCGCCCAGTTGGGGCCGATCTTCGCGTCCGCGACGAGTGGCGCGTCGAGCGTAAAGGCCGATTCCATCGTCTCGACGACCAGCGGCGAGACGCGTTCCAGTTCCGCGTCCGGCACTTCGAGCACCAGCTCGTCGTGCACTTGCAGGATCATGCGCGCCGCGTACCCGCCGCGTTTCAGCGCGTGCGCGAGGTTGATCATGGCGATCTTGATGATGTCGGCGGCGGTGCCCTGGACCGGCATGTTGATCGCCTCGCGTTCGGCGCGTTGGCGCGTCTGGTAGCCGACCTTGCGCCCGATCGATTCGTCCAGTTCGGGGAAGTAGCGGCGGCGTCCGAGCAGCGTTTCGAGGTAGCCCTGCCGCGCGGCCAATTCGCGCGAGCCGTCGAGGTAGGCCCGCACGCCGGGAAACTGCGCGAAATACTCGGCGATGAAGTCTTCCGCTTCGGCCAGCGTCAGGTCACTGTCGCGCGCCAGCCGGAACGCGCCCATGCCGTACATCAGCCCGAAATTGACCGACTTGGCGAAACTGCGCTGCTCGTAGGTCACCTTTTCCGGCGCGACGTGGAACACCGCCGCCGCCGTCGCGCGGTGGATGTCCACGCCCCTGCGGAAGGCATCGAGCAGCGCGGCGTCCTGGCTGTAGTGCGCCAGGATGCGCAGTTCGACCTGGCTGTAATCCACCGCGAGCAGTTGGTGGCCCGCCGGGGCGACAAAGGCGCGGCGCACACGGCGGCCTTCTTCCGTGCGGATCGGGATGTTTTGCAGGTTCGGGTCGCTGGACGACAGCCGCCCGGTGACAGTCCCCGTCTGGTTGAAGCTGGTATGCACGCGCCCCGTTTCCGGGTTGATCAGCGCGGGCAGCGCATCGACGTAGGTGCTTTGCAGCTTGCTGAGTTCGCGCCAGTCGAGGATCAGCGCGACGACCGGGTGTTCGTCCTTGAGCGCGTCGAGGGCGGCGGCGTCGGTGGTGAAGCCGTGTGTCGTCTTGCGCAGCCCTTCGGTCGACAAACCGAGTTTGTTGAACAGCACGTCGTTCAACTGCTTGGGGCTGCCGAGGTTAAATTCGCTGCCGCTCACGTCGTAAATTTTCGCTTGCAGGTCGTCCAGGCGGGCGCTGAGATCGCCGCTGAGCGTGTGCAGGAAATCCACGTCCAGCAGCACGCCCGCCATCTCCATATCCGCGATCACGGGCACGAGCGGCATTTCGATCTCGCTAAATAACTTCCAGACCTGTTTTTCTTCCAGTTCGGGGCGCAGCAGGTCCGCGAGGCGAAACGTCAGGGCGGCGTCGGCGGCGGCATACGGCGCGGCTGTTTCGACCGGCACGCGGTCCATCGTGGTCTGGTTCTTGCCGGAACCGATCAGCTCTTCGATTTTCGTCATCTGCACGCCGATACGCACCCATGCCAGATTCTTGAGTCCGAGATTGCGGCTGGACGGATCGCTGACCCATTCCGCAACCATCGTGTCAAACGCGACCGGCTGCACGTCGATGCCGTAGCGCCGCATCACGACCAGATCATACGGGGCATTGTGCGCGTATTTGGGGATCGATGGATCGGTCAGGGACCGGCGCAGCGCGTCGATGACCGTCTTCAGCGGCAGTTGGCGCGGCGTGTGCCCGTCGATCAGGTCCGGCTGGGCGACCGTCTCGGCGGCGATGCCGGCGGGCGCGTTGGGCGGAATATGCCCGACCGGCACGTAATAACCCAAGTCGCCATCGACGGCCAGCGCGATGCCGACCAGCCGCGCCTGCATCTGGTCGGTGGACGTGGTTTCGACGTCCCATGTGATCGCCTGCGCGGCTTCCAGCCGTGCGACCAGCGCCGCGAGTTTGCCCGCATTGTCCACGATCTCGTAGGGCACGACCGGCGCGTGTTCCGCTGCTTCGGCCTGGGCCATTTCGAACATCGAGAGCTGCTGCGCGTTCCCCGCCGGGGCGGCAAGTCTGCTGGGCAGCCGGTCCACCAGCGAGCGGAATTCGAGTTCGCGGAAGACCTGCTCGACGTCGGCGTAGTTGTAATCGTGCGATACGCAGGCGGATAGATCGAGCGTGACCGGCACGTCGCGCTGGATGCGCGCCAGTTCGCGCGAGAGGAAGGCGTCGTCGCGGCCTTCCGCGAGTTTTGTTTGCAGCGCGCCCTTGACTTCGTCCAGGTGCGCGTACACGCCTTCGACGGAGCCGTACGCTTGGATCAGTTTGGAGGCGGTCTTTTTGCCCACGCCCTTGATGCCGGGGATGTTATCCGACGAATCGCCCATCAGGCCCTTGAGATCGACCAACTGGGGCGGTTCCAACCCGTATTCGTCGCGGAAGCGATCCAGGTCCCAGATTTCCTGGTCGCCGCGCTTGCCGGGAAGCTGTACGGTCGTGTGATCGGTGATCAACTGCAAGATGTCGCGGTCGCCGGTGATGATGTGCACATCGACGCCTTCAACCTCGGCCTGCGGCGCGACGGAGCCGAGCACGTCGTCGGCCTCGTAGCCGTCCAGCTCCAGGATCGGCATGTTAAAGGCGGTGACCAGGTCGCGGATGCGGTTGAGCTGGAGGCGCAGGTCGTCCGGCATTTTTTCGCGCGTGCCTTTGTACTCCGCGAACAACTCGCCGCGCCCGGAGAGTCCCTGGTCGAACGTCACCGCCAGGTAGGCGGGTTTTTCGTCGAGCAGGTCCAGCAGCGTGCGGGCGAAGCCGTAAACGGCGTTGGTTGGCTCGCCGCCCCTGGTCTGGAAACCCTGGACGGGCAGGGCGAAGAACATGCGATAGGCCAGCGCGTGACCGTCGATCAAGACAAGCGTAGGGCGAGACATGGCGCGCTCCTGGGAGGGGTGAGTTATGAACGGATGTGCGTATTATACCACCGCGCGCCCCGCGCGGCGACGTGGGGAACGGGTCAGTCAGTGTTTGAAACAGGCTTTTAACTGATTTTTATGACGTTTTTGTAGCCAGAAGATGTGTTACGTGCGACAATGGAAAATGTAGGTAACATCTAGTTACATACAAAAATTGATTCACAAGGAGGGAGAAAGTGATGATCAAGATGCGATTTGTCTCATTGGTGGTCCTACTGGCAACCGTCATGGCGCTGGCAGGTTTGTCGAGCGCCGCGCCTGCACAGGCGGCGGGTGAACAGTGGCTGCTCCAGGGCCGTCTCGCCAGCGGGTGCAACAGCGGCGACACGGGTTTCTCGGTGTCGTTCGTGAATTTGACTCCGGGCGCTACCTATTATGCGGATACGATTGTGAAGAACGGCGCTGGCGTTGTCTATATGGACGAATATTTCGGCAGCACGGCTCCTGGTCCTTTTGATACCGACTGGTTTGTCTTTGACGAGAACACTCGCGGCATGCAGACCGGTTCGTGGCCGCTGACGCCGGGCACCCAGTACACCATCACGGTCCGCCTGTTGGACGCCGGTCAGAACCAGCTTTCGGTCAATTCGGCGCACTTCACGTGTGACGCCAATGACTTCAACGGCATCTCCACGACTGCCGGCTGCGACGTCCTGATGAATATCCCGGCATCCGCGGTAGGCGGCACCTTTATAGCGGATGCGCCGCTGTACTCCGAACCGGGTGTGCTGGTCGAGCCACCGCTGACCATGACCGCCGGCAAGTCGGCGCGCGTTATTGGGATGGACTCCACCGGCCAATACTACAAAATCCTGTGGGTGTGCCAGTTCCTGTGGGTCCCCGCCAATACGCTTGGTCCCAACTATGACGATGTCTGGCACGGCGCTGCACTTCCGACCAGCAATGTCGTGAACTGACGGCTCACGCGTGAACCGACGGCGAGCTGCCTGCCTGCTCGCCGGTTATGAAACCTGAAAATCGACGCCACTTCGACCACCACGAGGTGGCGTCGACCGTTACGCGGCAGCCCTGCGGCGATTCATGCGCTATGATTGGCGCCGCGCCGAATCGTTTTTTTTGCGACGAAGGATCGGTAACATGCCACACGCCATACCGCCCACATCCTATCCCGACGTGAACGCCGTGCTGGACCTGCTGCTGTCGGGCGTACAAACGACGCTGGGCGATCAATTGGCGGGCATGTACCTGTACGGCTCGCTGTCCAGTGGCGACTTCAACCCGAAGACCAGCGACATTGATTTTCTCGTCGTCACGGTCGATTCCCTCTCTGACGACGCGATTCACGCGTTGGAGGCGATGCACGCGCGCCTGTGGGCGAGCGGCCTCAAGTGGGCGGCCAAGCTCGAAGGCTCGTACATCCCGCAGGCGGCGTTGTGGCGCTACGATCCGGCGGCGGGTCCGTTTCCGATGGTCAACGAGCGGCGGTTTTACGTGGCAGGACACGGCACGGACTGGATCATCCAACACCATATCATCCGTGAGCACGGCGTCGTGCTGGCCGGACCCGATCCGCAGACGCTGATCGCGCCCGTGTCGGCGGACGATCTGCGGCGTGGCGTGCACGGTGCGCTGCGCGGGTGGTGGCGGCGGATGCTCGACGATCCGTCGCGGATGGTGGACGACGGGGAGTATCAGTCCTTCGCCGTGCTGACGATGTGCCGCGCGCTGTATACGCTCGAATACGGCGCGATTGTCTCTAAACCGGCGTCGGCGCGCTGGGCCTCAGCCGCGCTGGGTGACCGCTGGGCGGACCTGATCGCGTGGGCGCTGGCGTGGGTGCCGGGCGTGCCAGGGGATCGCCTCGACGAGACGCT
>CAYMTN010000295.1:0-5980 GCA_964393335.1 uncultured Anaerolineaceae bacterium
CCGGCTTTGACGACATGTGACCCGGCGGGTACGAAGATGCGGTACGACCCGTCAGCCTGCGAGCATTCGGGATATTCACCTGTGCCGGTTGATATCGTTACCGAGGGCAGCGGCGTCACGCCGTCTTCCTCGTAGACCATGCCGCTAATCACCCCGGCGAGCGGCAGCGAGAAGTCGATCCCGCTGGTCGTACTGCCGCCCGTGACCGTCACGGGGGTAGCCCCTTCAAACGTATTTGAGCCATTGTAAAACAAACGTAGACGATCATCGGGGAATAACCAGACACGTTTGTCACCTGGAATAATCCCGGAGATTTGGTACGTTCCATCGAAGTTGGTTTGTGTGCACTTCCAGGCATCGCCCTGGTCAAAGGTGGGCGCTGAGTAGTCGAACGCACATACCCAGATCGATCCCAACGGGTCACCGCTTTCATCGGCCGTAACCAGACCGCTGAGGCTGCCACCTGTTTCCAGCGTGAAATCGACACCGGTTACGTTCGGCGCAGCACTCGTTGTTGTGATTTCAAGAGCTGCCTGGCGGCTGGTTGTTTCCTGCCAGTATTCCGGCATGTAGTTACTCGGAGCGCACCAATCATAGACCGACGCAGCCACCGTGAATGTCATGTCGTATGGCACATTCAGATGATAGTTGCCGTTGGTATCTGTGCACGTGCCTACCCAGCTATCCGGTCCCAGGAACACATCCACGTTGATCTGAGCTAGCGGCTGCCCCGTGAGCTGGTCGCGGACCGTGCCGCTAATGATGCCGTTGATCATGGGAGTCAGGTTGATGCCGGTCACGTCAGGATTACTCGCCGTGAGTGTGACGGGCGTTGAATCCCACCAACCCGCATATTCCTGCCAGGTTTCCTGGATGTAGGTCACAGGTCCACCGCACCAGTTTTGGCTGCCGCCGGTACTGACCGTAAGGTCAACATCAAACGGCAGGCCGGGCACAGTGTAGCTGCCATCAGCCGCCGTACAGACCTCTCTCCCGATATCAGGACCGCTGACTCCCACCAGCATATTTTCAAGCGGCAAGCCGGAATCCTGATCGGTTACGGTACCAGAGATCGAGCCGCCCACCTGGAGCGTGAAGTCGATGCCGGTTGCATCGCGGGCGGCCAGCGTCAGCGTGATCGGCATGGCATCGCCTCCGCCAGATGCTTCCTGCCACCATTCCTGAATGTACGCCTGTGAGCCGCCGTCACACCAGTTGTCACCGCCGGAGTACACGTACACCGGTTCATCCAGCGGTACACCGTACAACGTGTACTGCCCATTCGCATCGGTGCATGTGCCCATCCAGTGATTGTCCAGTTCGACGTGCATGTTCGCCAGCGGCGTGACGCCATCGTCCGCGTGCACCGTGCCGGAGATCGAGCCACCTGGCGACAGCGCGAAGTCGATGCCGGTCGTATGCCCGCCTGCCGCCACCGTGATTGGTGTCGCATAGGTGCCATTTTGTCCGGCGTCGTCATAGAATTCAAATGCATAACCGGTACCACCGGCAAGCACACGCACCGTCGTGGGGTAGATCCGCTCGATGGTGTATGTGCCATCGGCTGCCGTCTCAGTGCCGCCCAGCCACCACCCTTCGGTGACCTCTTCGACACTCACCCACGCGCCTGCAATCGGCGTGACTCCGTCGTCTTCCGTCACCATGCCGGAAATCGTCGCGCCTTCTTGCAGTGTGAAGTCGATCCCAGTCGCGTCGCGGGCAGCCAGCGTCAGTGTGATCGGCGTGGCGTTTTCTTCGAAAGGTTCCTCTTCCCACCATTCTTCAAGGTAGGTTGTGGGGCCGCCGTCGCACCAGTTATCACCGCCGGAGTACACGTACACCGGCTCATCCAGCGGTGCACTGTACAACGTGTACTGTCCACTCGCATCCGTACATGTGCCCATCCAGTGATCGTGCAGTTCGACGTGCATGTTCGCCAGCGGCGTGACGCCATCGTCCGCGTACACTGTGCCGGAGATCGTGCCGCCCAGCCCCAGCGCAAAGTCGATGCCGGTGGTGTGCCCGCCGGAAGTCAGGGCAATCGGTGTCGCATTCTCACCGTTCTGCCCGGCGTCGTCGTAGAACTCAAACGCATGGCCTTGTGCATCCGCCCGCACGCGCACCGGCGTGGGGTAGATACGCTCGATGGTATACGTGCCATCGGCGGCGGTTTCCGTGCCGCCCAGCCACCACCCTTCGGTGACTTCTTCCACGCCGATCCACGCGCCTGCGATCGGCGTGACGCCATCTTCTTCCGTCACGATGCCGGAAATCGTCGCCCCTTCCAGCAGCGTGAAGTCGATGCCGGTTGCGTCGCGGGCAGCCAGCGTCAGTGTGATCGGTGTGGCATCCTCAAAGAAGGCTTGCTCTTGCCACCATTCGTCGAGGTAGGTTGTTGGGCCGCCGTCGCACCAGTTATCACCGCCAGAGTACACATACAGCGGTTCGTCGAGCGGCACACGGTAGATCGTGTACTGCCCGTTCGTATCCGTACACACACCCATCCAGTGATTGTCCAGTTCGACGTGCATGTTTGCCAACGGTGTCACACCATCATCGGCGTAGACCGTGCCGGAAATCGTGCCGCCCAACCCGAGTGCAAAGTCGATGCCGGTGGTGTGCCCGCCGGCAGTCAGGGCAATCGGTGTCGCATTCTCACCGTTCTGCCCGGCGTCGTCGTAGAACTCAAACGCATGGCCTTGTGCACCCGCCCGCACGCGCACCGTGGTGGGGTAGATGCGCTCGATGGTATACGTGCCGTCGGCGGCGGTTTCCGCGTCGCCCAGCCACCAGCCTTCGGTGACCTCTTCGACCGTGATCCACGCGCCTGCAATTGGTGTGACGCCGTCGTCTTCCGTCACGATGCCAGAAATCGTCGCGCCTTCTTGCAGCGTGAAGTCGATACCGGTTGCGTCGCGGGCAGCCAGTGTCAGCGTGATAGGTGTGGCGGCCCCAGATTCAGATTGTTCCTGCCACCGCTCCACGAGGTAAGCTTGTGAGCCGCCCTCGCACCAGTTGTCCCCACCGGAGTATACATACACTGGCTCATCCAGTGGTACACCGTAGAGTGTGTAGTGACCGTTCGAATCGGTACACACGCCAATCCAAACTTCGACGAGTCCCACATTCATATTTGCCAGTGGGGTCACACCATCATCCTCGTACACCGTACCGGAGATCGTGCCGCCCAACCCGAGTGCAAAGTCGATGCCGGTGGTGTGCCCGCCGGAAGTCAGGGCAATCGGTGTAGCGTACTCACCGTTCTGTCCGGCGTCGTCGTAGAACTCAAACGCATGGTCGTTTGCATCCGCGCGCACGCGCACCGGCGTGGGATAGATACGCTCGATAGTGTATGTGCCATTGGCTGCAGTTTCTGCGCTACCCAATCCCCAGCCTTCGGTGACTTCTTCCACGTTGACCCACGCGCCTGCAATTGGTGTGACTCCGTCTTCTTCCGTCACGATGCCGGAGATCGTCGCGCCCTCCAGCAGTGTGAAGTCGATGCCGGTGACGCCTATTGCCTCTGACACAACCGTCACCGGCGTGGCGTTTTCTTCGAAAGGTTCCTCTTGCCACCACTCCTGCAGGTAGGTGTCCGGTCCGCCGTCGCACCAGTTATCACCGCCTGCCAGGATGGTGTAGGGAGCGTTCAGCGGAACATTCGTCAGCAGGTAATTCCCGTTGGCATCAGTACATGTTCCGCTGGTATAGGGCGCGCCGGTTCCGACGTTGATGTTTTCCAGCGGATTACCCAGCGTATCCGTGACGGTGCCTGAGATCATGCCGCCGGGGTCAAGCGCAAAATCGATCCCGGATGCAGTCGCACCTGCGGTGACCGTCACCGTTGTCGCTGTGGAGAAATACGGCGAGTTGTCGTAGAACTCGCGCGCGCTGTCGGCGGTGTTAGCAAACACGCGGTAGTCGCCTGGGGACAGGGTAATGGAATACGAGCCATCCGGGTCCGCCTGAACGCCATCGACCCAATCAGCATTGGCGGCTGTCAGCACTGCCACCCCGGCATCGACCGTCACCGGCGTGACGCCGTCAGCTTCGTAGATCGTGCCGGAGATGATGCCATTCAGCACCGGCGGAAGACACGGTGAATCAAATGAGCGCGTTATCTGCAGATCACCAAAACCACTGTAATCAACCGCTTCATATACTTCGATGTTGATCGGGTTTTGCAGAGGAGTCCCTATGCCATAAATTACACCCGGCTCGAACATCGACTCGCCCACCACTACCCCCATGGTGGACTCTAGCAGCGTATTATCCAGCCCATCAGTGATTCGCACGCCAAACAAATCGAGCGGATCGCCTCCCGGCCCCACAAAACCATCATCGTGATCAAAGGTGCCCATGACGCGCATCTTCACTGATGGGCTGGAGCACTGAAAATCATAGAGTTCCGCGTCGGTAGCCACCGCCGCATTCGCTTGTGGGCTTTGCCAAACAGCGAAAACACAGATTAGAAATAGTAATACTGACAGGGTGGTCTTCTTGTAGAAAATCACTATATCCTCCATATTCCCTTGAAAAACGCGGGCTGACGGCGTGCTATATATCAATAGTCAAACGAACGAGCATGATTATCTTCGGAAAGAATCAAGCCCTGACTTGTATCCGGTAGAAGATAGCCAAACGCATCCTTGACACAATCTGGATTTATTGTATTACGAATCGTAGATTTAAGACATGTCATTCGAGTGAATTTCTTGTGAAAGTCGCCCTGTTTCCGATGAAGGAAAGAGGAGTCATCCATGCGCCTTATACTGCGTTCCCGGACCGTTCCGCACGCAACTGGCGGATAAGCACAAGTGCCTGCCATGCGCACTTTGGCGTTAAGTCCCTCAACGAAAAACACCCCACGTTGAACGGGGTGTTGAGGCTATGCGGGGCGGGGAATTTGCTTTCTTCCCCCGTAACATTCCTTTTCGCGCATGACCCGTCAAAGGGATTTCCTTCGTCTGGAATCTGCCGTATCACCGCAGCCCGCTGCCACAATCGTTCCAGGTGCAAGGCCAAAGTCTTTAGCCACAGACTCCGAGACAAGGTGTAGTCCATAAACGCATCTTCACCCTTCAACCCGGCCATTTTGCCTGCCACGTACTCGGCAGGTGTTACGAACTTGGCGATGCGCTGGTAGGCCGCCGGTTCTTCTTCCTTCCACCACAGAATTTTGGGGCCGTGATCACACGTGGGTGGACATCCCGTCAACCGGGTGATCAAGTCGCCTACTCGCGATCCATATAATCGATATACGGCTGGCAGCGCATCACTTCTGTACAGCGCCGAGCATCGGGTTTCTGGGTTTTCGAAGCCCGTCCTCTAGGCGAACCAGGAACAGTGCCCCCCTCATACAACGCCAGTCAACGGGATTTGCGGCTGCTGTATGAACCTTTACAAGGACTTCACCGTCCTTAGGCGCAGGTCTTTCGACCTCTTTAAGCTGAAGAACATCCGGTGATCCGTAACTGTGTGTGTACAATCGCTTTCATGCGTCTCCTCCGAGATTGCTTTAGTGGTGCAGCGTTGGATCAGGTATAGTCCATCGTGATGACGACACTTCCTTTTTTCTGCCCTTCTTCGACATACCGGTGAGCCTCGGCAGCCTGCTCCAACGGATAGCATCGATCAACGACCGCTTTAATCGTTCCCGCCTCAACAAGCGCTTTGACGGCAATCAGATCTTCAGGACTTTCGATGGACAACGCACAGATCACTTTCTTGCTGCCGATCAGGGATGTCCACAGCATTTGAAAAAGCTGTTTCATCTTAAAGTTGGCTAAAAGATAGCGTCCGTTTTCCGTTAGCGAGCGTTTACAGCGTGAAAACGAGCTTTTGTTTAATACGTCAAAAATAAGGTCATAGACCTCACCGTTTTCGGTAAAATCCTCTTGAGTGTAGTCAATAACGTGATCGGCCCCCAGAGTTTTCACCAGGTCTACTCTTGGCGTGCTGCATACGCCCGTCACTTCCG
>CAYMTN010000296.1:0-5954 GCA_964393335.1 uncultured Anaerolineaceae bacterium
CGCGGCATGGTCGTGCCGGGCGTGCGCTCGTATCTCGCTTCGCAGATGGCGCTCTACAGCGCTGCGATCCGGATCGGCGAAGTGCGCGGCCACCTGACCACCACCCGCGCCGACGCGCTGCGGGCCGAACTGGTCGCGCTGGCGGACGTGATGGAAGCGACGATCCGCGCGTGTGATCCGCTGGTCCGCGAGATCGTGCAGGCGTGGGGCGACCTCCCGGAATTTGTGTATGTCGGGGCCGGGCCGCTGTACGGCGTGGCGATGTTTAGCGCGGCCAAAATGCTCGAAGCCAGCGGCGATCCGGCGCTGGCCCAGGAGACCGAAGAATGGGCGCACCTGCAATATTTCGCCACCCGCCGCGACACCCCGACGATTTTGATCAGCGCGGCGAACCGTGACGCCGACCGCATGGCCGAGGTAGCCCGCGCGGCGCACGCCATCGGGCGGCGCGTGGCGGCGGTGCTGCCGGACGGCGAACAGGCGATCAGCGAGTACGCCGCGCACGTGCTGCCGGTCAAAGGCCAGGTACGCGAGTGTTTCGCGCCGCTGGTCTACAGCATCCCCGGCGAGCTGCTGGCCGCCGAACGCGCGCAGGCCATCCGCGCGCACTATTTCCGCGACTTCGGCGAAGGCCGGACGGTTGGCTGGGCGGACGGTGCCAGCCGCATCCGAGACAGCCACCTGATCGACACACTCACCGACCTGTCAGGATAAACGCGCCATGCCCGATTCCCCACACCCCGCCTACGTGTGTGTCGGCGGTCTCATCGTCGATGATATCATTTTCCCCAATGGGGATACGCGTCTGGCGGTGCTTGGCGGGGGAGCCATTCACGGGGCCGCCGGGATGTTGATCTGGGATCAACGCGCCGGGATCAGCGTGTGCGCAGGCCGCGACCTGCCCGATTCGGCCCGGCAGCGGCTGGCACGGGATTTTGACCTGCAAGGTGTGATCTGGCTGGACATCCCGCAGGCGCGCGCCTGGCAGTTATTCGAGTGGGACGGCAAACGCACCGAGGTTTTTCGCGTGGATGAGCTGGACCCGTTCATCTACCAGCCGGACCCGTCGCAGGTGCCCACCGCCTATCACGCGGCGCGCGGCGTGTATTTGCTGCGTGACGCGATCCGCCTGCCGGACTGGCGCGCGCTCTACCCGGATGCGGTGCTGTTGTGGGAGCCGCTCCAGCAGTATATGATCTCTGAACACGCAGCCGAGTTCCGCGCCGCGCTGCCGCACATCGACATCGTATCCCCGAATCTGCTCGAAGCGGAGCAGATTTATGGCCGCGCCGACCCATCCACGCTGGTGCGTGCCATGCTCGACGACGGCGCGACCATCGCCGCGCTGCGCATGGGCGAACGGGGATCGCTGGTGGGCACACGCGGCGATCCGGACCTGATCGCCGTGCCGCCGGTTTCGGTGCCGCACCTCATCGACCAGACCGGCGCGGGCAACACGTACTGCGGCGCGTTTCTGGTCGGCTGGCTGGAAACCGGGGACCTGCGGCGGGCGGCGTGTTACGGCGCGGTGGCCGCGTCGTTTTCGCTGGAAGTGACGGGGGTCGCCGATCCGCCGCCGGATATGACTGCCCAACGCGACGCACGCTGCCGCTGGCTGATGGACCGGTTGAACGAGGGTGTTTAGAGGACCGTGTTTTGAGCGGGTCGCAGTGCGGCGAATCCGCGATCGATTTTGCACCAAGGACGATGCGCAGTGAGTGACCAATCTCCCCTACGCGGTGCTGAGCACGTGGTCCGGCCCATGACACCCGCCGATCTCAAAGACGTGTGCCAGATCGACCGCGACGCCTTCGACACGTATCGCCGCGCGCGCCACCAGATCACACGCCCGCTGCGGCTGCGCACGCCCGAAAACATGAACGCCGCGCTGCGCCGCCCGTTTCCGGGCGTGGTGATCGAGTCGCCGCCGGGGCGCATCGCCGGGTACTGTTTCACGCACGTCTGGGGATCGCTGGGCTGGCTCGGCACGTTGGGCGTCGCGCCGCGCAAACAGGGGTTTGGGCTGGGGCGCGCCGTGATCGCCGCCGGGTTGGCCGTGCTGCGCGAGGCCGGGTGTACCACGCTGGCGCTTGAGACTATGCCCGAAAGCGGGAAAAATTTGGCGCTGTATACCAGCCTGGGGCTGGAGGCGCGATACATGACGTTTTTGTACCAGGGCGCGATCACGGCGGCCAGCAGCACGCAGTTTGCCCGGTGGAGCGGCGGCGGCGAAATCGCGGCGATCTCCGCGCAGATGGTACCCGGCCTGGACTGCACGCCCGCCGCGCGTTGGCTGGAAGACGAAAACGCCGGCGCAACGTTGATCTGGCGGGAAGACGATGTGCCGGTCGCGTTTGCCGTGCTGCGACACGGATCGCGGCGGCTGCAAAGCGCGCAAACGTACCTGACGGTCGAAGTCGCCGCCTGCCTGCCCGGTGCGGCGGCGTCCTGGCCGCGTTATTTGCAGGAGATGCAAACCTACGGGCAGGGCCAGGGCATGAGCGGGCTGGTGCTGCCGGTCTACGCCGGGCAGCCGCCCCTGCTGCGCGCTGCGCTCGGCCTCGGTTTGGAGATCGTGCATACGCGCGTGCGTATGGTCAGCGGTCCCCCGGTTGGCAATGCGGACGCCCTGGTGATGATCACGATGGCGATGTAAACGGCCTCTGAAACCCTAAGACGGACGAGTCGCGGCCTGTGGCCCAACCGTCCGTCTGTTCTTCCCCTCCAACTTCAAACGTAGTATGGCATACGTGAACCGCTTCACACAAGTCATCCTTTCACAAATTCGTGCGTGGATTCCTGGTCACAGTGCCGAAGACACGCGTATAACCGGCAGAGTTGGGCAGTTGCGTTCGTTTGGGATATAAGCTACACAAGATAGGCGCACGAACAGTCAACCGAAGGAAAACCCCATGACCGCTAACCTACGCCGAACGCTGGCCGCCGTCGTCATGAGCGCGCTGCTGGGCACGCTGGCGATCCCCGTTTGGGCCATGTCGCCGGGCGAGAACGCCCCGCGCCGCGCGGCGAGTGAGCCGCACACGATCACCGGCAGTTACGTCACGACCAACCCGATCTACCCGACCCTCGGCGCGGAAACCGGCGTCGCGTTATACGACCTGACCGGGCAGGTGTTGATGGACTTCGATTTCCAGTCGCCGCCCGACGCGCAGGTCCTCGGCACATTAAACGGCGACATCGTCAGCGGCGAGTACACCCTGACGCTGCCCGATACGCCGCGCGGCACCCTGCTGGACTTCGACGGCGACGCGACATCCCCGCCTGCCGTGCAGGTCTTCGCCACCGTGACGTACATCAACTACCTGGGCGACCAATACATTGACCGGGGCGAGATGCCGCTCGACATGTCGGCACGGCTGGATCCCCAGACGTATGAAGTGATCGGCGGCACGGTGATCGCCTGGTCGGCCAACGACGGCGAGCTGTTCCCCGGCGGCAGCGGGCCGGATGGTGCCGTTTTCACCAGCGACGACACGCTGATCCCCCTGCCCGCCGGGTGGAGCGTGATCGCGCTGGATACAACGCCGTTTACCGTGATCCGCGAAACGACGGTTGACGTGCCCATCGTGGAGAGCACGGGCGGCCTGAACGATTACAGCGGCATGAGTTACATCGACGCCTGGAACACGCTGTTCCAGCGCACGCAGGCAACCTATCCGTTCACAGTCGAAAAGAACATGGACTGGGACGCCATTTACGGCGAGATCACGCCGCTGGTCAAGGCCGCCCAAACCGATCTCGACTTTCACCTGATCATGGCGCGTTTTGGCGCGTTGATTCCCGACACCCACGTCGGGTACGTGTCACTCCCGATCATGCAGAACTTTCTGATGGGCGGCGTGGGCATCAGCAAACTGGTCGTGACCGACGCGGGTGAAGTGGTGGTCGCCAAAATCGTCAAGGGATTACCCGCTGCCACAGCCGGGATCACGCTGGGCAGCATTCTGCTGAGCATGGATTCGATCCCCGCACTGGCTGCGCTGGACGAAACGCCGCTGCTGCTGACCAGCGCTTCGACGGCGCACGGGCGGCGCTTTTTGCAGGCGGCGACCATGCTGCAAGGCCCGGTCGGATCGCAGGTGGCGCTGGTATGGCGCGCGCTGGATGGTGCCGAACACAGCGCGACACTGACGCGCGTCCCCGATTTTTCCTGGTTCCTGGAAGCGTTCGGCGGCTCGCTCATGGGTGACGTGATCAGCAGCCAGATGCTTGCTTCCGGGGTGGGCTACATCAAAATCGCCGGTTTTGCCGAAGAAGTCAGCGCTGCCGACGCCATGTTCGGCGATGCGCTGCAATCCCTGATCGATGACGGCGCGCAGGGCATCATCCTGGATATACGCGATAACGGCGGCGGGCTGGCGCAGCTTGCGATGGCGATGGCCGGGCGCTTCTTCCCTGACTACCGGCGGCTGTTCGATTTTTATTACGCGGATGGCGCGGGTAATTTCGCCTACCGGGGCTTTATCGAGATTCTGAAAGGCGATCCGTATTATGATGGACCGGTCGCGGTGCTGGTCAATACCATGACCGGCAGCGCGGGGGACCTGTTCGCGTATGCCATGCACATCGATCACCGGGCGCTGATCGTGGGCAATACGCCGACCGGCGGCTTTGCGGGCGAAGTAGGCGACGGCCAGTACCAACTACCGGGCGGGCTGCAAATGCAGATTCCAACCGGTCGCCCGGTTGATCCCGTGACAGGCGCAACCCTGATCGAGGGGCGCGGCGTGCCGCCGGACGTTCGCGTGCCGGTGACGGTGGACAGCATCCTTTCGCCGCGTGACGAGGTGTTACGGGCCGCCGAGGACGCGCTCTTAGGGGGCTAGCGGCACGTCAGGTAAGGTGTACCGGTCCTCATGCTTCACAGCACGGGGACCGGTGATGTTTAAACCCTATGACGCCTTGTAGCCGTCCAACAGGCGGTGAATCTTCAGCGCCAGGTGCAGGTTCAGGCGCACGTCGGAGTCATCCATATCGAACTGCAAAATTTCGGTGATACGGCCCAGCCGGTACACGAGTGTGTTACGGTGAATGTTGAGCACGTGCGCGGTGCGCGCCATGTTGCCGTTGTTGGCAAAATAGGCGTCGAGCGTGGGCAGCAGGTCGGTATGGTGCTGGTCATCATACCGGATCAGCGGCGCGAGCCAGTGATCGCAGAAATTGGTCAGCATTTTGGGGTCGCTGACGCCGAGCAGCAGCTCGTACAGGCTCAAATCCCCAAAAAACGCGACCGGCGCCTCAATCGACAGCTTGCCGGGCAGCGCCAGCGCCCGGTCGGCTTCGCGGAACGACTCGCGCAGCGCCGTCAAGCCCATCGTGGGCCGCCCGACACCTACCGTGATGTCGCCGTTCGGCGCGATCTGGGCCAGCGTGGTATGCAGCAAGTTGACCATTTGTTTGAGGCGCTGGGTTTGCTGCGGTTCGTCCAGCGGGAAGAGCAGCACCGCCCGGTCCGCATATTGCCCGACCGGGGCGTGAATCCGGCGCTGGTTCAGCTCGTTCTGGATGATACGCACCATCCGTTCCGGCGAAAACGACCCGCCGGGACGATCATCCGCCGGCTGCCAGTGGAACAACACGGCAGCATACCAGATTCCCGGCTGGAAGCTGTCTTGACCGGCGCGTAGCGCCAGCAGTGCATCATCCGCCGCCGGGTTGGTCAGCCAATCCGTGATCCAATCGCGGGAAGCCGGTGGCGCTTCGACGCTCAGCTCGACCGCTTGCTGGCGCACCAGCTCGCGGGTGAGCGTGTCCACGCTGTATTCCAACGCCAGCAGGTCAAAATCGTCGGGCGTGCTGCCTGCGCTCAACGCCGAGACGTACCCGACCAGGCGGCCTTCATGGATCAACGGCGCGGTCAGCCCGGCAGGGCTTTCGATCACCTGCCAGTCGTCCTCGTAAAACGCGCGGTCATCGAGGTCGAAGCGGCGCAC
>CAYMTN010000297.1:0-5928 GCA_964393335.1 uncultured Anaerolineaceae bacterium
CTCGCCCTGCGCGCACAACGCGTCGATCACCATGCGGCGCTGGATCGTCAGGCGTTCGCCGCGTTCGCGCAGTTTTTCGATGATGTCTTGTGTTGTTGTCATGGTGGCACCTTGTCCGGCGGTCGTTACGAGTCCATTGTAATCCCTGGGGCGAGAACTGCAACTGCGCCTGGCTGGTACCGTTGTCTAGAGATGCCTTCCGGCCCGCCCTGGTGTACACTTATCAGTACACGGTACGCTGTACCTGAACGGTCCCGCCATTGGGGAGTCTTCGAGACGTGTTAGATCGAGTGGTCGCCCTGCTGCAATCGTGCTCAACGGACTCGCCGCTGCTGCCGCCCGCGACGTTGTATAATGCGAACTGGCTGCTGCGGCTGGTGATCGATTGGTATGTGACGCATCCTGTGCCGGGGCACCCGCTGCGCGTCTCGACCGGGGCGCGGTGGTACGCTGGCCCGCGCCTGCCAACGGTGTTCGACAAGCGCCACCAGGGCGATTTGTTGGCGGAAAAGCGCCCGCGTGTAGATGGCGCTGTCGGGCATTTTGACGTAAAAACCAGTGATGGCAAGGATCACCTGTCGCTGCACAAAGACGCGCACCACTTTGTGACCCTGGTGGCGACCCTGGCCGAGCCACTGCCGCCGGGCATCGAACAGGCGCGCTATTTTGACCGGGCGGCGAGCTGCATCGCCGGGATGGCCGAAGCGCTGCGGCATGCCAACCGCTACCCGCCGGATGTCGCGTACCTGGGGTTTTATGTCGTGGCCCCGCACACGCAGATTTTGCACGGCGTGTTTGCCGAACCCCTCAGCCGCGAATCCTTACGACAAAAAGGTAAACAGCGCGTCGAAGCCTATGGCGCAAAACGCAAGCAGCAATGGTATGACGAATGGCTGGTACCGGCCATTCAGCACGTCGAATTAGCCGCTTTGAGCTGGGAATCCCTCATCGACACCATCCGGCAGCACGATCCTCCCGCGGCGGCGGCGTTGGAACAGTTTTACATGCGGTGCCTGGAACTGGCTTAGCGGCAGGCACCTTGTCAGATCAGGAGTTGAATGGTGTCAGACCAGATGATTGATGCGCGGGGTGTGACGATCTTGATGGTAGACGATGCCCCGGCTAACCTCGGACTGTTGAACGATATGCTCGTCTCGCGCGGGTACACCGTCCGCGAAGCGACCAGCGGCGCGCAGGCGCTGAACATGATCGCCGGCGATCCCCCCGATATCGTGCTGCTCGACATATTCATGCCGGATATGGACGGCTACGAGGTGTGTCAGCGGCTGAAAGCAAACCCCCGAACATCTGACATCCCGGTGATGTTCATCAGTGCGTTGAGCGAGACGGATAATGTCGTGCATGCATTTGACGTCGGCGGCGCGGATTACATCACCAAGCCGTTTAAGCTTCAGGAAGTGCTGGCACGCGTGGCGAACCAGTTGATGCTGGTCCGCCAGCGCCGCGAGATTGAAGCCCTGCGCGAGCAGGACCGCCAGCATTTCGAGCTGTTGGATAACATGAAAAACGAGTTTCTTCGCATGGCGACGCACGATCTCCGCAATCCGCTGAACGTGATCCTGGGCTACACCAGCCTGCTGGACCGGATCGAGGCCAGTGGCCGGGATCAGGCGCTGCTGCAAGAGGTACGCCAGAACATTCAGGTCAATGTCGAAAAGATGCGGGCGCTCGTGACGGATATTCTCGACTTGGCGCGGATGGAAACCGGCGGGGAGCTGGCGCTGGCCCCGGTGTCGCTCGTGCAGTTTCTAGAGCACAGCCTGGCCGGGTTTTATCATATCGCGGAAGACAAAAGCATCGAACTCGTCTGGCAGCCGCCGGAATACGACGTGCAGGTGGTGATCGATGACAGCCGTTTTGTGCGCGTGATCGACAATCTGGTGTCCAACGCGCTCAAGTACACGCCGAAGGGCGGGCGCATCCTGGTATCGGCGGTGCCGGATACCGGCTGCGTGACGATCTACGTGGCGGATACCGGCCTGGGCGTGCCGGAAGCCGATCTGCCGCACCTGTTCGACGCCTTTTATCGCGTCGATGACGAGGCGCACGGGCGCATCGAGGGATCGGGTTTGGGGCTGTCGATTGTCAAAACGATCGTGGAACAGCATGGCGGCACCATCCGGGTTGAAAGCCGGTTGGGGCAGGGCAGCGAGTTCAGCGTGACACTGCCACTCCCGCCGTACAGCTAGGGAATATGCGAAGGTTGTCATTCAGTTACGTGACAACTCAGCCAGTCTGCGATCTAGCCTCACCCCCGCCTCGGCGCGTGCGCGCCTCGACTCCCCCTCTCCACGCCGCGTGGAGAGGGGGAAAGGCCGAACGTCCGACCTCGTCGGCGTGAGGCCAGGGGGTGAGGCTCACCGCCCCAAAATCCGCTGACACGTTTTGCTCGCACTCTCCAGCTAACGGTTGACAAGCGCCGCCGGATTCGCTAATATGCTGGCCATAGATTCAACGACCATCCACCGGGCGGTGGATTGTTGGCAGGTTGCTCGGACTGGGTCCTGCGCGGCAGGGCGTCCGAACCGTGTCAGGGCCGGAAGGCAGCAGCACTAAGGGCTATACCCTGGGTGCCGTAGGAGCGCCTGGCCCGAGCAGCGTGCCTACAATCCGCGCCCCGTTTTTTAGTTGGACTGACGATGCCTGAGACGACTCCTGATACGCGCCCATCCCGGCTTCTGCGCCGCCCGCCGCCCGCCCGGTGGCGGGCACGCGCTGCCGGGGCGCTGGTCACCCTGCTGGTGATCGGCGGCGTGCTGCTGGCGGTGTATAACACGACCAGGCTCACCGTGACGGTGACCGTCGATGCGGAGTCGCATCGCGTGCGGACTCATGCCGGGACGGTGGGCGATGTGCTGGACGACCTGGGCGTGTGGCTCGACCCGGAAGACGTGGTGCAGCCCGGCCCGGATACGCCGCTCGATGGCGGCATGGTGATCACGGTTCGCCGCGCCACCGCCATTGCCCTTCAGGTGGACGGCGTCACGCGGCAGGTGCGGACCCAACCCGCATCTCCGCGCGAATTGCTGGCCCAGCAGGGTGTGTCCGTTGGCCCGTATGACGTGGTCGAGGTCAACGGGCAGGCCGTACCGGCGGCACGGCTGGCCGACTCCGCATGGCAGACGCCGATCAACACCCTGCGCGTGATCCGCAGCGTGCCGCTGACCGTCGTCGATGCGGGCCAGGCGCGGACGATTCACACGACGGCGGTTGACGTGGGGCGCGCGCTGGATGCTGTCGGGCTGACTCTCTACCTCGCGGACCGCATCACGCCGGACCTCGATACGCCGGTTTCCGCCGGAATGACCGTGATCATTGAGCGCTCGGTGCCGCTGACGGTGCTGGTCGACGGCCAGCAGCTCGTTACCCGCGCGTTGGGGCCGACGGTTGGGGATGCGCTGGCCGCGATCGGGATCGCGCCGGTCGGGTTGGATTACACGCAGCCCGCGCTGGAAACGCCGCTCGAAGCCGGGCTGGTGATCCGTGTCGTGCGCGTGACCGAGAACGTGATCACCAAAGATGAACTGATCCCCTTCACGACCATCTACCGGCCTGATTCACACCTGGCGACCGACGAGAAGCGCGTGATCCAGGAAGGGGCCGACGGGCTGCGCCGCCACGAGATTCGCGTGCGCTACGAAGACGGGCAGGAGATCAACCGCACCGAACAGGCATGGGTCGAGCAGTCCCCGACGCCGCGCCTGGTCGCTTACGGCAAGCCTGTGCCGTGAGAGGGACGATCCCAATGAATGACCGCCGGTTGTTGGAACAACATGCCATTTCCCCCAAAAAGAGCCTCGGCCAGAACTTTCTACACGATCCGAACACGCTCGAAAAAATCGTCGAACTGGCGGCGATCACGCCCGGCTCGACCGTGCTGGAGATCGGTCCCGGCACCGGCAACCTGACGCGGATTCTGGCGCGCGAGGCGCGGCGCGTGATCGCGGTGGAAGTCGATGACCGGCTGGTACCGCTGCTGCGCGGGACGTTTGCCGGGCAGCCGCACGTCGAGGTGATTCACGGCGATATTCTGACAATCGATCTCGCAGCATACGTCGGGGACGCGCCGTATACGGTCGTCGCCAACCTGCCGTACTACATCACCAGCGCCATTTTGCGCCGCCTGCTCGAAAGCGGCCCCAGGCCACAGCGGCTGGTGATCACCGTGCAGCGCGAAGTAGCCGAGCGCCTGGTCGCGGAGCCGGGCGATATGAGCTTGCTGTCGGTCAGCGTGCAGTTTTACGGGCAGCCGCACATCGCCATGCACCTCAACCCGGCGGCGTTCTGGCCGCGTCCCGACGTGGAGTCAGCGGTCGTGTGCATCGACGTGTATGCCGCGCCGCCGGTCGATGTGCCGGACAGCGCGCTGTTTTTCCGCGTGGTGCGGGCCGGGTTCGGGCAAAAACGCAAACAGCTTCGTAACGCGCTCAGCGCCGGGCTGCACGTCGAAAAGACGCAGGCCGACGACGTGCTGCGGGCGGGCGGAGTCGATCCACAGCGCCGCGCGGAAACACTCGGCCTGGCCGAATGGGCAGCCGTCACGCGCGCCGTAGCGGCGACTCTGCCTTAATCCCCGGAGATCAGGTGCCCTTCGGCAAACGCATCAAACCCCACTGTGTTTTCCCCTTGCGGGATCACCTTCATCGTCAGCGCCATCGATTCGCCGGGTTCCAGGTAGCGGGGCGTGTCCAGCAGCATCTGCCGGAAGCCGGTTACCTGCCCGCGATCGTCCAGCAGCGTCATGGTGACCGTGACCTGCCCGACGGCTGCCGTACCTTTGTTGATGACGGACAGGGTCACCTGGTACTGGTCGATCACGAATGAGCCGGATACTTCGCGCAGGGTCAGTTCGGCGTAGCGTTGATCGATGTTGGGGGCGATCTGCGCGGACAGCACGATCGGGTACGCGGCGCTGTACCCCGGTGGCGGCGTTTCAAACAGCACGCGATACGGCCCCTTGCCACCGGCTGGCAGGACCACGCGGGCCAGCAGCGTCTCTTGCATCACCAGCGGCGCGCCGTCTCTGGTTACGAGCTGCACGCCGACCGCGACCTGTTCGACCGGCGTATCGAGCGGGTTGTACACCTGGCCCAGGCAGATCAAACTGCCGACCGGCGTTTCATAACAGGCCGGGCCAGCGATCCGCAAATGCAGCGCAATCGGGGACACGCTGACGTCGGTCGCATCTGCCGTGATGAGCGGGGTCGCCGTATAGACGGGATGGATGCCGGGCGTCAGGGAAGGGGGCAGCAGCGTATAACCCAGCAAGGGCAGCGTAGGTTCTCGTGTCGCGGCGGGCGTCCCCTCAGAAGACCAGATCTGTCCGCAGCCAGCAACCAGAACCCCTACCCAGATCCACAACCACCGCCAGCAGTGCCGTTGCATGGGAGGAGCAAATATCCCTCATTATCCAAAAAGACCGGCGCAATATCCCACATTATAGCGGATGTGGAGGATGTGGACAGAGAAAATGTGACGAATTACGGTTTTTAAGGTGAGATGATGTCGAAAGAAAACGTTGAGATGGGCATCCGGCCTTATTCTTCGGGGTGAGAAATGAGGTCCGGGGGCCGGCAGGCCGGTGCAAGCTGCACAATCCGCGCGAAAAATGGGGCGCGCGTGCCGGGCGATCCGGCACGGCCCGCGATGCTTGACAATGGATCGGCGGTGTGCTACAGTACGCCTCACGAAGGCGTTTTGACGCCTGCCTCTCGTATCACATAAAAACGTTGAGTCCTCAACTACGACGAAACGGCTGGTATCTTTCCAACATGTCAGGAGAACTACGTTGGCTAAATCACGCAATGATCAACTGGCAGAGCGCTTGCGCGATTTACAGGTAAGCTCACCCGATGTCGAAGCCGCAGCGATTGTCAGCGTAGATGGTCTGAGTATGGCGTCTTCGCT